>CAZEGK010000013.1:0-16964 GCA_964512205.1 uncultured bacterium | reverse complement strand
TGCTTTCTCTTCTTATCGGCATTGATGTGCGTGTAGATCCCTTTTCGGTTTTAGGGGTGGCATGTATGGTGGTCATCGTAGCTGCGATGTTTTCTACACTATCCTTAATCGTAGCGAGTATAGTAAAGAAAAGAGAGCGGTTTATGGGGATAGGACAGCTGCTAACAATGCCATTTTTTTTTGCGAGCAATGCGCTCTATCCTCTAGATAGCATGCCAAAGTGGATCCATGTACTATCAAGATGTAACCCGCTTACTTATCAAGTCGATGCCTTGCGCGCCCTTATGATACAAAACGAGGTAGCCCATTTTGGGCTGCTAGTTGATTTTGGAATAAGTCTTCTCTTTTTTATTTTCCTTTCTCTCATTGCAACAAGGGTCTATCCAAGGATTTTATACTGATGAAGGGGCTGAGCCAAAAAGAGGCAAAACAAAGACTCAAAACATATGGCAAAAATGTCCTTCATTTTAAAAAGAGTAGAGGGGCGTTTAAGCTTTTTTTTGACCAGATAAATTCCCCTCTTATCTATATGCTGCTTTTTGCAGCCATTCTCTCACTTATTCTTTATGATAAGACAGATGCCCTGATTATCTTTTTTATTATCTTTGCAAGTGCAACCTTAACCTTTTTTCAGGAGCGGGGAGCGCTTAAAAGCATGGAAAAGCTGCTCGATATCGTGCGGATTAAAACAGAAGTAGAGCGAGATGGGGTGTGCCAAGAGATTCCTATTGATGAGGTGGTGCCGGGGGATGTTGTGCTTTTAAAGGCGGGTAGTGTAGTGCCGGCAGATTGCAGGCTCCTTGAAGCCTCGAGGCTCTTTGTTGATGAAGCATCTCTTACAGGAGAGGGTTTTTATGCAGAAAAGTCTCCGGGCAGTCTGCCAGAGAATCTTCCCATAGCCAAAAGAACAGATATGCTTTTTATGGGAACGCATGTTGTAAGCGGCGTTGCAAAAGCTGAAGTTGTAGTAACGGGTGTTAAAACTGAATTTGGGAAAATTTCGACTAGGCTTACCTATCTTCCCCCTATGACTGAATTTGAACATGGAATACGCCAATTTGGCTACTTCTTAGGCGAAATTACGCTCATATTGCTTGTGATTATCTTTGGCTGCAATGTCTATCTTGGACGAGCACCTGTTGAATCGATGCTCTTTAGTTTAGCGCTAGCTGTTGGCCTTACTCCGCAGCTACTTCCGGCGATCATAAGCATAAACCTTGCCCACGGGGCAAAAATAATGGCAAAGAAGAAGGTGATTGTAAAGCGCCTTCCGGCAATTGAAAACTTTGGGAGCATGAATGTCCTTTGTGCTGATAAAACAGGCACCCTTACAACCACAGATATTACTCTCGAGAGGACAGTAGGTATCGATGGTAAAAAAAGTGATAAGGTTCATCTTTTTGCAACACTCAATAGTATGCTTCAGACAGGATACAAAAATACAATTGATGAGTGCTTGCTAAAAGATGCGCACCAAGATGTAGAGGGATGGAAGAAGAGAGATGAAATTCCCTACGATTTTCAACGAAAAAGGCTAAGTGTTAGCGTCGAAAAGGAAGATGCCGCCCTTTTTATCACAAAGGGCGCTTTTAAAGAGGTTCTTGCCTGTTGCAAAGCATGCGAAAATGAATCAGGAAATGAAGTTCCTCTCGACAGACACGCACTTGAAGAGCGCTTTATAGAGTATGCCAATGAGGGCTTTCGCGTCCTTGCTGTTGCGTACAAAAAGGAAAGGGATTGCAAAGAGCAAGATCTTCTATTTTTAGGGTTTTTACTCTTCTCAAACCCTCCAAAAGAGGGTGTTGAAGTGGCTATACAAAAGCTCAATCAGCTTGGGATAGCTCTTAAAATCATTTCAGGGGATAATCTTACAGCCTCCCAAAATATCGCAAAAAAAATCGGCATCCCTTGTGATAGGGTAACGACCGGATCTAAAGTAAATCAATTAAATGACCGGGCATTAGGACATCTTGTTTCAAAATGCACGATTTTTGCAGAGATCGAGCCAAATCAAAAGGAGCGAATAATACTTGCGCTCAGAAGAGCCGGAAATGTTGTAGGCTACATTGGAGATGGCATTAATGATGTCACGGCTCTTCATACGGCAGATGTGAGTATATCTGTCGATGGGGCAGCTGATGCCGCAAAGGAAGTTGCTGATATTGTGCTCTTAAAACATGACCTTTTAGTGCTTCGAGACGGGGTTTTAGCGGGTAGAATGACCTTTGCAAATACGTTGAAGTATGTCTTTATGTCGACAAGTGCAAACTTCGGCAATATGTTCAGCATGGCGGGCGCTTCCCTCTTTTTGCCCTTTCTTCCGCTCCTGCCAAAACAGGTGCTCCTTACGAACCTTCTCACCGATTTTCCTGAAATGACCATTGCAACAGATAGTGTCGATAAGGAAATGCTTGAGAAGCCGCTGAGGTGGAATGTGCACTTTATCAGAAAGTTTATGTTAATTTTTGGCTTGATAAGCTCTCTATTTGACTATGCTACCTTTGCTTGTTTGATATGGGCATTGCATGCTACAGAGATTGAATTTCGGACCGGCTGGTTTTTAGAATCTGTCGTATCTGCTACGCTTATTGTGCTTGTGATCCGCACAGCTCGTCCCTTTTATATGAGCATGCCTAGTAAGTATCTTCTTGTAACTTGCCTAGCTGTTGTCTTTTTTACTTCAGTACTCGCCTTTACTCCTCTAGCCCCTGCGCTTGGCCTTTCGCCTCTCCCGGCGATTTTTTATGGGTATTTGACACTCATTGTATGTGCATATGCTTTTACTGTTGAAGTTGCAAAGAAAATAGTATTTAATGGTAGACACAAATTATAACATTTTGTATAATATTCTTTATTATAATAATTGGAGTGTTATTCATGAGTATAATGAAATCAATTAATAAAGCATGTACGGTTGTTGAAACTGGCTTTAACGTTGCGGAATCTTTTCCTATCATTTCTTTTTTTAGCGGTGTCGTTCGCGTTAAGCTCGGCGTCATTCAGGCTGTCGCAGGTTCTGCAACATCGCTTGTCGGCTTAATCGGCCAGGGAATTGAACATTGCAAAAGAAGTCCAAACAAAGAGACAATTTTAAGTCTTAAAAAGATTACAAAGTATGGCTCAGAGCATACAATCCATGGTGCACTTAATATTATCCGTGGTCTTGGAGCTGCTGTGCTTGGTTACACAACACTTGGTTTTGCAAACCTCTTTACCTTCTTGCCATTCAATTTGACAAGAACACCGAAGTTTTCGCCAGTATATGCTTACGAGTATCCCGTAGAGCGTCCACGTCCAGCTCCAGCTCTTGCATAAAGAATAATTGCAACCAGAACTATGCTTATGATGCCGATGATAATCGGCATCGAAAGCATGAATCGTTTTTCCACTCCATTTACAGCATAAAGGCTTGCCTTCTTTACAAGGATGCCATCTGCGTAGAGATGAATTTCTCCAACTTCTGTTCCCTTTGCAAGGGGGAGCTCTACATCTTTCCAAACAAGTTGGCAGCGAAAATGAGGCTCTTCAGAAGGAAAGAAGCTGTATATGAGAGGCTCTTGAGTTTCTGTCTCTAAGATGGTCTTTGCTCCGGATAGTTCTCTCGTAAAGCTTTGTCTTCCTGCTGGAACAACAGTCTTTGTTAGTTTGTTTTCCCCAAAAGCCACTTCAAAAAGCCGTTTTGCATCTTTAAAGCGATCATCCCTCGACGGCGACTGGAGTATGACAGAAATAAGCGAGCGGTCGCCTTTTGTTGCATGAGTTGCAAGGCAGTGGCCAGCTCTTCGGTGATAGCCTGTTTTGATCCCTGCAGCCGGTGCAAAATAGTGAGGGCTGCTTTTCATCATAAGACGATTTGTAGTGGCTAGGTGCACCTCTTTTTGCTTGTTCGTCTTGGGTCTTAGAAACCTTGTTTTCTTCATCATTTCACAAAAAAGAGGCTCTTTGAGTGCTTCTTGACAAAGTAGTGCTAGGTCATATGCTGATGTCACATGTTCTGGGTGGTGGAGGCCATGGGGGTTTTTAAAGAGGGTGTTTTTGCAGCCAAGGGAGCGTACAAAGCGATTTACATCCTCTACACATTTTTCGATAGAGCCATTTCCCATCACCTCTGCGAGCACATTAGATGCGTCATCTGCAGAAACAATCATGGTCGCTTCCAAAAGGTCGTAAAAGCGCATCTCCTCTCCTACTTTTAAACCCATGTGAGAGGCGTCATGTTCGAGTACGTATGACGGAACAAGGTTGTAGTTGTCTTTGCTCTTTTGCGCTTCTGAAAGTGCCTTCACGGCATTATGTGAGCATATAAGTCGCTTTTCGAAGAGGTGTTTGTAAAACTTGATGGCATAGAGCGCAAAAGCGATTTTCGTGCAGCTTGCAGGATACATCTTTTCTGATGCATTTTTTTCGTACAGCACTTTGCCTGTTTTACTATTTATCAAAAGGGCACTTGTGCTCGACACATCAATTGGAAGAGCAGCAGAAAGCAGGCAGGGAAAGAGTAATAACCATAGATATTTCATATGCTTTATTCTAGCAATCTCACCTATTATTGACATGAATTAAATAACCTTTTACAAAGATGCAAAAGCTTGAGATGGTGCAAATGCTTTGCAAGTGGCTCTCTATTTTACTTTTCTATTCATCGCTTCTTCATGCGGCTATGCCTGCAAAAATTTCTGTGGAGATTCCTGCAAGCTCGCCAAGTAGTCCCATTCAGGGTCAAATCTCGATTTTACGGCTCTCGTGGCAACAAATCAATGAATCAAGCTTTACTGTCGATGGACAGCCGCTCAAGGTAGCTAAAGTAGAAGAGTCCTTTCCTGCAGGAAGGGCTGCTGTCGACAAAGATACCCTAATTCTTTCAAAATATAGCTTTAGCTTGCCGGGTAAGGCAAAGGGACTCTATCTTTTTCCCTCTGTTCAGGTGCATGTTGGAGACTCTCTCATTCGCTCTGCTCCTATCTCCTTTGAAGTTACGGGAAGTGCTGTTTCATCAGATCAGCTTGGACTTCAGGCAAGAGTGCTAGAAAAGGGGCCCTTTTATCCAGGCCAAAAGGTAACGTTTCAGTATTTTATTTCCTTTCGTAATCCCATTCAGCTTACAAAGGAAAATCTTCCACTTCTAGAATTTCCAGGCTTTAGGACAGTCGGTGCTCCAAAGATTGACAACGCATTGGAGGGAGATGTAACTGTCCAAATTATCTCTCAGCAAGCTGTAGCATTAAATCCAGGAACCTTTAGCTCAGGTCCCTCTTCAATTGAGGGGTATGTCTATGGAAAAGATGCCTATGGAAATAAAATCGTCTCACAGTCAACGCTTCAAGCTGCAGCCCCGAGTCTTGATGTTCAAATTCTACCTTTTCCAAAAGAGGGCAAACCGCAATTTTTCAATGGAGCAATAGGGGGTTTTTATTGGGGCGTGCGAGCAGCAGGTCCTACAAGCGTCAATATTGGAGAAAAAATCACGCTTGAAGTGACAGTTTCCGGAACTGGCGACTATAACACGGTGAGCTTTCCGGATCTTAGCTTGCAACCAGGATTTAAGGACGTCTTCCGATTGAGTGATCTTGCACCGGTAGGTGAGATGAAAAATGGGCAGAAGGTGTTCACTGTTAATCTGCGGCCTATTACGGCAGAAGCCAAGATGATTCCATCTATAGAGTTTTCATCGTTTGATCCAAATTCAAAGGGCTACATGGTAAAGAAAAGTGATCCTATAGCAATATCTGTGAGGGGATCTAAGGCTGCTGAAAGGGACGAGCCAAATATGGACGGCATGCCGCCGCCTGTCTGGCCTATTGAAGTGCAAACCAATATAGAATTGCAAACTGCAGATCTTAGTGCAAAACATCTTCAAGACATTTTGCTTGTCTATACGGCTATCTTTTTATTTGGAATACTTGCTGCACAAAAGTTGTTCAAAAAACTTTCTCTAGAGGCGGAGGCAAAGGGACAAAAGAGTCGAGATATTATTCTTGAAGCTATCAAGCAAAAAAAGGATCCAAATACCTGCTGTAAGCTTTTAAGACGTGCCCTATTGTTGAGACTCTATGAGATGCATATTACTCAAAAGCCCGATATGGCGCCGGAAGAGCTTTCTAAAGAGGGGATAGAGGGGGAGATTCGCAACCTTTTGCTCTCTATTGAGCAAAAGAGATTTACAGGCTTAGAGACGCAGCTTGAAATGAGCGAGATTATAAACGAAGCTTCACAGCTTTACCATAGAATGAAATGATGACACGATATTTACTTTTAGCGATTTTGTTTTGTTCTGGGCTTCTTATGGGAGAAGATAGGGCATTTTTGCGCTATCGGGCCGGAGAAAAGGCAACAAATGCTGCGGAGCGAAAGGCCGCCTTTAATGATGCGCTTTCTCTGTATCTTCAACAGGAAACAGACCATCCGTCATATCAGCTTTTGTATGACATTGCCAATTGCTACTACCAGCTTCATGAGTATGGCCTTGCAATACTCTATTACAATAAAGCGCTTAAGGAAAATCCGCGATTTGATGCAGCTCTTGGAAATCTCAATATCACCCTGCAAAAGGTGGGGCTTCCCAAAAAACAGTCCGGCTTTATGGAGAGCTATATACTCTTCTTTCACACAAAGCTTTCTCATAATGAGAAGGCGGTAGCGACTCTCTTGATGCTTTTTGCCGCCTTTACGCTTCTTTCTATCCATCTCTGGATGCCGCAAGGGGTGCTTAAACAGCTTGCAATACTAGCCTTGTGGATTGCAGCGATTTTATTTTCCAGCATCATTTGGAGCGATTATTTAAGTGCTCCGGAAGCGATCTGCATAAGGCCTGTTGCTTTACGAAGGGATGCAGGAGATCAGTATGCCCCGGTTGTAGGATCGCCAATTCTTGTAGGCAGCTCGCTTCGTGTGCTTGATGTCTCAGAGGGTGGAAACTGGATCAAGGTGCGCGCGCAAAATGGGGAAGAGGGCTATATTGCAAAGGAATATGCAAGAATTATTTAAAAGAGGTTCTATGAAAAGAGTTGTATGTCTATTTTCTATCCTAAGCTCGTGTCTATTTGCAAACAATCAGACAGAGTTTGTAAGCGTTATTTTGCCGCAAAAGAGTTTGCCATATAGCGTAGAGCTTACAAAAGCAGAATATGAGCTCCCTGTAGGCCTTCACTCAGGAGCTTTTGCAAATTTTGATGGCAAGTGGGTGATTGTTGGTGGAAGAATTAATGGCATGCATGGCTTTGGGGCAGGCGATGATAACTTTCCGCCAGACCTTCAAAATACAAGTATCTTTGTGATAGACTATCACAATAAAAAAACCTATTCAAGACCGCTTGATGTCGATCAGGAGATGATTGATAGTCTCTCCGTTACGAGTTCTCAGTTTTACCAAAAAGGAGATACGCTCTACATCACAGGAGGCTACGGCGTAATTACTGAAACGGGCGAATTTTCTACAAAAGATACGCTAAGCGCCATAAATCTTCCGGGCATCATCAAATGGGTGCAATTTGAAAGTGCGCATACTGCAGACCACTACATTCGCCAAACCCATAATGCTGCCCTTCAGGTTACTGGCGGGGATATGTTTCAGATTGAGAATAATCCAACGCTTCTCATTTTCGGACAGAATTTTGCAGGTTTTTATCATGATGCTTCCAATGGTGATTACACTTATCAGGTACGTAGATTTGTAATCCATGACGATGGAAAAAATCTTTCAGTTTCAATTAAGGACCCGATTCCAGAAAATCCAGAGCCTGCTTTTCGTAGAAGAGATCTTAACGTTGTACCAATTATAGAGCAGAGAGATGGCAAGGAGAGGCCCTCTCTTATGGCCTATTCTGGCGTCTTTACAGAGACAAGCGGCATTTGGACTGTTCCTGTCCACATTAAGGCAAATGGCGAGCCTACAATGGAAAACCCCAATTCCTACCATTCACTTAAACAGGGCATGAATAATTACGTCTCCTCGACGCTGGGCCTTTATTCAAAAAAGAATAAAGATATGTATACAATTCTTTTTGGAGGATTAAGCTATGGCTATTTTGCTGATGGAGCATTCCAAACAGACTCAGAAATTCCTTTTATTAATCAAATTACCTCTATAAAGCGAGATTGCCAGGGCGTTCAGACCCAGTATTTGATGGATGCGACCTTTCCTGAGATTATTTCGACCCAATCTAACCCTGGAAACCCGCTTCTTTTCGGTGCCGGTGCTATGTATTTTCCAAAATCTGACATCCCCGCCTATGAAAATTATGTTATAAAATTTGACGAGCTTCCTAAAGGCAGAACACATGTAGGCTATATTGTGGGCGGCATTCAAAGCACGCTGCCAAATACAAATACAATGAGCGATAGCGCAGCATCGCCCTTTATTTTTAAAGTGTATATAACAAAGTAATTGAATTATAATTTTGTTGAGTGGCAATATGTATTGCTATGAGTATTTCACCGAAGGCATTATATAATTCTTTGCGAATGAATTATCTGCAAAATCCATCCATGGCCGAAGAGTCCTGGAAGGTTGCAGATTATCGCGCCATGTCTACTGAGGCCCTTTTTCAAAAAATGCAAAATTTTGATTTTGTTTTTGAAAAAGTGAGCTTTTTAGCTTTTGCTGACGCCTACGATAGTCCGGAAGAGTTATTTGATCACCTTGTCTCCGATAGCGAAGAGGAGCATGGGGAGCTCTATCTTATCGTCTTTGAGCTTTGGAGAAGGCTTGCAAATGATAAGCAGAGTGTCTCTATAATCTGCGACGAACTTGATCATCAAATATTTATGTATGATCAGGGCGAAGAAAAGAGCGAAGAGCTTGAAGATGCTTTAGCGAGCTTTCATAACGCGCTAGAGGAAAATGTTGACCAAGGGCTTTCCAGAGATGCTATCTATGATGCCGTGGCAGAATATCTGGCAAATGACGTTCAGTCTTTTATGATAGATTACTTAAGTGATCTTATTGACCATCAAGATTATGCCTATGCCGAAGATCTCCTTGAAAAGTTCTATCCCTATATGCCGGAAAAGAAGTGGTTTGACTTGCTCCATGCTCGCATTATCGGAGTACGCGATATTAGGAAGGGTCATGAACTTGTAGCCAAGCTCTTTAGACAGGAGCAGTCTTCCCAGGATATTGAATTTAACCTCGATGTGCTTGCCTATCTCATTAGCCTTCCAGATCATGAGCTTTTTCGTCATGTAGCTATGCGGACAGTTTCCCTTGTAGAGACAGAAGATGAGCTTTTAGAGCTTATCCATATCGCAGGCGATATCTTTCATTCCCTTGACATGCATGAAAAGGGAATGGCTCTTGAGGCGCTCTATGAAATGCGAAAAAATAATTCGAGACCCTTCTCAAAAGAAGACAAAGACCTTATTTCTTTAAAGAATGCACTAACATAAAACCCCTTCGTGTCAATCGGCACAAAGGGGTTTTTGCTTTAGTTAGAAAGAGCTATTGCCTGTAGAGAAGTTGTGTGTTCCAAAGTCTTGGAAGCTCATTCCTTCATTAGCAAATGCTTGGTTGTTTTGTACGAGATTGTCTGATGCGCTCTCATCAAAGCCGATGCCAGCACCTTGAGGTAGGCTGCTATCTTCAATAATTGAGTGGCCGTTTGACGTAGCAAAGTTATTGACGATGAGGTTGTTTTGACTTTCTTCACCAACAAAGATCCCATTAGTACCATTGTTTGTGATAGTGCTGTTTTTTACAACGCTAGCACTAGTTCCTGCAAGGAAGATGCCATTTTTGAGGGCATTTGATACCGAGACATTATCTATTACAATATTGAAGCTGCCAACATCAGGATAGATGCCATTCATAGCAGGTCCTTCAACAATCGAATTTCTAATGACAATATCGGATCCTACGTTTAGACCAGAGCCATCGCCAATGTGAATCGCTGAGAGGTCATCTTCTTGATTTGAGCCTGTATTATCGATGTCGATAATGCAAGAATCTATAATCATTCCTGCGACGTTCACAAGGGCTAGGCCTTCAATGTTGGTATTTGTATTTTCGCCGGCTCTATTCGTAATTGTGCAGTTTTCAAAGATAATGTCTCTCGCAATTTGATCGTCATTTACTACATCACCAAATTGAACGATATTTGTTTTGCAGGAGTCGCCGCCAAGGTCAGTAAAGGAGCAGTTTGCTACCATCATACCGGTGATTTGTTCTACAAGCATATTTGTCTGCTGAGCATAGGGAAACTTTGAGTTGGTTACCCTGCAATCGCGGTTGCAGTTAGAAAAGACAAGGCCATTTCTTTTGCTGCCTTCAAATTCACAATTATCGATAGAAACATCTATAGAGTGTTTTACTGTTACACCTGAATGCCATGGATGAAAAAATTCTGAGCCTACAATAGACACATTTCTTGATTCGGTGACTAAAATGCCATTATGGTGATGTTTTGTGTAGACATTTTGCAGCTGTACATCAGAAGATTTGCATACATGGATACCATTGCCATGCTGCTCTTTATGGCAGATGTTTACGATGGCATCAGCTTCTATGACAACTTCAGAAGAGTCGATGATTGAAATTCCTGTAGCATCTGAATTTTCGAGGATGATTGAACAATTTCTTAGATTCAGCTTTACGTTATTTGCAGCAATAGTAATTGCCGAATGGGATCCTGAATATTTTACGCTTTTGGCAAGGATATATTCACCAGGATGTTTGATCACTGCGGGGATGTCTTCTTGCGAAATGAGATATACGGGTACTGATCCTGATTTTACTCTTCGAAGAGTGTCTGAGGATGATGATCTATCAGCTTGAGCGCATATGCTAAAAGACATGGCAAGTAGCATGATTGCTGAAAAAAGGCGCGCCTGTTTCATTAAAACCTCCAAAAATGGTCTTTAGCGCGATTATATCTACAAGATTTTTTTATGCAATCTTTAAAAGCTTGAAACCGAGCCAGTCACAGGCGACAAAGTGATAGGCGATGCCATCTTTTGTGCCGAAAAGCATAGATTCTGGCCGAACGCTATGGAGATGTCCAAATACACAGATACTCACTTTCGCTTTTTCAAGAAGCGAGGAAACTGTAGATGGTCTAAGATCTGCGCTTATTGGTGGATAATGCACCATTGCAATTTTGAGCCTTGCATTTTTATCTAAGGCATTAAGGGAAGACTCAAGTCGCATGATCTCTCGTCTAAAGACGCTTTCTTGTTCTTCAGGAGGTTTATCTTTTGCCCCTTCTTTAATGGGCTTTTTCATCTCGATGAATGCACCAAAGTCATATTCCGGACTATCCCAGAGCCTTGTACCGCATATGGCAACATCATTCCAAAGATAGGCATCAGACCAAATAAGGTGAATGGAGGGTGGAAGGGCCTTTCGCACTTTTGTGGGAGCGGAGCACCAGTAATCGTGATTGCCGCGGATGATCACTTTTGTGCCGGGTCGTTCATGAATCCAGTCAAGATCCGGCTTTGCTTCTTCTAAGTTCATTGCCCAGGAGATATCACCGGGAATAAGCACAAGATCATCCTTTGAGACATGTTCATCCCAAAAGGCTTTAATTTTCTTATCATGATCTTGCCATTCAGGGCCAAAGACATGCATTTCCTTGCCGGTAACGCCAAATGAAAGGTGAAGATCTGCAATTGCCCAAATAGTCATAAATTCGATTGTTTCCAGTAGAGTCTACGAGCAAAGTATCTTCTAAGGGGGTCTTTATTTTAAAGCACAAATCCCGGAGGAATAGTCGAACCACGCGGAACAACGATGATACCGTCTCGTATAAAGATTCCTGGGCCATCATATTCGCGGAGCTTATTTTTGTTTATCAGCTTAACGCCTCTTCCGATATGTACATTTTTATCGATTATGGCGCGCTGAATGACGCAGCCCTCTTCAATCGTAAGTCTCTCAGGAAGGCCATGGGAGTCTCTATTAGGGAGCTGGTAGAAGTCATTACCCATTACGTATGAGCTTTCGATGACTGTATCTTTAAGAACTACGCTTCTTTGTCCAAGGATGCTATTTGCGATGGAGGCAGCCTCGATGTGTGATCCTTCACATACTATTGAATCTGAGAGCTGTGTATTAAAAAGTCTTGTTCCCGGAAGGCATGAGTGCATAGTAGCGATCGGGTATCCCTCGTCATAGAGATTAAATGGGGGATTTTGTTTTGTTAGGGCAATGTTTGCTTCGTAGAAGGACTCTATTGTGCCGATATCTTCCCAGTAGCCGTTATGGATATAGGCGGCGATACTTCCCTGCCCAACTTTTGTAGGAATGAGATGTTTGCCAAAATCATCTCTCATGTCTTCGAGAAGAAGTTTTAGGAGGCTTGATCGTTTAAAAAGGTAGATACCCATTGAACCAAGAAGTGTGTTGTTTGCTGTCGTAAAGCGATCGAGTATGGCATCGTCTTGCGGCTTTTCATAAAAATCAATTATGTGCTGGTCTTCATCAATTTTCATAATGCCCATGCGCTTCGCATCCTTTCTCGTTACGGGCAAGGTGGCAACTAAAACATCGACATCTTTTTCTTGGGCAGTCTCTACCATGTGCTGAAAGTTCATGTGGTAGAGCTGATCGCCTGAAAGTATCAGAAAGTAATCAGCCGGTGTTTCGATAAGATATTCAAGGTTTTGTCTGATGGCATCTGCTGTGCCCTGAAACCAGACGTTTTTACCGGGTTTTTGCTCTGCGCCGAGTATTTCGATGGTCCCTGCATTTCTCCAGGCTTGAAGAATATGTTGATGGAGTGAGGTGGAGAGAAATTGTGTTACGATATAGTTCTTTTTTATTAATGAATTGAGTGAGTTAGAAAGGGGGACATCAACTAAACGATATCTTCCACCAAATAGTATTGCCGGTTTGCAGTTTCTTTTTGTAAGAGGAAAGAGCCGAGTTCCTTGACCGCCACCAAGGATTATACTGCATACTCTCGACATATCTATTGGTTTTGGGGAGCGAAGTGTCTTGGTTTCAAGGGAGTCAGTTACCGTCTGCATATTCTAATCTTTTTTTATTGTTTATTTAGCCTTTCTATTTGCTATGCCCTCTCTTTTTGTCAACTTAAAAATATAACAACGAGCCTCGATAGGCTTAAAAAAACCCACGGAAAAGGAATTTTTTGGTAAAATGGATGCTCTTATGATAAAACAGCTTTTATATATAACTTTGGGCCATTTTTTGGTCGACTTCATGCTAGGCATATGGCCGGTCTTTAAGACTATGGCAGGGCTTGATATTGCCCTTGCAGGGCTCCTTGCGGCAGGCTGCGTCATTGTTGGAGAGGGGCTTCAGGCTACTTTTGGTACGCTTTCCGATAAGGGCTATCAGCGTCATTTGCTGCTATTTGGGATAGCATTCGGGTCGGCAGCCTGCTTTTTCAGCTATACCACAAGCTATATTGTCTTCTTTATGCTGTTTATGTTTACCTGCCTTGGCTCTGCTGCCTTTCACCCTACAGCTGCAAGCATATTAGCAGCGCTCCCGACCACAAAGAGAAGCACGATAATGGGCATTTTTACAGCATCTGGTATGATGGGGCTTGGTGTAAGTCAGCTTATTTTTTCATGGACATATGAAACCTATCAGGGCTCTACAGGCATTCTTGCGCTGCCCTCTATTTTGCTTGCTGTAGCTGCTTTTTTTTATTTTCGTACAAAAAGCACATCACAGAGTGGCCAGAAGGAAAAAACAAAATCCCTCACGCTCTATATGAAGTTTTTGCGGATAAAAGAGCTTAGGGCGCTTTACATCAGCATGCTTGGCAATCAAATTGTGCTTTGGTCGCTCGTCTTTTTGCTCCCTGATTATCTTTTGGAGCGCCAGTATGAGTCTTGGATAGTATTTGGGGGAGGCCATCTTGTTTTGATGGTAGGGGCTACAGTGGGCCCAATTTTATTTGGCTTTATTGCGGATAAAACATCAACGCGCAAGGTTATACTCTCTACATCCTTGCTTACACTGCTCTCATTTTACCTCCTTTGCTCGCCGGTTGTTCTTGATCCATCTCTTCTTTTTTCCCTTCTCTTTATGCTTGGAGCTATGATGGGTAGCGTACCGCCTCTCATATGGGCTCTTGGCCAGCAGATGGTGCCGCAGCATAGAGGCGTTATTGCGAGCTTTTTGATGGGTTTTGTCTGGATATTTTCAGAAAGCCTTGGGCTTGGAATCAGCGGCTTTTTAGCCACCCTTTTCACAGAAAATCCAGCAGTCTCTGCTCTTGTCCTTATGGGCCTCGTGCAGTTTGTTTCATGTTTTGCAAATACGCAGCTTCCGAAAGAGGTTCGAGAAGTTGCTTTAGCTTAAAGGTTATGCCATGCGATATCTCTTCACATTCTTAGTGCTTCCCCTATTTCTCTATGCTATTGAGCCTATGTGGATCAACAAGGTTCAGTCAAATCACGCTGACGGCTCGATTGAAGAGGTGGTGTTTTTAGATAATGACAAGGTGGTAAAGTCTATCCACTACTATCCTACAGGAACCATATTTTCAGAAGATGATATCCAAGATGACACTATCCATGGAGACTCTCTCACCTACTACCAAGATGGAACGATTCAATCAGTGGGCCGCTATGTACAGGGAAAGAGGGAGGGAGTTTTTCAGTGGTTTTATCCAAATGGCAAGCTCATGCAGCAACTTTCCTTCAAAGATGACTTTGAGCATGGCCCATATAAGATTTTAGATGAAGATGAGCATGTTGTAGAAGATGGCTATTACAAAAATGGCTATTTGCATCTCGATCGCACCCTCTACTACACATCAGGGCAAAAGAAAAAGCTCCTTACCTATACAAATGGCCTTCTTAATGGAAGATCAACTACATGGTATGAATCAGGGCAGGTTCAAGAGGTGCGAAACTACCTCCATGGCATGCTCCATAACCAAAATAATAAACCGGCCATTACAAGCTACTACATCGACCAAAAAATAGCGATGACCCAGGAATTTGCCTACGGTGTTCCTCATGGCTATCTTTCAGAATACCACCCAAATGGTAAGGAAAAGCATAAGGTGCACTATGTTTCTGGCAAAAAAAATGGTGTAGAATGCTTTTGGAATAGTGAATCAATGCTTATCGGCGAGCAGGAATTTGCAAACGGAACTCCACGCTCTCGCCATTATAGAAAAAACAATGCGGCTACGATAGTACTCTATGAGGCAAATTATGGGGAATCAGGCGAGCTTTCTTCTCCCATAGTTGAGCGCGATGAACAGGGGACAAAGTGTCGAGAATACTATCCAAAGACAGGTGCCTATCTCGAATGGTATCCAAATGGCCAGCTCAAAAATCAATTTCATTTTACGGACGGCCTATTTGATGGACTTCAAAAAAGCTTTTATCCATCAGGCGCCCTAGCAGTTTCTGTGCAGTATACGATGGGAAAGAGAACAGGTGTTCAGGAAGAGTGGTATGAAGATGGCAAAAAATGGGTCCACTATAGCTATTCTGATGGCCAAAAAAATGGAAATGCAAACCGCTGGTTCAATAATGGGAAGCAGGCCTCTGCAAAACACTATAAGGCAGGCGCTTTTCATGGTAAGCAGATGGAGTGGAATGAGAAGGGACAGTGTCTCGTCGAGCAGGAGTTTTCAGAGGGTATTCCCCATGGCTATCACCAGGAGTGGTATCCAAAAGGCGGTCTCAAATCTAAGGTCCATTACAACATGGGCCAGAAAGAGGGTCTTGAAGAGGAATACTATGAAAGCGGAAAACCCCACTTTCGCACCCGTCATGTCCAAGGCGTTGTCGACGGAGAATACCTTACCTGGTACGAAGATGGCAGCCTCCATAAAGAATATAAATATGTGAAGGGAAAGCCTGTAGATGATGCTAAGGAGTATCATCCTAACGGGGAGATTTCAACAAAGCTCACCTACAAAGATGGCAAACTTTCTGGTCGTCAGGTGAGTTATTTTCCAAATGGCAAGATGAAGGCACAGTTTGTCTATAAGGATGGGCTTCTTGATGGCAAAAAAGCGCTCTACAATGAGGCAGGCGAGGTTATTTATGAAGCTTCATACAAAATGGGCAATCTCGACGGTTTTATGTACCAGCAATTTCCCGATGGCTCGGAGATTAAGCAGTACTTTACAAACAACCAGCCAGATGGCCTCTACCAGCTTTTCTATCCTGTACATCCTGTTTTTGGCAGGGTAAAAGCTAAGGAAGCGACCTATGTTTCAGGAAAGCTTCATGGTGAAGTTTCTGAATACAATGAAGCCGGCACAAAAATTGTCAGCACTAGCTATCTTCATGGTGAAAAAGAGGGCCTTACGACAATCTATGCCACAAATGGCGCAACGCTTGTTACCATGGAGTTTCGATCCGGCAAGCAAAATGGCAAAATGCTCCATTACTTTCCAAGCGGCGCCCTCTTCAAGGAGTGCACTTTTGTCGATGATCTTCGCGAAGGGGATGAAATAACTTATTTCGATAATGGGAGAAAAGCCTGCGTAAATCCCTACCTTCATGGCAAACTACATGGAAAGTGCTGGCAATGGACCCCAAAAGGCATCGTAATCTTCGAGGCCGAATATAGTAACGGTCTTCGCCATGGCAAGTTCAACAAATACTACGATGATGGTAAGCCAAAGCTGATTCAGCAATTTGACCACGACGTCCTCATCAGCAAAAAAAGCTACTGATACCCAAGCTAAGCCCCCTTTTTATTTCTTGCCCGAAAACTGGGGGCTGAATAACACTATCTGACTAAAAATGAGGAAGTGTCGTATGCAGCCTGCTGTAGCGTCTTACAATTATAATCCTTTTTTAGCCAATCAACCTGCACAGCTAAAAGTTGAAGGAGATCGATTTGTTCGTTCTCTAATAACGCAAACAGATATTGATCGAGCATTAGCTGATGGGCGTTTTTCCGACGCAGAACGAACCATTTATGATGTATATGGAAAAGCTACTCCCGGAGCCCATCGTGAATTGCTCAAAGTTGTTAGGAAAATTGCTGCAACATCACCTGTTGATAAGATAGATATTGCTGC
>CAZEGK010000012.1:0-61086 GCA_964512205.1 uncultured bacterium | reverse complement strand
CTTGCTCCTTAAACTCTAATTTGCTATCTCTTACATAGCAATTAAAGTTTAAGGAGATATAATGACACATTTTTTAGCACTGTTTGCCGGCATTACGTGCATATCAAGCTTTGCTGATGCTATCGAAAATAAAGATGTAGAGCGTCACGAAATAACTCGAAAAGGGATTCAGCTTCTTAGCAGTACTAGTTGGTCAGAACTTTCCCCTACAACATCTCCACAGCCTCGCTCGGTTCCAAACCTCTGCTGCGATATAGCCCGAAGAGAGCTCTTTCTTTTTGGAGGCTCCTTAGCTTCAGGACAAATACTGAACGATTTCTGGAAGTGGGACGGCGCAACCTGGACAAAGCTTAGCTCTGAAAATGCCCCACCGGCACGTTATTCCGCTTCAATGGAATATGACCCTGTTTCCGGCAAGGTAGTTCTCTTTGGCGGATATAGTACAGCAGGTCTTCTTGCAGATACATGGCTGTGGGATGGAACCGAGTGGACAGAGCTTTCAACAGACATGGCTCCAAATCCCCGCTATATGGCCTCTCTGGCTATAGATCCTACATCAGGAAAGCTTTTACTTTTTGGCGGGATGGGTCTTGCAGGATGCAACAATGACACCTGGTTATTTACAGGATCTACCTGGCAAGAAATTATTCCTCAAAATTCACCTCCTCCTCGAGCTGCTGCCTCGATGAGCATGCATGGCTCATCAGAGCTACTTATACTCTCGTGCGGACTCGGTCAAGATTTTAACTACCGCAAAGACACCTGGATCTGGAATGGATCTGACTGGACTCAGGGTGAAGATCTACCAGGATCAGCACGAGGCGGTGCTTGCTGCACGTATGATCCAATCCGCGACGCCGTGATTCTCTTTGGGGGCACCACAAGAGGTAGTATGCTTAATGATACATATAGCTTTGATGGGACGAGCTGGACAGAAATTGCAACTACGACAACACCCTCGCCAAGATCTTTTTCCTCACTCTCATACGACCTATCATCTCAGCAACTTATCCTATTTGGCGGAACACTCCCTACAAACGCTCCAATAAATGAAACGTGGATGATACAATAAATAAAAAATGCGGCGTGATAAACGCCGCATTCAGGTAGATAGTCTCTCAATAGGCCCCTCAAAAAGGGGCCTATTTTTATTCAGAAAGCTTAAGATGCATCTCTAAGACGCATGGCTGAGTAAAGCCTGCAGGGAAATTAACCTGTACTGCCATGTGGTTTCCTGCGGGAATCGCAACAGCTGTAGGAGCGATAGCAACAATTTGATCTTGTTGAAATGATCCAGTTATTGGTCCTTGTAGCGTATAAGTACCTACAACACCAAGTGTCGGATTTATGCTTAACAGCTGAAAAGAACTTATAGTTGTCAATGTAGTTGCATCTACTAAATCTAAACCTCCGGAGACTTGGGTGTAATCGCCAAGAGCAAATTGTGTAACACCGGGAGTTGCTATCAAAGTCGCAACGGTAGTTATTGTATCTGTAAGATAAATTGGATTAGCGTTAGCCCAGTCGTGCGATGAAGCAAAATAGTAGCTCGTTGTATATTGAACAGGACCTGTAGGACCCGTTGCCCCTGTTGGGCCTGTAGCACCGCGGGCGCCAGTTGCACCTGTCGCACCAGTTAATCCTGTTGGGCCAGTTGGGCCGGTTGCACCTGTGATTGATGGTCCTTGAGGGCCTGCAAATGATGGTCCTGTTGGACCTGTTGCACCTATTGATCCTTGAGCACCTTGAGGTCCTGTTGGTCCGCCGCCAAGACCTGTAGGCCCCCTTAAGCCTGTAGGACCTGTTGGACCTGTAGGACCTGTTGGGCCGGAAGGGCCGGTTGCACCGGTCGCACCCTGAGCTCCCGTTGGGCCAGTCACTCCATTAGGACCAGTAAATCCTCTTGGACCCATTGGACCTGGAGGACAGCTCGCGCAAGAAGTTATATCTCGTTCATGTATGGCATTACGAGCCGAATTGTTTTCTTGAGCCTCAATGGGCATAGACACTAAGGCTCCGCAGCCGACAAAAAGATAAAGTAATTTCATTTTGCGCATATCCTCTATTTTGCAAAGCTTACTGAATAACAAGGTTCACCATCACTGAAAGCACATCACTACTAGCAGGAGTCACTTCTAGAATAAGACCCCGCCCCACTTGTGGTTGTAAGCCACTAAACGTTACTCCGCTGAATGATGCCATGCTAGATGCACTTAAGCCATAATTATATAAAACAACGTGATTAATTTTTAATCCCGTTGAATCTGTAAGATAAAGATCGACACTATTTAACTGTCCCGAAAAACCTATAACATTGATAGTACCGGATATTGTAGTTCCGCTTCCTGAAATCGGCATAACATAACTGCCGCCGATAGAGATTGCTGCTGTCTCAGAATTATCCACAAGGGGAACAGGATTACTATTGTTACTACTGACTCTTCCAGCAAAATGATAGGTTGAGTTTGCTATGTTTGATCCTGCTGCACCTGTCACGCCATTTGCAGCTCCTGCAGGCCCTATAGGACCTGTTGGCCCGGTCGCGCCTGTAGCACCTCTTTGCCCTGTCGCACCTGTTGAACCAGTTGGAGCAATGCCGCCGCTGCCGGCAGGTCCAGTAGGACCGGTTTGTCCGGCAGGCCCCGTAGGCCCAGTAGGTCCAGGAGAACCTGTCGGTCCAGTTGGACCTGTAACACCTACGATTCCTATTGGACCAGTAGGCCCGATAGGACCAGTTGGACCTGATGGTCCTGTCGGCCCTGTTGCGGTACCGCTAGGACCTGTTGCACCTGTAGCGCCATGTTCTCCTGTAACACCTTGCGGACCTACCGGGCCACGAGGGCCCATTGGACCTGGTGTACATTCTATACATCGATCAGAATCTGAAGATGCATGCACCGGATGAGCCATTATAAAAGATATGATAGCAAGATATATAAGTTTCACTGGTGAGATCCTCTAAATTTTAATAATTTTGTAATAACAAATCGCATGTACAATCTACAGGTCCGCTACTTCCAATAACTTCCAAAGCGACCGCATGTCCAAAAGCAATAGACGGAATAGACTGCTTGGGGATCGGAATGACAGTTCCAATAGATGTGGTATATGGCGTGCCCACATTAAGTGTAATGGATGTTCCGAAACTAAACAAACTCGCCACGTCCCAGAGAGCAACACCTGTTACTCCACCAGTATAGTTCTGGAGCAAAAGATAGCCGGAAACAGTATTTGCAGTTGAAAATGTACCTTGCGGCACACCTTCAGTTGAGGTAAAAGAACTAGGTGCTCCTGCAGTAAAATCTACAAGATAGGTATGAAAAGGAGGAGTTGGGCTAGGAATACCAGACGCAATATGCGCACCAAAGTGATAATGCAGGCTCATCGTTGTAGGACCTTGGACTCCATTGGAACCTGTCGGCCCGGTTTGGCCGGTAGGACCTGTCGCACCTGTAGGACCTATAGGACCGGTCGGTCCCGTTGCACCTTGAGCGCCAGGGGTGACGCTTCCGGTAGGGCCGGTAGCACCTGTAGGCCCTGTAGGGCCTGTAGGGCCGGTAGCACCTGTAGGCCCTGTAGGCCCGACAGCTCCTGCACTAGGGCCTGTTGGACCAATTGGTCCGCTAGGGCCTGTGGGACCGGATGGTCCTGTTGGACCTCCTGCAGGACCAGTAGGACCCGCAGGACCCGTTGGTCCTGTTGCACCTGTATGACCCTCTGGCCCTGTATAGCCAGGCGGCCCCATTTCACTTGGTGGACATACTCTGCAGCTTTGAGATGAGGAAGACGATGATGAGTGATGCTTCATCATCTTTTTGCGCAGCTTACCTTCCAATTGCTCCTCTTCTCCAAATACTGGTTTTGAGAGTATGAGTAGGCCTAAAACAATGAATCTTCCTTTAAACATCGCCAGATTTCTCCAAGCTTAGAGGTTACAAAATATTTACTCGCAATAAAATAGAAATGAACCTTTTTTTGCAATGAGAAATTTACAACTTAAGCTCTTATTCGAAATGTCTGCCAGAGCGATTTGGAAAGCGGAACGAATTTGTCGTGATGCGTGAGTAGCTTTTCTTCAAATTCATCGAATGTATGCCACTGAAGGAGCGGATATTCAGGGCTATCAGAATCTAAAAGCTCCTGCTCTAACAGTTTGACCCGGATGAGAAGTCCAATATCAAAGATTTCATCCTCGGGACTAAAGTAGAGTCCAAGAGATCTCACTTCATGCACGTGATTTTCTGCAATTTTTGCCTCTTCCGCAAGCTCCCACATTGCCTGGGCAAGAAAATCAACTTCTCCCTGCATATAGGCTCGAGCCTCTAGGCTGCCGGAGGGAACACATTCATAAAAACCTGGAAAGTGGGCAAGTTTGCTATCGCGAATGCCGACGAGTATGTTGTTATCTGAAACACAAAGAGCGCTTATTCCAAGCGGGTAGATCTTTAAAAGCTTCTGTATTTCGGGATTGTGCCTACTTGCAATATAGTATCTATAGCTTACAAAGCGGCCTGTGATTTTGCCCTCGTCGTGAGAAGTGAGGCAAAAAAGAGTGGAGTCGATAAGGTTTTTCTTTTGCTTTGCCTCGTGCCAAATAGCTTCGACTTCTTCTTCAATGGCCGCGGGAAAATCAAATGCACCCTGCTCGTCAAGTATTACATGAACCTTTTGAGAAAGAGGAAATCGTATGATTTCTCGTTTATTTGAAGTCATGCTCACCTATTCCTTCCCCAAGAGCAATATCTCGAGTAGCAACCTTTCCGGCAACGGAGTTGATGTAGCGAGGTGCAATGCCAATTTTTTGCTTTCCTGGCCGCAAAATTGCAAAATTTTTATCCTCGACAAGCAGCTCTCCCTTCTTGATAGGAGTAATTGCTTGTAGGCCTCTTCGCGCAAAATAGTAGAGCTCCATTTCCTCTTTTGCTACCTGCTTTATCTTAGAGCCAACCATCACCTCAGCTTGCCTTATTGCATCTACCATAGCTTTAAGCTCATTTGGCTCAACTGCAAATGAATGATCAGGCCCTGGAAGTTGTTTAGATAAGGTAAAATGTTTTTCTATTGCCACAGCACCAAAAGCAACTGCTGCAACAGGTGCAACGATAGGATCTATGCTATGATCAGATAATCCTGTAGGCAGATGAAAGTAGGAGCTCATCCACGCAATTGCTGCAAGATGCATACCGCTATTTTGCGCAGGATATTCAGCACAGCATTGAAGAAGTGTAAGATCGTTGCCCCCCATCTTGCGATAGTATGATACTGCCCATTCTATATCTTCAATTTTGGATACGCCGCATGATAAATAAAGAGGCTTTTTACTTTGGGCCGCAAGCTCAAGAAGTCGTATATGGCCAAGCTCATATGAGCCTATCTTATGCCTCTTTACATAGGGATCTACAGCTAAAAAATCCTCTTTTGAAAATGGCGTTGCCATAAACTCAATTCCCACTTCCTCTGATCGCTTTGCAAGCTTTGGAATCATCTCATAAGGCATACTGAGCTCTTCGAAGATATCTTCCATCTTTGTGGGTATGCCCATTTTTTCCATATACTCGGCAGATCCGGCATTTGGAACATAGAGCGTCTTTGCACGAAAGACCTGAAATTTTACAGCATCAGCTCCTGCCTCTTTTGCAACTTCTATCATTTTATAGGCTTGCTGAAGGTCTTTTGCATCATTTCCTGATACGCGCCAGTTGGATCCGGCTTCTGCAATAATAAAAGCCTTTTGAGGAATGTAGGCATGCCCGAATGTTTTAGAGAAAACTTTGAGCTTTTCTCTCTCTTTTTCAAAGGTAAATCCAGCTTTTTCAAACGCGCGAATCGATGCGCTATTTTCTGGGCGTATTTCAGCATAGAGCTTGCGATATCCAGCATCCTGGACTAGGGGGGAAATTGCCTCCAGAACTTTTGTCCCGATACCTTTACCACGCAGCTCTTTTGGAAGAGCGATTGAAATCGCCGCAGCATCCATATAGGGATCAAACCCTACAAAGGCGACGCGTTTTCCATCAAGAAGCGCTATAAGAGGTGGAAGATCTCTTAAGTAAAAATACTTTTGATAATGATTCCAAAACTCATCTTCTGACATGAGATGCTGTGTAAGGGACATTTTTCGTGCCTCATCGTCAGATCTCCAGCTGTTCAAAATGTTGGAATATTCTTTTGATCTAAGCGCAAGTTCAAAGGCGATCATAACTCTCCATAAAGCGTACGCAGTCATTCATAGTAAATTCTGGTTTTTTTGGGTAGAGCTCTTCTAGAAGGCGCTTGATTACTTTAAAATCCTCTTCAGTATCTACTGTAAGACGGTGATGGGATTCATCTCTTGCTTGCTGCATGTTGGCAAGTCGAAATTGATCTGGCCGCTGCCAAATGTATGGCGTAACATGTTCCTTCTCATAGGGATCTTTTGCATCGTAAAAAGCTTGCTTAAGAGCATCTGAGCGAACTATTTCAAAATCCATGCCGTGGGCAAAGGTTCTTTTATGACATATTGAAAGATAGTCTAAGTGATCATAGTGCTCTCTAAAACAGGATAGCCCTTTCTCTATAAGATCTGGATCAATAACGGGACAGTCTGAAGTGACGCGAATACAGACATCAAGGCCAAAGGCATCTATTGCTGCAATATATCGAGAAAGGACATCTTCCTCACTTCCACGTATACAATGGACGCCTTCTCTTGTGCAGAAATCGACAATAGGCTGATCTTTAGGATTGGTTGTTGTGGCAATGACTATGCCTTCAATACCATTTACGCGCCTTAGGCGCTCTAGTTGATAAGAGAGTAGCGGCTTTGCGAGCACCTCTTTAAAAATTTTTCCCGGAAGACGAGATGAACCAAGACGAGCCTGCACGACAATCATACAGGGAGCAAAACGAGTAGGTGGCCGAAAACATTCATCTGGTGAAAAAATCATACAGGTGAATGTATCACGCCACCTTTTTCTTTGCACCTTTCATATCACGAAGCATTGCCCGTCTCCGCCCTTCAGCGGTTTGCACTCTTTTCGGAACAATTTTTTCGATTTTTTTATCTTTCTCTGGCGATTTATTTGCTTTCATAATAAATTCCCCTCAAATCATCAACTACATACTACTAATTTATTAATAAAAAGTAAAGTAAAATATTTGTAGCGCAAATTTCTCCTCTTTGATACTTTCTAAACATGCGAATTGACGTTGACCATCTTTTACAAAGCTGGGACAGGCTCCATGCCGTAGATCCCAAAAACATCTTTCTTGCAACTCGAAATGGCGTGATGCAATTTGAGCAAAAGCGTGCGAGAAGCTTATGGGAAAAAATCATCATCTTTATATTTGGTGAGTGCTCAAACGAATCCTTTAGGACCCAAGTTGCAAAAATAACAGAGCTTTTTGAATCAAATAAGCTTGCTATCGGTGAAAACGAAAGAAAACTTATCGATCGAATGAACATCCTTGGCCGCTATGTCTTTAAACGTAGATTAGATAAAACATTCTTTTTAAGCCCAAAACCGCAGCTTAAAAATTTTCAAATTAGGACAAGCTCTCAAGAAGATACGCTCATTGCACCCGATTTGATTAAACGAGTCCTTCCTAACCCATCAAAAAAAAGGTGCTGGCTCAATAGCTGCCTCAAATACTTTGCTGCTACCCCGTTCTACGATAAGCTCCTTACAACAAAACTACATGACCCAGAACTGGAAATACTCAGAAGTGCGCTCTTTCGCATAGTAGATGGACTTAGAAAAAACTGGAGTCAGACTGTCATTGACGCTCTCTTAGCAGAGCTGACTCAGGCAATTGCTCAAAGCCCATTTTATACCTTCTTGTCAGGGCAAAGAGATGCTGAAGAATTTATCCAGCAGCTAGAAAATAACTTCCAAACAACAAATCGGGAAGAGATTCACTGCGTTAAGCTCTATCGCTCTTTTGACAAAAATATCTCAAAGCCGGGAAAAGTAGACACTATAGACAAACTGCGCATCATACCAAGTCACGACATTCGCTTTTCTATAGAAGACTCCTATATGGCAGAAAGCGAAATCGAAGGTGTCAGGGAATATAGGAAAGGCCGCGCGATTTTAGAAAACGCTCCTCCAATCACCTTTTATAGCCATGAACGAGTCACCCACTACCCACACCTTTTTGAAGTATCAATTAAACGCGCACATGATTTTGACGCACACGATAATAACGGTTTTATGACGCAGGCGGAGATAGCATTAGATCCCCATGCTACGATTACATTGACAGAGTTTACGTTAGATGCAAAGGCTGTTAAAACTAAAGCTACACATTTTCTTACATGTAAAGTTATAGCAGCGATAGAGCGTACAGGCATTACCTCGCAAGACGGCCACTACATCACCCACATTCGCTCGCAAGATGACTTCATCACAACCCATAACGATGGGGAAATCATCGAAAACCAACCTCCGCAAGTCTTTGCTACAGCATCTTCTTTGATACTACAGATTATTGCTCGAGATCCTATTAGCCCTCAGTAGCTTGTGAGATGCGCTTAAAGAGAAATGGATTGATTGCAATTGATATGAGCGCTGTAGCTACGATCAGATCGTAGGCGTAATCGGGAAAAATCTTGTACCGGGTGGCCTCTTCTGCAAGGATAAAGGAAAACTCACCTATTTGAGCAAGGGCAAATGCTACTGTTAAAGCCTCTTTTTTAGACCTATTAAAGCCTTTTGTGATGAAATAGGCAGATACTGGCTTTGCAACAAGGATGATGCCAAGAGTTAGCGCAAAAAGCGTGAAATGTGAGAAAATTGCCCTGACGTCAAAAAGCATTCCCATAGCAAGGAAGAAAAGCACAATAAACGCCTCTTTTATCGGAAGGATATGGGCAGTCACTTTGTCATGCATGTTTATTTCGCCAATCACAATACCCGCTAAATAAGCGCCGATAACGATTGATATGCCGCAGAGGTTTGCAAATCCGGTAAACATAAAGGCAAGAGCTAGAATTGTAATAGTAAAAAGCTCTCGAGAGGAGGTCGCCTCTACCTTTTCAATTACAAATCCGGCAATCCTCTTCCCTACGAGATAGAGTAAATAAATGACCAAAAAAAACTTAATAAAGAGGTAGAGAAGAGCACCTATTGCATTGAAAAGAAGCTTTCCCTCGCCAAACTCCCCGTTTGCAATAAGAGGAAGAAGCAAAAGGGAAACAACAGCAATCTTATCTTCAATAATAAGCCATCCCATGCACAATTTTCCTTGAGGAGTATGCAAAAGCCTATTTTCCATAAGCTGTCTCACTAAAACAACCGTTGATGCAACTCCTAAACAGATACCAAAGACAAGCCCTGCTTCTAGACTAAATCCCGATACTACAAAGAGTAAAAGTCCAAGCATGGTTATCGCTGCCGTCTGTAAGAGACCTCCTGGAATCGTTACCTTTTTTGATCTAATTACATCGCGCCAACGAAACTGCATGCCAACACTAAACATCATGAGAATTACCCCAATTTCAGCAAGGCTCTCAGCAAGTTGTGGATTTGCAACAAAAACAGGCGAATAAGGTCCTATTAAAAAGCCGCCAACAAGGTATCCGATAATAGCCGACATCTTAAGCCTCAGTGCAATATAGCCAAAAAGGCTTGCACTCATAAAGCCAATGGTAAGCAGCAACACCAAATGCAGATTAATGTGTTCAATAGCCATAATCCCTTTTCTTACACAAGAATCTCCTTATTTTTCAAGCAAGAGGCTAATGCCAGATGAGGGCCTGGCCCTCATTAGGTGTTATGTTACTTGGAGAAAAGCTCGGCTTCATATTTTTCGGGGGCAAAGTCATCACCTTGCGGCAGCGACTTTCGAATAAATTTGCAAAAGGCCCTATAGTCATCTCTTGTCCATTCAAGCTCGCGAATTGTATGCTGGAAATCATGTGGATTAAAGGTTCTATTACTCATCATCGTAAGGAGCGATACTATGCGATGAAAGCGGATGCTATCTCGCATTCTATGACACTCTTCATTTGTTATGTTAAATGTGGCATTGAGTATGGTTTTACCAAAACCTATTACAAATGCTTTTAGCTCAGGGTAAAAAACCTTGTGGAATTTACGCATATCTTGCACGTAAAAGCGAGCGCCCGCTTCTGTAAGGACATGAAACCTCCATGTACCATCATTTGCCTGGAAAATAAGCATGTGCGAAAGAAGCTTTATAGCCTCTTTCCAATCCATTCGGGGCGATAGTCGCTCGATTGATGGAATGTAAAATGTGGGAAGCTTAGACTGATCAATTCCAGGCACTGTAAAGCGCTGCACGCTTTCACACATTTTTTCTTCATTCTCGAGGCTATCATTTGCATCATAGCGCTCAAATCGTGTGCGGGTATCTGCACCAAGATCCCTCTCTTCTCGAACATGCATCTGCACAGTTTGTTGATGGTTATGGAAGCCAACTTGATGAAGGGCAGCTTTTTCTGCCAAATCAACTCCTCCAACCATTCCTACAGTGCGGCCTATTGTATCGCTAATACGCTTCTGAGATTCAAAAGAGAGATTGTTATCGACAAGACCTATCCGTAGTAATAAATCGTAATAATAGTTTCTAAGATCAAATCCTGACGCTCCTTGGGGCTTATCATAAAGGTCCCAAGGCCTTTGAGATGGGGATGGGCAAAGCGTTGACACCATATGTACGACATCATCAGTAGAATGCTTCTTAACGCGCTTCCAAGCAGCCGCATGCACTTCTGCTTCAATTCCTTGACGCGCCTGCTCTATCATTTTTGCTTTGCATTCAGAGGCCATGTTTTTTATCGCCCAGCGGATTGTCTTTTCGACAGAAAATTTCGGATCATCTGGGGAAATAGCCTTCCAAAGCTCCTCTTTTGCACACCAAAAAATCGTCTGCGCATTAGGTATACGGATTTTTCTTGCACGAAGTACTGTCTGTACAAGCTGGCTAAGGGTCACATTTTTATGTAAAAAGAGCGCGCACCTTGCAGTAAAGGCAAGCGCTGGATAATCGCGCCCTGTTGTCTGTCTGAGAGGAAAGCCTGCAATAGTCTCGCCAGGCAGATCAGACTGAAGAAGTGATGCCACACGAATAGTCTTTTCACCCTCCCAGGTAATGCCATGTCGTTTTAATCCCCTTGCTGCGGCTACATCTGATGCAGCCTCTACAAGCTCTCTTGCACTATAGTTTGCAAAAATGCCTCTATCAAAAAAAGCGCGCATCCCGGCAAAATTTTCGGGAACTTTTTCTGCTATCTCCTCAAAGAAAGCTTTTGGAGTCGCTCCATTTTCTATGATAAGGCCATTTCTATTGCGCTCCATTAAAACAGCGAGTACTTCAGCGACAAATTCTGTATCAAGTAGCTCCTCATTTTTTTCAATGACTACTGAGTAACTCTCAGGTATACCAATGAAGGCAGACATCCTCAGGCTCGTTGTAAAGCCTAAAGCCATTTCAGCTGCTGTAGACTTTGCAGCACTTCCATAAAATTGAATAGTTGGGAGGGCGTGAAGCTTAAGGTAGCGCTCTACAAGCCAGCTATTTGTTTTATGCGCTTTCAGAAGCTCTTCAAGCTCACTATCTGAGACTTGACCTAAAAGAAAGGTATCAATGCCAAAAATTTCACGGAGTTTTTCTTCAATAGAGCTAATTTTTTCCTTTTTAAAGAGTAGCTGATCATATTCATCGCGTATTCCCAGTGCGACTTCGGGAATAAATATATCTCGTATTCCCTCTTCAAATGCTTTTTGAATGGTAAGAAGCGAGACAAGCATAGCATCGCTAAAATGGGCGCTTGTCGGGCGGCCATCTTTACGGGGCGCTGCTGTTTTATCGCGAGGATGAAGTGAGTCTCCAAACTCCTTGCCAAGAGTAAATGCACGAGTATAGGGCATATGAAGATGAATCGATGCCTTTGCAAGTATGCATAAGTCTGAAAGAGCTTTATTGGTCTCTTCAAGCTTTAAAAGACTTGGATGTCTTGTTCCAAGAGGGCTTCTGATATATTCTTCAAGCCAATCAAGTCCTGCAAAAAGACTATACTTTGTAAAAAATTGAACTGAAGCCTCTAAATCACCCTTCAGCTTATAGGCTTCATAATAGATTTCATGATGAAGAGGTGGCACGGGCTCTTTAAACTCAAAACTCCTAACCGTCACTTCATGCGGATCGCTACTATCCTGGCATTCATCCTCTAAAAGAACGCCATGTTCTTTAAAATAGGCAAGAATAGCATCGATTGTAGCCATTTTACCCCCTGCTTCATGATCATTTTTCGTATGATACTGATAGCAGTGCATCTTTTGCTGAGTATTAAGGCTATGCCAGGTAGATCCTTTCATTAAAATCACTTTACCTTCATCTTTATGCCAGGATGTAAGCCTCTTCTGCAAAGCCTCTAGCTCCTCTTTAGTCCAGAGATGCTCAAAATCTCTATCGATCAATTCGATCTGAAGGTTATAGGCATCTTTTAAGATGGCTGGCAATAGATCAAAACTTTGATAGTACAGCTCGCTTGTATTGCTCACACAAGGGATCTTTCCTTTACGAATCAAGAACATACAAAGGATTGGAATGAGCAGGGATGTTTTGCCGCCTCCTCCTGCAAACTCAAGAAGAAGGTGAGCTATTTTCTTTTGGTCGATTGCTTCAGAAAGGCTCTTAAAGAGCTTTTTCAGGGTTTCTGTCTGAGCGTGCGTCGGCTCTTTCCCTGTAGCTGCTGCATAGGCAAGTATTTCTGGATATTCGCCTGGATCATACTCCCTTTTTCTCGCAAGCACCTCCCCGAGGCGATAGCTATCACCTATTGCCTCTTCTATCTCTTCTAGCTGCTTATACTCAACAAAGCGACCTAGATACTCAATAGTTTGAGAATAAATTGTGGAGAGATCTTTTTGGGAAAGCGTCGGATTTTTTGCTAGAAGCAGCCGATTGTTGTTATAAAGAAGCGCTCCAACTGCATCTTTTAGTGAAAGTTCTCCAAGCTGCTCCGATCTCCGAAGTGCAAAAAATTGAGGAGCCATCTCTGCTTGAGGAGTATTCAGCCTCCTACAAATAGCATCTTCTAAGCTGCTTAGTTTATTTTTTATACGCTCTTTTCTTTCGCTGAGATCTCCTACTAGAGCTTTTTTTGGAACATGAACTGAACGCTCTCGTTTTTGCAACTTTGTAAAGGCGCTGTTTATTGAAGTGATAAGCCGCATTTCCATAGCATCATCACTTGTCCATTCAGCAATTGGCCAGTAAGCATCTTTATAGGGAAAGGCCTTCTCTTCCGTAAAGCATCTCTCATAAAGATCTTGAGTTGGCCATTTTGGAAACTCAATTTCAGTACAAACAGGCCTTTGCCATCCAAAATTTTGAACCCTTGGAAGAAGAGGCTCTCGCACCTTAGGAGCTGCAATTTTTGTTTCTGTAGGTTCTCTTTTTGAAAGCAGGGTAGCAATCTCTTCCTTTTCCTTAAGAGCGCGACTTGCTTGCAAAACGCACATCACACAAGAATTTTCAGTTGTAGCCGCCCTAAAACGATCTGGATCCTTTAGCATATACAAAAGAAATGTAAGAAGCGGTCTGTCAAAATTAGTTACATCTTGATGGCTTAGATAGGAAAGAATATAGGACTTAACAAGGGCTCTTTCTAATTTCTTTGTAGAAACTGCAAAGCGGGCAAGTGAGACAAAATCTTGTGCTAAATCTGTGGGTGTCAAAAGGCGCGTAGCATCGCTCCACACAAGCTCTCTAGCCTTTTCTTTTTCACTTTCTTTGAGTTTTTGCATCCAATAGCACATCTCATCAAATCGATAATCTAAATGGATGCGAGCTGTCCCTTGCTCAAGCCATTTTAGCCTTGTAGGTGAGTCAAAGTGCTTCGTATAATTTGTGATAATCCAAGATGGTACTACAAGTTGAATAGGTATTCCTGAAACACCCTCTCGAAAGCGGCTTTCAATTCCACGATACTCGCCAACCTTCTTATAAAGCACTTGCCTGATTTTTTCAGCACCTTCCTTATAAAACTTTTCTGAAAAACGTTCCAAATGCTCTACAGCTCTTGCAAGCATATGAACATCAAAGGCAATGCCGGCTGTAGTATTGATAGGACTTACTGTAATTTGGTTCCAAATTGCCTCCTCAACATCGCCATCTACACCTAAATGCTTGCTTTTCTCAAGATGATGAATAGCTTGAGTAAACTTTCTCTGAGACCTAAATATGAGGGAAAGATAGAGGTGACATGCTGTATCGCCCTCTATTTCACCCTGTTTAATAGACGCAACAAAGGGACGATTTGCAAGTGCTTTTTGTGCTCCATCTAAAGAAACGGGAGTAAGCAGAACCTTTTGTTTAGACTCACGTAGATGCTGCAAAACAATTCCTCGGGAGTATCCACCAAGCTCTTGCACAGAACTTTGATTCATCAATTTATACTCACTATCTTTGTCATAAAGCCAGACATCCATCTCTTGCGAGCGGATAAAAGAAAAATTAAGTGATGGACAGGCCACTTTTGTACAAATCCCTTTCTCATACAGAAGCGCACACCCTGAAATTTTGCGATTATGCCCAAAAGATACCTGAGGAAATGTTCGAGCGATAAGTGCATTGAGTGCAGGATCTTTAGTTTCTGAAATAAAGGAAAACTGCCTGTCTTGCTTTATCCAAACACCATCTATAAGCTCTACACACTGAAAAAGAGCTCTATTTTGTAATAGGGCAACTTTGGGATTTTTTCTATCTATGAAGAGATACTGTAGTTCGCTTCCTTCAAATTTCCAGATATCGACATCTTCATGACCAAGTAGCTCTTTAAGTATATATCCAGTTAGGCTCGTAAATTCTTTATAATCGCTATCAGAGCTTATATAGGTTGTTTGTAGAGTGCCCCAGTTACTGACTGTCTTATCAAAGTTAATAGGAAATCGCATTGATAGCTCTGAAATAGAAAGGAACGTATCTTTTTTAGTAACTGTAAATCTAAAGCTACCATCAATGCTTTCGGCCCTGTTATAACCATCCACTGTGACAGGCAACGTCTCTCTATCCCCTATAAAGCGCAAAAATTGATTTTGTTTTTTAAGGTGAGGCAAAAGGTCTAAGATAGAGCCTTGAGAACTCGAGCTCTCTCCTGTATAGAGATCAAATGTTATGACTCCCTTAGCAGACTTTCCTTTAACAACATGAGCATGTTGTTGATGTAGGCTCCATGTGTAGGTATCATTATTGCACGTAAGTTCATTTGCAACTTGGGTAAGCAACTCTGGATGAGCCAGCATGAGATCGGCTCTTGAGCTAAAGTGTGGATCAGAAAGGCTAAAGCCTAAAAGAAGCGGCCAAGTTGGTTCTACGAGAGATATTTGATAATAGGCAGCTCGTATAAGATCTTGCACAAATTGAGTGGTATTACGCTCTTGTCTTGAAAGATGACAAAGAGCAAGAGAGCGCATGCGAGCACCGCTATCTTCAATTTGGCCCGTTCTAAGGAAAGGCTCACTCTCTATTTGCTGTAAAAGCTGCCTCTTTACTCCTGCCCTCTGTAGATGGAGAGAAAAGCGCTCTACCACAGATACGCACCATTCTAACAGCTCTCCATTTTGCGCATTATTTTGATACTGCTGCTGAAAGTAAAAAAGAGCCTCTATCACCCTACGAGAACTTGTCTGTATGGCATAGTCTATTGCTTCTGGTCCAAAGAGCAGTGTTTCCAGCCTATCTCTCACAGATTTTCTCGTAAGATGCTCAAAATGATTTGGACGGAGCAGCCAATCTAGCGTATTAAGAGATCTGAGCTCTCTTCCGGCTTCTAGTGTACAAAGTTCTCTACTAAGCGGCTCGGGAAGCTCAGCCTCATCCTTCTCTTGCATATAGAATTTGTAGATAACCCCTACTTTTTGGGAAGCTAACTCATCCTTTTCTGCTTTGATCGAATAGACAAGGTTTTGACGATCGTCTTCGAGAAAATGTGAGTCAGCCCTTCTCTGCTCAAATAGCTCACTCTCAAGTGAACGTAATTTTGACTGCATGGTGCCTTCAAGCGCATCAAGAGCACCTGAATGCGCATACGAAAACCTGTTCTGATTCTCAAAGAAAAAGCCGGCAGACATTGCAAATGTATTGAGAAGACTAAAGAGGGTTCGCAGCGGCTTTGTAAAGAGCTCTTGAGGCAATAGAGGATCTTTTAAACAATCACTATTGACAAAATAACTTTTTATTACTGAGGCGCGCGTTTCCTTTCCGGAATTTTTCTCTAAGAACTTATTTAAGACAGCTTCAGTGATGATATTCTTGATTAGATAGACTACTTCATTGCCAGATTCTAAATTGATTTTTGCTTGAAAGAGCACCTTTTTACCTTGCGAGCGATCACTAAATCGCTGCCTAACGAATGCAAGGCTTTGCAAAGCATCAGGATCTTGAAAAGAGGCATCATGTCCTGTAACAAGCGGCAGTCCAAGCGTATAGAGATTCCCAAATTGTAAGCTTTCAATCTGCTCTGCACAAACTGCAGCCATATCAAGTGCAAGAAGCGATAGCTCTGCAAGCATTTGTCTTGCTTGCCTGCCATGTATTGCAGGAAATCGTTGCAATGTAGTTCGCAGTGCGGCGATAAGCTCCTCTGCTTCTTTTGATGAGCTTTTCTTTAAAAACTCTTTAGCGTGGACACTGCGAAAAAGGGCTCTTAGTCCAATATAGGGTCTAATATCGGAACAAAATGACCGATTGATAAATTTAGCAAGGATGCTTGTCAGCTCATTTGTTGTCTCAGGTATTGTAGATACGAAGAAATCAGACTCCTGCCTTACTCCCCCACTCATGAAACGATTAGTGTCATTAAGGTGAGGAAAATACCGAATTGGAAACTGAATCGCTCCAAAACTCGTTCCCGATGAAAGAGCTTGTAGACTTGAATGCCCTATCTCCTCCATCCTTTTTTGCATATACACTGTGTAGCCATGAATGCGTGCTGTATTACAAAGTTCTGGACCGAGCTTTGTTGCTCGAAGAGCTGTTTGCTCTATTGCCTCTTTAAAAATTCGTCTGTTATTTTCATTCTCTACGTAGTGAGGAAACTCCTGCACGAGGCTAAAAAACTTCACCACAAGAGAAAATCTACGAAATTCATCCTTAGAGTGGCCTTGCGTATAAAAAATATCAGCAGACATCAATGAGAGTGCTGAGGCAAGACTTGATGAATAGTACTGCTCCTTGCTTATTCTTCTTTTTGCATCGCTTTGCTCATGGGCTTTTACCGGCTCCCCAAAAATTTCGAGTCTTCCATAAAAATCAAGTGCCGAGATCTCTATAGCCCCCATTTTTGGAACAAGAAGCGATCGCCATTCAGCAAAAAGCTGATTTGCGAGATCTGATGTAAGATCAATGCTAAAGGTAGCACTAGAAAGCTCATGCAAAAAGGGATCATCTTTAACACTTGCGTGATTCTCAGACCCCCTTCCACGATTTAAGATACTAATATGTGCTGTAGTTCCCTCGACAAGCTGCACCTTAACAACGACAAACTGGCTCTTATTTCCTCCCCAGCCAGCTGGAAAGTAGCAGGCCTGAAAAATGTCTTCCTTACAAAACTGTAAGGCATTCTCCGGAGTCATTGCCGCAGAAAAATTCTCAAGATAGGGTAAAACAAGTGATACATATCTCTTAAGGTCATCTCCTACGATATGCTCTGCAAGCTGAGAAAACTTTTCATGCCTGATAATATCTGTGAAATAGCATTTAGCATCCTCTGAAGAGACTTCGTGAGCGATGCCTGCTTCTTTATTGGCAGTAAGGCATGCAAACTGGGAAAATTTGGGAGAGCGATCACTACTCGTTATTGCCCATACATCGAATTGATCTACCTTTTCTACCTGCTGCTGTTGCTGTTCAAAAATCGCAACTCTACCACCTGCAGTAATAACCGGTTCCATAATCACACCCTCAAATGAATAATGGGGCGGGATTATTGAGGTTTTCAAACAATCTGGTCAACCTCAGAAAATATTTTGCGAAGCAAAACCTACCGTACTCGCTACGGTAAAAGCCATTGAGGGCTCTTGCTACACTTGTACGAAAAAGGATCATCATGTCAGTTACTACCACTTCCACAGGCAGCTGCCGCTACATCTTTTCTGATGAATCAGCAATAGAAAAAGAGCGCCTTAAAAGACTAAACGAGCTCTATAACAAAAACACCATGTCAGTACTAGAGCCTCATGTACATCGTGCAGCATGTGTGCTTGAAGTTGGGCCGGGAACTGGTGAAATAGGCAGCTGGATAGCAGGCCGAGTTGGTCAAAAGAACTACACTGCCCTCGATAGTAGCAGAGAAAGCGTGGATGCTCTTCGAGCATTACTCCCAGATGCAACATGTCTCAGTGGCTCTGTTACAGAAATAGATACACTAGATGCCTTAAAAGGCAAAAAATTTGATGTGGTATTTATCCGCTGGGTTTTAGCCTACATACCGAAGGAAGAGCAGCTATCTACCATAAAAGTTCTTTTTGACAGATTTGTAGCTGAAAATGGAGCGCTCATTTGTGAGGAATGTGATGTGTACAAAGTGCACTGCATTACAAATGATGCAAGCCAAACGAGAGTCGACATAAGTGGCTATAGAGAATGGTTAGAACTTACGCGAAATGTCCAAGCACTTGAAGGAGTTCATGCTGATTTTGAGATTGGCAGCAGCCTTCAGCATCATTTCGAGAAGCTGAATGTACCGCTTTCTATCCATGAGTTTCAACCAATATTAGCGGATCAGTACTCAAAAGAGATTCCTGTGCTTGCCATGAAGGCAGCAAAAACCTTTTTAGCAGGTAAAAAAGTCAGAAATGAAGAAGAGCTTGATCGTATCACAAGTATGTTAGCAGAGGTAGCTATTAACCCAGCTCTATCTGTACGCTACCTCAAAAACACTCTCGTAGTCGCAAGTAAAAAAGAAGCGCAGAATGAGGGCGTTGCCTACAGAGAATTTCTGAATGATCAAGCTTTGCAACAAAGCGGCGCCTTAGGATTATAAAGTATTTTTATAAAGAGCCTTTTACTAAAGGCTCTAATATTAACAGGTTAATGCCACCGAAAAAAAGTTATCTTGCATAACTTTCAGCAATACATTGTCACCCTCATCCCACTTTTGATTTAAATCGAGATCTTTAGATAAATAAGTCAATTTTTCATCTAAAAATGCATTGGCCTGGGTTGCAAATTCAAGAGTGAATAGAATTCCCTTTCTTGCAGGCAGCTCGAGTAAAAACTGTAAATAGGCTTTTGAAACCCTTGGAAAGCATTTTTTAAGTCGAGTAAGTAACTCTTTAGCTGTTCTAGAGACATCAGGAATCAAACGAAGTTCAGGCAATCTATCTGCTGGTAAACAGCACATGCTATAGCCAAGCCTATAACACTTGAAGTTTACGCAGGGTTACGCAGGCCCTGCCCCACTTTTTTTTACCAGAAGATGTGGCCCTGCTTTACTAAGAGCTCGGCTATAAGAATCGCTCCTCCGCCGGCGCCTCGCACGGTGTTATGCGAGAGCATAACGAACTTGTAGTCAAGTATCGGATCTTTTCTAAGCCTTCCTACAGAGACTGCCATGCCTCGTTCTAGATCGCGATGGAGCTTTGGCTGGGGAAAGTTTTCTTCATCAAAGTAGAGTAGTGGCTTTGTAGGGCTCGATGGAAGATGCATCTCATCAATAGGTGAGGAAAATTCTTTGAAAGCCCTCTTTACCTGCTCAAGGGTTGCTTGTTCCTTTAGCTTTACCGACACCACTTCCATATGTCCATCAGTAACCGGCACGCGCGTGCATGTTGCAGATATATTCATCGGATAGGGCTCTATTGCACCCATGTTGCAGGTGCCAAATATCTTTGCTGGCTCCTCATAGAGACGATCTTCTTCGCCGGATATGTAGGGAATGATATTATCTGTAATTGCAAGGCTTGGAACACCTGGAAAACCAGCTCCTGATATTGCCTGCATAGTCACAACATTGATCGCTTCAATGCCAAACTCAAGCTGGAGCGGCCTAAGGGCAAGCATAAGACCGATCACTGCACAATTTGGCTTTGCAATGAGAGTGCCTTTGTTAGGATACTTTTGCTCTTTTAAAAGCTCAAGATGCTGGATATTTACTTCCGGAATGAGCAAAGGGACCGTAGGATCCATCCTATGGGCACGAGCACAAGAGATAACATGATAGCCTGCATTTGCAAATTTTGTCTCTATCTCACCTGCAACCTGTCCATCAAGGCAGGAAAAAACAATACGGCAGTTAAGGTTTGGCTCTGGAGCCTGCACCTCTAAGTTTGCAATCTCATCAGAGAGCCTGTGGGGCATTCGCCACTCCACTGCCTCTTTATAGGGCTTATTTTGCGACTTCTCAGATGCCGCAAGGGCAGTTACCTGAAACCAGCGATGCTTATCGATGAGGGATAAAAGCTTCTGTCCGACACTGCCTGTTGCACCTAGTACCCCTACAGGGATACGTCTTCGTTGATGAAGCTCTCCACTCGACAGGTCTTGGATAAATTTTTCTCGGCTATCTTCATCTCTCATATCGTCAGCAATGGTCATGATCCCTCTTTATGTTCTAAGTAGTCAACAAGTAGCCGAATGCCTACTCCTGTAGCAAGCTTTGGAAGATAGCCCTTTGCCTCTTTGTTAAAGGCGCAAGATGCTATGTCACAATGTGCCCATGGCACATCCCCAACAAACTGCTTTAAAAACATCGCGCAGATGATGGAGCCGGCCTTTGGCGTATTTGCATTTTTTATATCGGCGACATCAGAGAGTAACTGATCTCGATATTCTTCATAAAGAGGCATTATCCATGCCCGCTCATGTGTTCTCTGTCCTGCTGCAAAAATCTCACTTGCAAGAAGGTCGCTATTAGAAAAAAGACCCATGAGTTCATTACCTAGCGCCATCTCAATCGACCCTGTCAGGGTACCAATATCTATCAACCGAGAGGGCTCAAGTGCATCTACTGCATAACTAAGTGCATCTGCTAAGACAAGCCTTCCCTCAGCATCTGTATTTGTGATTTCAACTAAAAGCCCAGAGCGCGCTTTATAGACATCACCTAGCTTATAGGCATCGGGACCTATCGCATTTTCACAGGATGGGATAACGGCTGTGACATTTACCTTCAGTCCAAGACTTGCTATCGCCTGCATTACCCCAAGGGCAACAGCTCCCCCGCTCATATCGCTTCGCATGGTAAGCATGCCCTCTGCAGATTTTAGCTTAAGTCCCCCGGTATCATACGTGATGCCCTTTCCAACAATGACTGTATGATCTGATGATGTAGGATTCCCGATGTAGGAGATGACGATCGCACAAGGCTCTACAGTTGCAGCGCGAGATACAGCGAGAAGAAGTCCCCAGCCATCTTCTTTAAGCCACTTTTTATCTTTTATCGAAACTTTTAGCCGTCCAAACTCCTGCTGCAGCTCTTTTGCACGCTGAGCGAGCCTTTCGGGTGTTACATCATCTGCATTTTTATTGATAAGATCTCGAGCAGAAATAACGGCTCGCATCACTTTTATAGCTCGATCTGCAGCATGCTCTACATGCTGCGGCATACTTGTGATAAAGGTAACATCCTCAATGACCGCTTCCTCTTTTGGCGAATAGCTTGCCGAAAAAAGCCCTTCAATTGCAGCTTTAACGAGTACTTCTTGTGAAAAGGTTTCTGTTTCAGGCAGATGAATGTTGATATCTACTGCTTTTACTTTCAGACACGTTTTTGCAACCTGTCCATAGGCTTTTCTTACACCATCTAAGGTAAGCTCCTCTCTTTTTCCAAGCCCAACAAGGATAATACGCTTTTCTTGAGGCTCACTTCCCCAAAGAAGGATCACCTGGGAAGGCTTTGCCTCAAAATCACCTGCTTTTACAGGTGCTAAACAGAGCTCTTCGAGTTTGCCTAAGTTATCAGGCTTCTCATTTTCGAAAAATCCAAGGACGAGTGCATCGCTACTTTCTCGCCTATCAATATCTGAACATGTATGAATCTGCATAAATACAACCAAAAATACTAGAGATACCTCTGGAAGTGATTGAAGTCAAGGTAAAGGGATATCTACTTTTTACCAAGAACAAGCGATGCTGCTTTTTCACCATACGCACTCGTTAAAAAATAGCGAAGGAGCGGCTTTTGTGCATTTGGAATTGTCATGATATGTGCAATACTTTCCCATGCAGCTTCATCCTTTTCACCAGCTTGAAAAAGCTGAATAAGTGGAAGCATTCCTTTATTATTCTTTATGTTGACAGTATCAGAATTTGCCAGCAGTTTAATTATGCGAGGATTTGGTTTTTTACATGCTTCAAGAAGGGGCGAGTTTCCTTCGCTATCGGTAAGTGTAGCATCTGCATGATGCTTCATAAGACATGCCACGCTTGCTTCATGTTCCAATGCAAAAAAGAGGGCCGATCTCTCTGTTTTATCCTCAAGCATCCTGTTAACGGATGCTCCCTTTTTAATCAGCTTCTCCATGGTTTCTATATCCCCACGAACAGCCGCTTCCATAAGCGGCGTAGGAACTTCAGAAACCTCTTCCGAAATAGGCTCTACAGCTTCTGCGTAGATCTTTGCAAGCTCTTCTGCACTATGGCGCCTGTCAAAACGTTTTTCGAAATAAGAAGTATATGGCCCACTAATTTTCGGCATTCTTAGCGCATGCATAAATCCAGCCATAGCCTGATAACTTGTTGCAGCAGAGAGTTGATCAACAACACTAGCAAGCATCGCCACTCTCAGTTCTTTTGTTTTAGTATCACTTGCATGGTTCTCTATTGCTTTATAAATGGGAGCAATAGCTGTTATCATTTTATGCTTTGCCTGTTTATATCGCTGACCTCGAATGCCGCTTCGTGCCCTTGTAATTAAAAAGATCAGCGTAGTTGCATGAACCGACATATCATGGACAAACTCAGCACCACTTGAGACAAGCAGATCATGCGTGGCATATGTCCAAAGGAATTCCTCATCCGTAGCAACGCCTTTAGAGTCTCGTATATGAAGTTCAGGAAGGTCGGGCTCTTTTTCTCTTAAGTGAGCCCAGCGAGCAGAAAGAGCTTCCCTATCAGGCAAGGTAAGTATATATGTACCTAAGCCTTTATCATAGACAAAACTAAAACCAAGCTCCTGCACCAATTGACTTTCGAAACTTACAGGATTCTGTAGTTTGCTTTCCGTATTTATAGAAAGGAAGGTCTGCTTAATAAATTCCAAGTACTCTCTAAGAGTTGCACTTTGAGCATCTACAGTAATTGGAATATCTTTCTTGAATTGATTATTATAGAGCTCCTGAATTGTTTCTTTGCGCTTTTCAGGATCAAATTCATTATTGTAAGCTTCCATAAGAGAAAAACAAAAATCCAAATAGGAAGTAACAATGCGTAGTTCACCATCAAGATCCTTATGAGAAAATGAAGCACCTATACTTCCAGCATCAAGTTCAATGGCTGGAAAAACTTGCGCAAGTTTGCAGACAGTTTCTATCAAGGCAGTAGCAGCACCTACCTCTTTTGGGTCCACTTTTCGATGAAGTCTAAAGCTGTAGAGCTTTCCCCCATAAACATCTCTTCTGGAATTTATACAATTCCAGAGAGCGCCAGACTTTTCTTTGATGTCTTCTTTTTGAGAAGCAAGAACCTTAAGGTCGGGAAGTGATCTCGTACGTTTTAACACTCTCGGGGGCTCGGATGTTTCTTGCCCAAGTACACGACGGAGCAAAGCATCAGAATGACGATGCTCCTTCTTTTCGTTTGTAGTTATATAAACTTCAGGAAATTTATAAGTAGCGCCATTTATTGTATTCATAGTGAATATGATACTTTATAATCAATAATAAAGTCAAAAGCAACAGCTCATTTATTCGTAAAGGTCATTTGTAAAATTTCTTAAATAAAAAAGCCCCTGCCATCAAGATAGATGACAGGGGCTAGAGCAAAAGAGTGTAAAACTACTTTTTACACTTTTTTTCTTTGCAGCATTTCTTTTTTATCATGCAGCATTTGTTCTTTTTACCATGTTTTTTTCTAATTTTTTCTGGCAAATCGAACACTTTCAAGTACTGCGTAGGTGAACCACCGTTTCCGCGGCCTATCCACACATATACCTCATTATCTGCGATCCCTGCCCAAGAGTTTCCTGCGTTTGAATCAACCACTTTGACAATTTTTCCGGTGGCTGAATCAAAGAACCTCAGCTTGTTATCAGGGGCTTGAACGATGACAACACCTGGAGTGCATGACGCACCCGTTCCCCTGCTCGCTGTAGTAGCAGTAAAACCTGGTGCAAGCAGTGCTTCCCAATCGATTTTGCCAGTTTCAAGATTCATAGCCGAAACATAAGGATTACCAGGTCCCCAAACTACAGGAGGGTTTGGGTGTGGAATGGTATCGTTCACATGAGGATAGTAGACGTACGGGGTGTAATAGTTGCTCGAATTAGGAAGTGGGTAGTTGCCATCTCCACTATAATTTCTTTGAGCAGTATAAATACGCTTGTTATCCACAGCAGATCCATAATTTGCACCTCCTAATGTTGATGCTGGACCTAAGAAACGAAATACCCTAGTCGAAGGCTGTGAGGGTCCATTATTTATATCGGTGATATCTATGACTCCACCGATTCCCTGCTTTGACGCCCAGGCAATCTTATCTTTTTTGCCATTTTTGCCTTTTACAAGACAGCATCTCTGTCCCATATCACCATCGAGGCCGGGAGGCTGCTCCCAAAAGTTTGCAAGCTCCACAAAGCCATTTGCAACAGCAAGTGAACGTCCTGCACCGGTATTCGGTAATCCAGATGGAGATTGCGGTGTCTGCCACGCGTCAAAACCTCCAGTCTTGTAGTGCCAGAGCACTGTTCCGAAATTTCCTGGCCTTAAGTCTATCGCAACTACGCTGTCAATAAGGTTCAACTTTCCACGAGGTGATAAAGCTGTGTCTGCTATATTTGCAAGCTGCTGGCATAATACGGCATAATTTGCTTCTGCCTGCCTAATAGTAGCTACATTTCCTGTTGCAACAGCATCTGAAATCATCTGCTGACGCTGGTTAAAGTTACTATTTGGAGGAACTTCTGTGCTGTAGTTAGCATCAAAGAATAGTGCCTCATCATAAGGAGTTTTATGTCCTTGCCCTGTAGCAATATAAATTTCTACTGGGTTGCCATCGCTATCGTAGTTAACTGCTGCTGGAGCTGACCAGCAAGATGGCCCTGCATAGCGAAGCTCATAAGCCTCATCTTTAGTCAAAACATCTTGAGGGTAGAGTTTTTTTGTTATACGCAACCCGAGCAAATCTGGATTAACAGAGAATTGCTGTCCAGCTGGCGAGTGGCCTACAACAGTAAATTTGTCGCCTTCAAAACCAGGAACCCAGACAATTTCAATGCGTACGTTCATTTCTTGATAGTTGCTATGTGCCGCAACAGTTTGTCCAGCAGTGAGCACAACAGGAGTTCCTGTGTTATCTATAGCTGTAATACCGTTGAGGATATCAGGCACTGTATCGCGAAATTCAGAAACACCGAGATCTGCTGCAGCCCTATTCAAGGTCACACAAGTCCAGTTTCCACCATCGATACTATAACGATCTCCTGGTGTTAATGGGCCTGAATTTATGTTCAAACGCACCTTCACATCATCATGACCTGGAATAAACGGATCGCGAATTGGATCGTAGTTAGGATCTCCTGGTTTGTTAATAACCTCTCCGGCAACAAGATTTCTTGGGCCGACAGGTACTTCTTTAATAAGATCTCCAGTTAGCGCATGGACAAACATGATTCGTCCCTGATTTATATATGAGCGAAGCCTACGCTGCAAGCCCGTTGCAACAAGGTTGTTATTGGGACGCTTGTTGAATGTTACAGTTCCATAGAAGTATTGTCCTACATAATTTGCCCCTGCAACTAATACAGGCACTTTATCTCCGTTTCCGGTAATGTCTAGGTCTGGTATGAGTGTCGCTTCAAAGCCAAATTGTCTGAAGTTATCGTCATCATTCCATGACTTGGCAACATTTCCATATTGCTTGACCCAAACAAGATCTCCAGTATGTCTATTAGCACATACGATAGAGCAGTTTCTTCTGCCAGTACCTTTGAAAGGAATAGCGCCTAGCAAAAATAGGTTAAGGTCTTGCGACGTATTGTCTGGATCAGCAGTGCTCTGCACCTGATTCAATACATTACTCGAAAGCATCCACATATAATCCCCGTAAACGTTTGGAGCGCCTCGAGTGTAATCCCCAGGAAGGCCTGTGTAGTCGCTAAAGTTTTTTTGCCAGAGGATCTGTCCATCTGTACGGCGGATAGCAACGACATAATTTCCAGTATAATCCCCTAGAGAAGCTGCAAAGGTGTTATTGTTTTGGCTGGTCAAATAAATTGCATCTTTCACAACTGTAACACTTTCATTGGTCGAAAGCACCTGTGTCGCATTCGTTGGAATAAATGTCTGATATTTTAATTCAAGCTGAGCAACGTTCTGAGCTGTTAACAGAGTGCTATTTTCAGCAAAAGACCTTGCCCCTACATCACCAACACCACCATTCCAGCTGTCACAAAAATCGCCTGGCAAGTCGATAAGATCAACCGCACAGCCAGTTTTGCAATTATAAAATTGCGCCTTGTTATTCTTTTCATCGATAACAACTCTATAGTTTGAGCAGTTAAGTTCCTTAACCTCACTTGCTTCCACTACACTCATAGCCATGATGCTCATGATAGCAGCACCTGCTATTCGTAAAAAATTGAAATTCATTCTAAAACCTTTCTTTAATGAATTTTTCTTAGCACCAAGAAAATTTTCTCGGCGCGAGAGACATCGTTACTTTTTTACTATTAAATCGCAACATATTTCAAATTTCACATCATACATGTGAGCATCGACTAGATGATAGTGATAGTGTAGTGTTATAAAACAAGGAACGTCGTACGAGAGCCGCTAGAAGCAGCAACTGGCCTGTTGTGACCCATCTGCCAAATGGGCTAAAGCTGATCTGTTCTGTAATGATTTCGAATGAAGTTATGCGACCCTCTGACCACTTGGTGTATAACCTACTTCAGGAAAATTAAAAGTACTGTCTGGTACTAATCCCCGAGCATACTTTCAATTACAACTGGAAGGTCCATCTCGCAAGCTAGTGCCACAACATCATCTTTGGTAGGCGATTCAAGAGTGAAAAGTCTCGTTAAAAATTGATTTTCGCGTGCAAGCTCTACTGCTTTTTTATCATGCAAAGCACCTGGTAGCTGCATAAGTTCAAAAATATCCCTTATAGATTCCTGATCACCTTCGATGAACGCGTGGATTGCCGTGTGAAGAGCTGGCTCATCTTTTCTTGCAAGCTCTAGCCTTGCTCTATTATGCCATTCCACCATCTGCTCTTCTACCTTCATCCTGCGTGCTTCAGGAGGATGAGATTCAATATCCGCTTTCCTCGACAGCCATTCGACAATATTGTATTCATTATGCTTTTCAGCAAGTTCTATAAGGGTTTTTTTACAAGGTTTTTCTGCAGTATATATTTCCACTAAAAGTGGATCGTTGCTCTCTAATGCCAAATCAATCGCAGTTTGATTGCGATGATTTGGAAGATCATTTCGCATTCCAAGCTCAAGTAATACACACGCAAACGTCAGAGAATGGGCTCTTGCCTTAGGATCTAGCTCTACAGCACTAACAGTAGTGTGAAGAGGAGTGTCGCCTTCTTCATTTACAAGAGTCAAAAAAACCGGATAGTCTTTAAGAAATGAAACTGTATTTTCATATGAAATGGCAATTCTGCGAGCAAATTCCTCCTTAGAGCAAGGCATTGAAGTCTTCCTCTCAGCTCTCAAGCCATTAAGAAGCGCTTCGACTTCATCTAAATCTCTTAACGTATCTTGTAATGACCTAGCTGCTGGTTGCATCTTCTATTTCCTTATGTAAAATGGCAAGAAAGATACAATCGACACTTCTTTTGTGTCCACATTAATAAATTCGTTTGTTAGTGTAAGAAATATATAAAAAAGAGACTTTTATGAGCTATCTTCTCCTTTCTATCCTCTGCCTGGTATCAAATACCGATGATTCAGAATACTCAACAGAGCGACGTGCAAAAGAGCCCTCTGGTATAGAGCCAAAAGATCTAAAAATCGAGCCAAAGGATATGAAAAAATATCCGACAATTTTATAAAGCTGACAGCGTTTGATAATGTATCGTCGTATAGAACCACCTTGCTAGAGTGTCTAATAGAGTTGCTGTTGATATGGTATCTCTACAGCGAGAACTTGCAATATCTGCTTGAATAGTCGCTTTATGTTTTGCAAAAACAGTCTGAACAGTTGCATTTTGATAAGGGCCATAAGGGCCATTTGTAATAAAAAGGACACTTTTTGCATGGCTATTTTGCATATAATCAACAACCGTATCTTCAGTATTTGCTCTGACTCCAGCTTTTGGCGGTGTAATTGTCCTCACTGAAAATTGTGTACAAACTTTATCAGAAAAATCTTTTTTCCAAATGACTTCAGCCGCTTCATGCTGCTTTAAGACCTTACCGTAACCTTGATCCATCATCCACGCTTGCTCTGATTCATGCAAAAGACGTTCTCCATTAATATAAAGAATCGACTGGGTTGTTATTCCAGATACAAGTATTTCCTGAAGATAGGTAAATCGTTCTTTAGTATCCCATGGTGTTCCACCAAATACGACTATTTGATTATAGGTTTTCGCTGCTGGCGGCTTTTCGCTTAGTAAACCTAGCCCAGTAAAATAAGGAAGTAGTTGTTTATGCAGCTCATGCTGAGGCATAGATTGGATGCTATAGTGATCAAACTCCTTCTTTCGAAGAAAATGCTTTTGTAAAAAGTCATTCCATGTCCTAACAGAATCCAATTCAGCAGGACAATTTTTAAATATAGCTAGTGCAATAGCATACACATGAGTATGAATTGTTCCCCTTTCTGAAATAATAGAGGGGTACTGCTTCATACAAACATTAACAGAAGAAATCATTCGTTTTTTCTTTGTTTTCTCTGTGTCTCTGTGGTAAAAAAAATGCCTCAAGTATGAAGACTTGAGGCATTTATAGAGACTTCTTTAGAAAGGAACGTCGTCGTCAGAGCCGCTAAAAGCAGCGACTGGTTGTTGAGGACGTCTTTTTGGCTGTTCATCGGCATCGCCTTCTGAACTATCTTGCTCTTGGCGATCTTTGCCGCCAAATGGACTAAAGCTGATGTGTTCTGCAATGATTTCGAATGAGGTTTGGCTATTACCCTCTTTATCTTGGTAGATTTCAGGTATGCCCATTTCGCCCCAGACCATTACAGCACTTCCCTTTTTGAGGTAGGAAAGCTTTTTGTCAAAGCGGTCGCCCCACATAGTAACGCGCCACCAGACGGTCTTTTCTTTACTGCCGCGCTTGATGTTAGTCGCTACGCGGATATTTGTTACCTTCTGACCACTTGGTGTAAAGCGCACTTCAGGATCTTGGCCAAGATGACCAGCTATTTGTATAAAGATCATAGGATTTCCTAAATTTTGATGAACCCTTGTGTACCATGGCCGCCTTGACGTGGCATCATAGCTTGTGGAGTTTCTGCTTTCTTATCAGATGCTGACTCTTGTCTGCCCTCTGATAGATCTTTGCAGATTTTTCTCCAGCGCTCTACCATTTCGAGGAAGACTGGTGCGTATGCTCTAAGTGCAGATGTTACCGCATGTTCCATGCTGATAGTTGAGTGCACAAGGATAAGCTCTTCTTTTGTTGCAACGCCAACGCCGCCGCCAGCCATCTGACCACCAAGCATTGCGCCCTCTAAGAGACGCTCAAACAACTTAAGACGGATTTTGTCATCTTTTGGCAATCCATCAAGAAGTGGTGAATAGAGATAGAGACGCTGTGAATTTGGCTCGTACGTGATGTGAAGCGAATAATCATCATCGATACCCAAAATACAGGTATTATTTTCATCAAAGGCAAGTTCAAGATTAAGTTCTTTGCCGAATTCTTTTAGATTTTCTTTTGCATTTTCAAGAGACATGCTCCCTCCATTATGATTCAGACATTAACGTTACGCCATGTTCTAGATTATTGCAATTGAAAAAAAAGAGCTACTCGCACAATGTAGGCCTATGGATAAAACTAGCCCTGGTACCCCCTTTCCTCTCGGCGCAAACAAGAAGCCCTCCGGCTGGAACTTTGCTGTCTATTCAAAATATCCAGTAGAAGAACTGGTTTATGCCCCACTACATGCTCCCAAAAAAATTGAAAAAGTTCCTCTAACAAAAACAGGCCTCATCTACCACGTTTTTGTTGAAACAAAGGAAACAGAACTTCTTTATGCCTATCGCGTAAATGGCAAACTCCTCATCGATCCTTATGCAAAGGTTATTAAAAGCGGCCAAACATTTGGACAAAATGCATTTAGCAAAAAGCTTTATGAAAGTATGCCTCTTGGCGTCTGTTTTGCAGACGATGGATTTTCGTGGGATGGCGATAAAAGTCCAAACATCGCTATTTGTGATCTTATCATCTACGAGATGCATGTCCGTGGATTTAATAGAACCTACAAAGGCCTTATAGAGAAAATTCCACATCTTAAAAACCTTGGGATCAATGCTGTAGAACTTCTTCCCATCTTTGAATTCGACGAAGATGACTGTATCCAGGTAAATCCCAAAACTAAAAAGAAGCTTGTTAACTTTTGGGGCTATCAACCTCTCTCATTTTTTGCGCCCATGCAAAGATATGCAACAAGCGATGATCCAATTGAGGGATTAAAAGAATGTAAGGAGATGGTAAAGGCCCTACATAAAGAAGGTATGGAAGTAATTTTAGACATTGTCTTTAACCATACAGGCGAAGGCAACCAAGATGGCCGCACAATAAGCTGGAAAGGATTTTCTGCAGATGACTACTACTTGATATCACCCTCTGAAGGCTATCTCAATTATTCCGGATGCGGAAATACGCTAAACTGCAATCATCCTGTCGTTTCCGATATGCTCATAGAATCGCTTAGATACTGGGTAGTTGAAATGCATGTAGATGGATTTCGATTTGATCTTGCCTCCATACTCATGCGTGGACAAGATGGCAGTGTACTTGAAGCATCTCCGCTACTTGAGCGCATTACGCAAGATCCAATTCTCTCCAAAACAAAACTAATCGCAGAACCATGGGATGCAGCGGGTCTTCATCAAGTTGGCCATTTCTTTCAGTCTCCCTGGCTTGGGCCTGACCAGTGGCTTGAATGGAACGATGACTACAGAATGTCTGTTAGAAAATTCCTAAAAGGGACAAGTGGCTTTGCGGGCAAGTTTGCTACAAAAATATGCGGCTCTGAAGATATCTATGGCAAGGAGGGAGGCCCCTTAAACAGCATTAACTACGTAACATGCCATGACGGCTTTACCTTAAGAGATATTGTCACGTACCAGCATAAACATAACATAGAAAATGGCGAAGAGAACCGCGATGGCGGCATGTATGATGACACGTGGAATTGCGGTGTAGAGGGGCCTACAAAAAACAAAGATATTGAACTTCTTCGCGAGAGGCAGATGAAAAACTTCTGCCTTGCACTTATAGTTTCCATCGGCGTTCCGATGATCTCTTCTGGAGATGAATATGGCCATACTAAGCAAGGCAACAACAACACCTGGTGTCAAGATAATGAACGTAACTGGTTTTTGTGGGATGAGCTCGATAAAAACAGCGCTCTAGCAACGTTCTGGAAAGAGCTTATTCATTTCCGAAAAACGCATGATGTACTTAGAAGAAAATCCTTTTTTGCGCCGGGAGAAATCCACTGGCACGGCCTGCTGCCCAATAAACCAGACTGGAGTCCAACATCTCACTTTGTTGCCTATACAATAGACAACCTCTACATTGCATTTAACGCTTCCATAAATAAAGTAGAGCCTATTTTGCCAGAAGGCAGCTGGAAAATAGCCATAAGCAGTGAAGATCCAAAGCCTCTCATTGACCATAATCACATCACGATGGCGCCCTTTTCCTCTGTGATTTTGATAAAATAGGTTTTGTAACATTTACCACACAGCGCTTAGTGCCTCTTTGGTGAGATTTCTTAGGATAAACACTCTGCCTCCATAACGGAGGATAAGAGGCAGAGTGATAAAAAAATTATTCATAGTGTTCAATTTTTATGGTTTTGAGCGCTCTATGGACCCGCCGAGCGAGATCATAGGCAGGACCTTGCTGCTCAAAGTGTATATAGTACACTTGCGGTTCTTCACCTACTTCGTGATTATGCAAAGCAGTAAGTTGAATGTCATTTTGTACAAGTTTTTCAATAAATATATCTATTTCTTTAACTTTGACAGGAACCTCACCTACGATGACTGCATTTTCAGAATCACCCTGGATAGCAATCATTCCCTCAGGTTCACTTTTCACACCTTCATCTTCAATTTTAAATGGGCGATCAAAGTCTGCTACGTAGACACCATTTTTTATTGATCCATGAAGATCAAGTATTTGATTAAGCTGAGTTGCAGAAAGTGTATCATCAGACGAAGAAGAAGAGCCACCGCTTGATTCAAACACGCCAATCAGATTTTCAAGCTGGCGAAGCTCTCTTGCAATATGTTTGCCATCTCCTGTTTTGTCAAAGTGCATAAAGAGCACTTTTGGCTCTTCAAACAAAAAGTGATTGTGCAATGCTGTATAAGAAAAGTGGTGCTGATCTAAGAAGGCGGCGGCTGTTTGCACTTCATCTTCAAGAAGTACAATTTCTCCTTCTACCTGCTTTTCATCACGTTTACCGGGGGTAGATATGAACTCTGCCTCTAACCCAAGTCCCATTTCAGGATTAAGTGTGAAGCCAAAAAGTTCAATGCTGATATCTTGTCTTGGAGAAAAAACATCACAGCGATTATCTCGCTTCGTGGCATCTCCATGCAGTATCTCGCCATAATCTTTACAAGAGCCAAATAGTGGACAACTAGTCACAGCGAGCGCTAGAACAAATTTCGATACAGTTAGTCGCATAAATTCTCCTAATAAGAAAAAATTTTTCGGACATCGGATAATGTAAGGGCAATTGTTTTGATAGCTACACGAGGACGTCTAAGTGATAGCAAAAATGCTCGTCATAATGCAAGCTTTTTGTAGCATTCAAGGGTATTTGAGAGCAGCATAGCAATAGTCATAGGGCCTACACCGCCAGGTACCGGAGTGATAGCCGAGGTAAGAGGTGCTACTTCGTCGTAAGCAACATCTCCGACGAGACGAAAGCCTGAGCGCGTTGTCGGATCTTCGATGCGGTTTATACCGACATCAACGACGACGGCTCCCTGCTTGACCATTGGTGCGCGGATAGTATTTGGCTTTCCAACTGCAACGACAAGGATGTCAGCACTTTTTGTGAGAGCTTCCAAATTTTTTGTGTGGCGATGGGCTACTGACACTGTAGCGTTAGCTCCAGGAGCATCCTGCAGAAGGAGTGCTGCGAGGGGTTTTCCGACGATGTTGCTTCTACCTACGATGACAACATGGCGTTTTGCTACATCAATCTCATAAGCCTGCAAAAGGACCTTAATTCCGAGCGGCGTACAGGGATAAAGGGCATTTAAGTCGCTAAGCAAAATCTTGCCAATATTTAGCGGATGAAACCCGTCTACATCCTTTCTTGGATCTATCCGTTCAAGCACTTGCATGAGGTTTATACCCTCTGGAAGGGGCAGCTGGATAAGAATGCCATCAACACTCTCATCTGCATTCAGCCTATCGATAAGATCAAGGATCTCTTGAGTAGCCTTTGGTGTTATCTGAATTACTTTTGAAGTGATCCCAACTTCGCTGCAAGCAGCAACTTTTCGCTTTACATAGGTGTGTGAGGCTGGATGATCGGTAGTAAGCACAGCGACAAGGCAAGGAGAACGGCCCGAAAGCTCTTGAACCCTTTTTTTAAGATCATCATGTATGCGGCTTGCTACCCGTTTTCCATCAAGAATCATTTCTATATCTTCTCTTTTTCCTTTTTACAGCATACTGATGCCACAAAATAGTGGGAAGCATGAAAACAGTGCAACCAAAGAAAAGATCAAAAAAGGGCTGCATGAACACTCTTTCAAGGTAGCCTTTAGGGATTGAATGATCCAAAAAGAGTACTAAAAGAGTTTCTATAAAAAGTGACAGAAGAGAAAAAAGAAAAACCATCACGGGAAGGGTGATCTGAGAATCTCTAAAAAAGTAGAGTCTAAAGGGATAAAGGAGCCTTGCAGATATCAGATAGGTAACTCCCAAAAGTCCAAACTTTGGAGAGAGAAAGATCGCATCCATAAAAAGACCGGAAAGCAAAGAAAGCCAAAGCAAAAGCCTTTCAGATCCTGTATAAAAAAGCATTACTAGTGGAGCTAGCGTAAATGCGACATGAAAAGAGGTAAAAGATGCCAAAATCAAGCTGCATGCTAGGGCAAAAAGCGACCCTCGTAGACTACTCGCCATATGCGTGTACGAAGTCCTCTGCGATAAAGTCCTTTTCAAAAAGCTGAAGGGCTGGGCTTTGGCCTATACCAAAATAGTCAAAACCAAAAGCTGCCATCTCGCGAGCTGAATACTGGTTTCTTCCGTCAAAGAAGGCATGCGACTTCATCACCTGGATGATTTTTGGAAAGTCCAAAAGGCGAAACTGCTTCCATTCAGTTACAAGCGCAAGTGCATCAGCTCCGGCTGCCACTTCAAGCTCATTTTCACACCAGGTAATCCCCACCTTGCCTTGAAGATACACTTTAGCGTTATCCATAGCAACAGGATCATAAAGGCGAAGGAGTGCACCTTGGGCTAAAAGCCTTTCTATAATCACAAGAGATGGCGCCTCTCGCATATCATCAGTATCCGGCTTAAAGGCAAGCCCTAAGATGCCTATAGTCTTTCCTTGCAAGCCTCCAAAGGGCTCAAAATAGGAAGCGATCTTTTCAGGAAGAAGCTCTTTTTGCCTCTGGTTGATTTTTTCGATACAGTCAATAAGGAGAGGATCAACATCATAGTCAATAGCCATCTGGCGTAAAGCCTTTATATCCTTAGGAAAGCAAGACCCTCCATAGCCAACCCCCGCCCATAAAAAGGCATTTCCGATTCTCTTATCTGCGCCTATGCCTTTTCGCACCTGTAAAATATTAGCTCCAGCATTTTCTGCAAGGCATGAAAGCCAGTTCATATAGGATATTCTGATAGCAAGCATAGTGTTTGCTGCATATTTTGTAAGCTCAGAGGAGGCTGGATCCATAACAATAAGGCGATCACTTCCGAGCATAAAGGGCCTATAGAGCTCGCGCATCACCTTTTCTGCTCGAGGAGAATCTACTCCAAGAACAACGCGATCTGGCTTCATGCAGTCAGAGACGGCAGAGCCTTCCTTCAAAAATTCAGGATTTGAAACGACGTCAAAATCAAAACTGCATCCAGCTTCTTTAATGATATTTTTTACGAGTGTAGTTGTGCCTACAGGTACGGTAGATTTATTGACGATTACCTTATATCCATTCATATGCTGAGCGATTTGTCTGCATGCTGCCTTTATTGAAGTAAGGTCGCACGAGCCATCTGCACCAACGGGAGTGTCTACAGCTAGTATAATTACTTGAGCCTTCTCTACAGCTTCTTTATAGTCTGTAGTAAAATGAAGCCTCTTTTCTTTTGCATTTCGCCTTACCATCTCTTCGAGGCCAGGCTCATATATAGGGATTTCTCCTTGCTGAAGGAGTTTGATTTTATCGCCATTTTTATCAAGGCATACGACCCTATTTCCCATCTCTGCAAAACAAGTTCCACTCACAAGCCCTACGTAGCCAACGCCAATAAGTACAATATCTAGCATGAAAAAATCCTCTAAAACGAGCATCTAGCATGATAGATAGCTCGTTTTAGAGCAATCAAAATAGAACTTTACCACTTTTAGTGGTGGTGTCCATGGTGCCCACCGCCATGATGGTACCCCCCATGATGCCCATGCCCTCCATAAAACCCGTGGTTTGGGCCATGATGATGTCCATAGTTATAATAGCCGGGATAATTATTATAATACGTATATCCAGGGTAGCCGTAATAACCAGGAAAGCCAGAATAACCGTTATAGCCCGGGGTGCCATAATAATAGTAATAGACTCCTGATGGGTTATTGTTGTAGGGATTTGTATTATAGGGCTTACCTAGGGGTGATTCAACAATATCCCCTAGAGGTAAGCTGGCCCTAACTTGATCTTGGGCTATGAGCATGCTTAGTAAAAAACTTATACAAAATAAGCAGTTTTTAAGCATTTTTCCTCCTCTCCCCCAGATCTTATTATACCATGAAATGTATTAAATGGTTTTTTAGGATCTAAGGGAAAGGACTAAAAGAACCTAGCTTATTTTACATTGTGTGGTTAAGCTTTCGAGTGGTTTTTGATAAAATTCTTTTACAGGGTTTGACGAACCTTCTTTTCGCTCTATTTTACCGGTTTCGGTATTGTAGCTAACAATAAATTTTGTTGTTATATAGTCTTCAATTTCAAGAGTTGAGATTGTTTTTAGTGTAACGCATGTTTTAAGACTGCCATCACTTTCAGTCTCTTCGCTATCATAGGCTACTGTTGTGCTTGGATTTACCTCTTCAGTCTTTTTAGTAAACAGCACATATTCACCTTTAAGGTCAGCGTTTGCCTTTAGCTCCTCTAAAAACTCACAAAATTGATCATGCCCCTTTTCAGCAGCGTATAAAAGCGGAGTAAGATGAGCTGCTGCAAATTCTGTAGGCTGATCATCGGGAAGCCCCTCTGCAACTTGAGTAAACGTTTCTTCAACATTATCGCGAATCCAAAAAGAGGTATCGAGAAGGGCACCTTTTCCAGCAAAAAGCTTTGCCTTTTCGACATCGTTTTCCACAACAAGAGCATGCACCATAAGCTTGTAGAGTCTCTCGGCTTTTTGAGCACTAATGTGATCTCTCATAAGCCCAGACGATGCATCAGGCTTAAGTGCAAGCTTACTTAAATCAAGGTGATCCCAAACGGTTGATGAGGTAATTTCCTCACTATGAACTGTGTTTGCGTTAAGAAACTCAAGATATTTACTACGTTCTACATGATAGGTGTTGCCATTTGCAGTAACCTGATAGGACCAGCCAAAAAGGTTGGCAAAAAAGCGTGTAACGCAGTTGTTATATGTCGGCACAAAGCCAATGTAGCGATCATCTTGCGCGATGTGAAGGCCGCCATGATCACTTGTTGCAAAGTTTTGCGGTTTATTTTTATTTTTTTGTTTTATTGCAGCAGCTGCTTGCTGCCCTTGTACATTACTAACAGATTTTACACCAGCCATACTACTACTCCTTAATATGAAAATGACAACATATTTGGAGTGTACATTTATGGCAAGGTGTAATTGCCCTGATTTATTCGCTTAAATGAAGTATCTGCAGACTGTGAACTATTGCCGAAAGAAAAGTTAATGGAATAGTCATTTCCTGTAGCTCTATGGCGGAAGGTGAAGGTAAGCCTAATGGCGTTACGTATGAGCGTGATAAGGTTTACTTCATATTCTGTGTAGTTTTTAGCATGCTCTCTGCCCCAACCATGCCTTGCACGAAGATCTAATGCAAGTTGCGGCATAAGGCGTAGATACATATGGGCAAGGACAGTATCTCGCCTATCGGACATTAGCGAGTGTCTAAGAGAGTGCTGCCTGTGGAATGTATCTACCATGAAGTTATCGTAGTCTACCTTTCTCCATGCATAGGGGCTTCTGTGGCGGTATTCAAAGGCAAGTGCAAAATCTTCACTAAAGGTAAGGTCTGCACGAAGGTTTCCATGATCGAGCATATTGTGCTGCAAATCCCAAGCTGTTTTAAAGCTATATTGCATAAAGTCAGATGGTCTATAGACACCGTCGAGATATACTTTTGGAATGCGAGAGCCAATGGTTGGTGTATTGTAAAAGGCCCTTGCATAGAGATCAAAACTAAGCTGCTCGCCTTTTAAAAAATGAAGGAAGTTTCTTGCACCAAAGCGAAGCGTCTCTTGCCTATAGAGTCCATCCTGCAGATCAAAGAGATAGTGCTTATGCGGATTTACAGTAGGGTTTGAAAAAAAGTCATATTGAGCATATGGCTCTAAAACCTGTGTGGAGGCCTCTCCCACCCTCTTAAACCTTGTGTGAATCTCTGCCCCAAAAAACCCTTGCGCAAGCAGCTTTGAGTCATGTTGTGGGCTATTTCCGTAAGCGATTGCCCTATAGCCCGCGTGAGGGGTGAAATTAAATATACTAAATGGACATGGCCTATAAAGCCTTTGGACAGCGTCAAATCGCGAGGAATGGAAATTGTGCACATCATGCGTTTTATGCGCATAAAGGTAGTTTAGATACCCTGCACTTGCTCTGTTATCTAGTACGACTTTAGATTCACCAAGCTCCATTGGACGCATAGCAAAACGAAGCATCGGCAGCTCTTGCTTTACCGTCTGATACTCATTAACACGAACTTTCGTATTAAGGCTTGTGATCCAGTTAGGCTCTTTTCGAGTAAACTGCAGCTGTGTAGGGCTTGCCTTTGCAGAATCAAGGCCTCTACTTTCAAAATCTGCAGGAAATTCTGGATCTGACATTTTGTCATAGGTTGCTTTCATGCCAATTTTATTGTCAAAAAGCAGGTTTTCATATTTTCCTTGAAAGCGGTAGCGACTCTTTCTATCTGAGTCATTTGTCGCTATATCGTGGGCATAGTAGTTGAAGGCATCAAACTTTTCTTCCTTCTTATCGGGGTTTTTGTAGGAAGTTGCGAAACCTCCTGCCAGTCCTCTCAAAGAGCTCATATCAAAAAGTGCCCTGTTTTTCCAGTTTTTGCCGGTATCGAAGTCGTAGCTTAATCCTAAGCGAAGATTCCCATGTCCATAATAGCCTACCCTATACCGAATAGGGCTCATAGAGTCGTTATTTAGATCTTTTGTAAGTGATGGAATCCAGAAAATAGGCATCTTCATAACGGTAAAGCGCACATTTTGTGCCTTTAAGGTATTGTTTTTAGAAAGATGGACCTCTTTTGCGATGATCATCCAGTCATCATCCATATTTTCTTCTGTCGTCATGCGGCAGTCTTCGATAATACCTGAGCCATCTTGGTTAAGTATAAGCTTGCTTCCGCCTAAAAACCAGGGCCCTGCATCTGTCTGAACGTTGTAAATGACTGCAGTTTGCTTGTCGAGATCAAATTCTAACCTATCGCCTGTGTAAATGCGATTTTTATAGTGGAAGAAGAGCTCGCCAGATGCATCGATTTTTCTGACCATCTTGCCATCTTCTTCCCTACTGACAAACTGCATGTTTCTTGCTTGAAGGTAGAGATCCTTTCCTGTTACTACACCGCCCTTATCGGTACTTGTAACGCCATCTTTATAGACTGGCGCCTCTAATTTTATATTTAGATTTTTAGTCAGTAGATCCGAAAGCGACGGCAATGCCGCTACAAGATGAGACGAAAGGAAGAGCGTACAAAAAAGTAAAAACGATCGCATAAGCTTGAACACTATAGCGATTTTTTCTCCAGTTTGCAATACTAGTTTATTAGGTGGTCGTTTGTGCCATTCTTTTTACCAAAGAGACAGAGAGAAAAAGAGAGAAAATTATTACTTTTCTCCTCTCTCAGTGTCTCTGTGGTAAAAAACAGACAAACGCTCGCATGAAAAAACCTACAGAGCAACACATGACCCTCTTTCTGCCCGAAATCGCCAATGGAGAAGACCTCTCCTCCCCTTTTGTAAATTGTCTTCGCAACACCTATCGTCATGTGCGAAAATGGGCAAAACGCACGCATACAAATGCGTTTAGAATATATGATAGAGAGCTTTATCACTATCCCCTTGCTATAGATTTTTACGCAGGAAGATACTCTATACACTATTTTCAAAAGGATAGAGATGTCGAGGAGATTCCTGAAGAGGTAGTATCGGAAGTAGAGGCTAGCCTAAAGCTTCTTTTTGGGACTGAACCTCACGATATTTATTGGCGATCAAGAATCAGGCGCAAAAAATATGAGCAGTATGAAAAACGATCTGATGAAAAAGAGTTTTTTTCTGTCCTGGAATATGGCACCTCATTTTTAGTAAACCTCACCGACTACCTAGACACCGGTCTTTTTTTAGATCATAGGGAGACAAGAAGGTGTGTGGCATTGCAGGCAAAAGACAAGCGCCTCCTCAACCTCTTTTCCTATACTGCATCATTTAGTGTCCAAGCAGCAATGCAGGGCGCAAAATATACAAAAAGTGTAGACTTATCAAATACGTACTCAGATTGGGCTGTAGAAAACTTTCGTCTAAATAACCTCTCATTAAAAAATAATGTCATACTACGAGCAGACTGCCTCACTTTTTTAGATGAGGAGCGAAGAAGCGCTGCACTTTATGACATCATCGTCATCGATCCACCCACAATATCTCGATCAAAAAAAATGCAAGGGATGTTTGATGTGCAGCAGGATTATCATATTCTCTTAATCAAAGCCCTCGACATGCTAGCTCCAGGAGGAACAATCTTCTTTAGCACCAACCTAAGAACTTTCGTCTTTGATAAAGAACTCTTTAGCTCAATCCAGGTACGCGATATCTCAAATAAATGCAGGCCGATCGACTTTAAAGACCCTAAGATACATCAAGTATACCAACTCAAAAAATAAGGTTTTTCTCGCACCAATGTCTTGGTTGCAACTTTTCTCCCGCTTGAGTAGACTCTGAAATATGAAACAAGATATCCGGTGGAAGCAGCGCTTCCAAAATTTTGAAAAAGCATTTTTATTCTTGCAGCAAGCGACTGAAAAAAAATCTCTTGATCCCTTACAGGCTGCAGGTCTTATACAATCATTTGAATTCACCTTTGAACTCGCCTGGAAAACACTTAAAGACTATCTTGAAACAATGGGTCTTCCTCTACGATTTCCAAGAGAAGTGCTCAAGACTGCCTTTCAAAACGATTTGATTGAAAATGGCAAGCTTTGGCTTGATATGCTTGAAAAGAGAAACGAGCTCACTCACACATATGATGAAGCCCACACGCAAAAAGCTGTCCAAATAATTCGTGAAACCTATTTTCCTGAAATTAAACAGGTCTATAATGTCCTACGACAAATCCCCTAAGCAATCACAGAATATTGGACTCACATGTGATGAACTTGAGGAAATCACTACTATTCTAAACAAATTTCCACAAATCTCATCGGCTATTTTATTTGGCTCAAGAGCAAAAGGATCTTATAAAAAGGGATCGGATGTTGACATTGCATTAGTAGGGGAGAATCTTGATACAGTAATTACTAAGATCTCCTATCAACTCAATGAGGAATCAACTCTTCCCTATTATTTTGATTTTATCGATTATAAAACTATCACAAATATCGATCTCAAAGATCACATTGATAGAGTTGGCATTACTTTCTTTAGTAAAAACAACTAAAGCGACTATTCTAGTAAAAACACAATAAATAAAACAGATGAGCATCTATTACGCAATTGGTGGCTTTCTTGCAGGCAGCGCACTTACCTTCTTATTCCAATCCTTTCCATCAGAGGAAGAAAGAGAACTAGCAAGAAAAAAACGTGCATTAAGCAGATTTGATGGTGATAGTGCAGAAACCACACCCTTTTCCAAGCTTTTCTTGCAAGCAGAGGCGCATCCCAAGGAATTGCTCTATAGATATAGTAGAGATATTGTAGACGATCTTTTGCATTTGCATAGAGAAGGAATCATTCACGGGAATCTATCTCCGGATACAGCAGCACTAGATCCTAAAGGATGCAAGATGCAGCTCACACACTACGACAAAAGTTTTGATGCTTTACGAGGGCCGCCTCAGGGATTTCGATATGATGGCTGGTTTACACCCCCTGAGCTTTTATCGATAGACAAAGGCACTATCGATTATGAAAAAGTGGAGATCTGGATACTAGGTGTTATGATCTATATCGCCTATACAAATGATCCCCCTCCAAAATTCATTCAAAACTCATACAATCGAACTCTTATCTTCATTGAAGAGATAGAAAATAAAGGTATACGCGATCCATTTCTTCGCCTTGTTGCCGATATGTGTAACAAAGATCCCAAAATGAGGCGATCGCTTCAACATGTACGAAAAGCTCTTTCTGCCTATATTGATGAAGAAGAAGTTGCTTTATCAAAGCGTATCATCACTTCCTTTAGGAAGGAACTAACTCCCCTTGCTGCACACTTTGCAGCTCAAGAACTTTGTAAAATCAAAAAACTTTGTGCCCTGGAGCAGCCTATAGAACTTGCCGTCAATCGACTTTCTCTTTTACCTCTCAGCAAGTACCCAAGCTTCTCACATAGCGAGCTTGTTGCCCATATACTTGGCAATGATCATGCCTGCCAAGATAAAGTAATTGCCGCACTTTGTAAAAACCATTCGCTACGATGGCTTAAAGAGCTTTTACCTAGACAGCAACAATATGATGAAACCCTCAGAGTAGAACGTGCTATCTGCAGGATCTTTCCAAATGGCACTAGAATTAAAATGCTTTCCGGAAAAATAGCTGCGCTGAAGAGTGGATTTTCGCAGTCTGAGTGCCTGCACCTTGGAGTTTTTTTGAGCGCTCATATGCCCATAGGATATATGCAGGCAGCTGTTCATGGCATACCGACAGATATTGAATATGATGGCACAAATTGCTTACTGCGCACCAGAAGGCCAAAAGAATATGGAACATATAAACGTGTCTATCGCTACAAAAAAATAAGCCTCACTGACGAAAGCCCTCCAGAAACTGTCGTCGTATCAATAAATAAAACAAAAAAGGATGGCTCTCTGATTGATGTACATCAATCCATTAGAGACGTAAAAACTGAAGTGCAGTATCAGCGACTATTTTACGCCTTAGAACCCGAAGGAGTGGGAATTTGGCCAATTTTACAAACATTTGAATGGAAAAAGAGATGTGTAGATGCTAAAGGGGCATATGCAATCCCTAAAATTGGGATCTGCTCTAAGGAAGGAATGACGCTTGACACCTTCATCAAAACGACAAATCCAAACTATGAGATGCTTCTTGAAATCGCAAAACAGGTGCTTACCGGGCTTGCCAAGATACATAGTCTTGGATATAGCTACGCCGATCTTAAGCAAAACAACATTCTCTGCTCAGTAAATCCCCTAAAAGCGGGAATCAATGATTTTGGACAAATTTATCCTCAAAAAACAGTCAAAGAAACTCTCCCTTTATGCTATGACATGGGCTTTTACGGCTGCATTTCGTATACAGCACCCGAACTTATGGGAAACACATGCTTTAGAGGCGATGTTGCAAAACTAGACCTCTTCGCATTTGGCTGTATTTTTTATGAGTGTGTTTATAAAAAGTTGCTACCATGGAAATGTCAGCTTGATCCCTATGCCCATGCGGTACTCAACCATCCTGGTGCTGATAGGTCATATAATAAACCGGTAACGGAAGCTGACAAAGCAGCCATAAAATCTCTAATTGAAGCTCATCACATGCAGCCAAATAGAGCTCCTCTCGATTCAGCTGAACGGCATCTAAATGAGCTTATCACTAAGTGCCTATCACTAGAGCCAGAGAGCCGCCCATCGAGCTCGACTTTGCTTAGCACACTATAGTGGCTATCTCTTCAGAGAAGCGATTTCTTTTGCGATGCGAATAGCCTCTTCAAGAATCTTTCGAGATTCTTCCCTAGATGGGTGGCGCCTTGCATAGGTTATTGCTTGTTTGAGAAGCGCTTCTGCTTGGGCCGGATTTTTCATCTGTATGCAGCATTCGATTGCATAAGCAAAGCATTCATAGCTGCCGGGATCCATAGTAAGTGCCATAATAAAGGCATTAAAGGCATCCTTAAATTCCTCATTTTGGAGGTGGCATACACCAAGGCCAATCCAGAAATCTGATGCAAATGGATTAATTTTAGTAAGAAATAAAAAGGCACTTTTTGCCTCTTCAAGCCTATTCATCTGTAAAAATTCAGATGCCTGTTCGTAAAGAGTTGATAGCTCTTCACTTGTGATACCAAGTACATCTTGATAGATCTTTGTACGGCCAAGTATAGAGTCTAGGTCCTGCGTGTTATCGAGGCCTTTGAAGGGAGCTTTATGCTGTTTATGCGTCGCTTTAACGCCTTTATGCCGTCTCATAGCCTTTTCACCTCTATAATTAAATTATATAGTAACTTTTGTTAAAAAGATAGTTGATACTTAAATTGTTGAATATTAATAGTATTTAAGCCAAAATAGAGTACTATGTTACATACTATTGCTCGTAAGAATAAAATCAATTTATCTGACTATTCCTATAAAAAGGATATCGCTAATCGCCTCTTTTTAACAAAGCGCAGCGCTTTTGAATTAGAGGTACTTAAAGAGTTGCTTTTTCAGGCAAGTAAGTGCCAAATACATGATCTTGTAGATGCACTCGATTGTGATGAAATTGAGCTTGAAGAGGCCCTATACTGCTTTAGCCAAATAGGACTCCTAGTAAAAGAACATGACACTATCTTTATAGATAAAGAATTAAAAAAGTATTTTGAGCTTCACTCATTTAAATTTGACTCAAAAACCGAGCCCTCCTTTGAAGTTTTACAAGCGCTCATGCAAAAGGTACCTATAAGTACGCTTCCTAATTGGTACAGCATCCCTCGTACGTCTGATAATATTTTCTCTTCCATCATCGAAAAGTACCTTCTTACACCAAAAATTTATGAAAGCTATCTAAAAGAGCTTCACTTTGAAGTGCCGACACTTCATGAGATTTGTGCTGACCTCTTCGCCCATCCAGAGCGTAAAGTTTTAGTTAAAGATCTAGAAAAAAAGTACAACCTCACCCCTGAGCAGATGCAAGAATGTATCATTCTTCTCGAATTTCATTTTGTACTTGTCTCCTGTATTTATGACGGCAAAGAGTACGTAGTCCCCTTTGCTGAATGGGCAGATCTCATTAGATACCAAAAAAAACATGCCCTTAAACCCCTTTCTACAAAAGAAGTCACAGTAGAAAAGCGTGCCGTTCCTGTCACATCGAGAAGTGAGCAGGAAGAGGCTATGACCATATTTCGGAAAACGCTCGATAATTGGCACACAAGCTGGGGCAAGCATATTCCGGCGCTTGAGAAAAGTGTATTTGAGATCGAACGCTCGCTCAGAACGATTCCAGCAAACAGCTGGATTCTCTTTGACGACTTTGTCAAACAGCTTACTGCGCCTGTAGGCAGCCAATCAGCCATTAGCCTTCAGAGAAATGGTAAAAAATGGCGCTATCAGCTTCCAAACTATAATGACAAAGAAAAAGCCTTTATTGAGGAGGTCCTCTTTAGCCTCCTTCATAAAGTAGGTATTACAGAGTGTGGAAGCATTGATGGCTCGCTTTGTTTTTCCATAACTCCTTTTGGCCGGGTCGCTCTCGGCGATATCTAACACTTGTTGGAGCTCTGCTTGTAGCGCACATCTTGGGTACGGAAAGCCTCATGATGAAATTGTTGCTGTTACACGGTCCTTGCAACCCTTTCTATAAACCTATGCAAACCGCTTAATGTAACTTTTTCCCTCACCTACGTAAGTAGGTGAGGTATTTTCATTAAATAGATTATTTGAATTTTCTTCTTATTTCTGATATATTGGAAGTGAGGTGAATATGGTCTCTTTTTCCCCAGATCCCCTACTAGCGCTCATGCGAGCACCTGTTGTAAAATTAGCTGAACTCGAACAGATTTTAGATCAGGGTGCAAACCTCGATTATCAAGACAGTGAGGGTAAAACTGCCCTTATGATCGCTGCAGGAAAAGGCTATAGAACAGCCGCTCGAATCCTTATAGAACGGGGCGCAAGCCTTGATATTACAGATAATAAGGGCTGCACAGCGCTTTGGCATGCGGCATTCAACGGAAATATCAATACAAGTAAACTCCTTCTTGAAAAAGGAGCAGATCCCGCCATTATCGATAACCAAGGCCGGCCGCTGCAGTATTACCTCCAAGCGACACGCCACTATAACTGGAAGGAGATAAAGAACCTAATAAATGAGGCAGTAAGCTCAAGGCTAAAAGAGCTCTCATCACTCATAAAGCGAACAAAATTGACTACACATGCCTTCGAAATAGAGGGCACTGGAAAAATTTTTGGAAAAACATTTCCCTTTGAAGGCGGTCTGCCAGAAATTTCAGCAGCTACTATGGCAAAATCATGTGCAAAATTTGATGAGCTAAAAGAGCTATCAGCTTTGCTGCAAAGTGCATCTACACATCGTGAAAGAAGAAGAGAGGATACAAATCCCCAAGTCATTTTTACAGGCTTTAGCGGGCACGCCATCTCTATTTTGATTTGGGACGACCTATTCATCACCTGTGATAGAGGAGGAAGCGAGCCTTCCCTTTCTATAAAGCGGTTTGATCCTAAAAAGTTCGATGCTGAAACTGTACAGCTTCTTAGTGATGCAAGAGAGCTTCCTGAAAGTGAATATAAAAAGCTTATGAAGCATACCCTACCCGAAAAACTCTCCTTTAGTTCAGATAAGGAAACGGTAAAGCTCAAGAAACTTGCAAAACTGCCTCTCCAAATTGTAGGAAACTGCTCCTGGGCCGCAACAGAGGGTATAGTTAAGTGCTACTTAGTACTAAAAGACCCAAAGAGTGCTGAAGGCCTGTTTATGAAATGGCAACTTACCCAGCAGATGGATCTTTTCGAAAAATACCTCAAAGACCCTATCGATACAGCAATAGTCCACCATAGCTTTAACATCCTGTGGATCGCCCAAAAAAAGTATCCGGAGGCTATCGACAAAGCAAGGCTTACAACGCTAGAGGCCAAATATACAAAAGGTAAAACGCCCGCCGAGCTACGCCTATTCCGCATTAACAAAGTACTGTCAACCATTATGCCCTTTCTAATCCCCCTTAGGCTTTTTCAAGCAATCATTGGCGCCCTTGCCCTGTTTTTTACAACAGGACGTATCTCCCTACCAAAACATTACAAAGAAAGACTTCCACTAAAATAAAATTCATCATATATGCTGTAAAAATGGTGAAAGGTATTTATGTTTCAATATGTCCTTGCCCTTAGCTGCATCGTTTTAGGACCACTTGCAGCATCAAATAGAGCCGAAGAAGGCGCTCGCATAATCCAAAAGAAATATGGAAAGACTCTACAGTTAAAAAGAGCGCATATTCGTAAAGCTTCACATTTTATCGAAAATAGAGCCCCAAAAGAGATGAAAAAGGGCAATTTTTACATGTCCAAGAAAAAAACAGGCCTTAAATATGCTGTAGAATGTGACAAAGCAAGTAAAAACTGCTTTATCATCCTAGATAGCAAGAGGGCTTTTATAGGAGAAGGGGCATGTAAAACGGTACATAAAGCAATCCACTATCACCCTAAAAAACCAAAACTTGTGGCAAGAGGAACTCAAAAGGCAAATAGGTCTAGAGAGCTTACCCTTACCAAAAAAATGCATGGCAAGCCGGGACTATTCACAACCTGTGGCTTTGGAACCAATAAAAAGAAGGGCAAAAAATATCAGACGATCTATTCAAAACTCTATCGACCAGGCTCTTTACATAATGCCTTAGAGAAAAAGACTCGCTTTAGCCTCTATGAAAAAATGAAGATCGCATCAGATATCCTTTCTGGCCTAGCATCGCTTCATGAAAGCGGGATCGTCCATCGATACCTTGGAGCAAGAAACTACTTTATAGACATCCCTAAAGGAAAACCTGGAAAAAGAGCCATCAATGCACACATAGCAGATCTTGGTAGAGCAACATATGCCAAATACGCAGCAAACAATATGGTGCAAGGAAATACCAAGTACACCTCTCCTGAAGGGATAATGAAAAAGAATATGAAGGGAGATGACTACTACAAAAGTGATATATTCGCAGTGGGCTGCGTTCTTTACTGGGTATACTATGGAAAACAGGCCCCTTGGCATGACAGGTCCTATGTAAAAGATGTCGATGGCCCTGCAAAGTATCGCTTCCACCTACTTAGGTCCCGCATCAATCACGCTATCAAAGATCGAAGAAAAAAGCTAAAAAAGATAGCTAAACCAAGCCCCAAACAGCAGTTTGAACACCTTATACTCAAGATGCTCCACACGACGCCAAAAAATCGAAGCTCAGCAAAGAACCTCTCTCGTAAAATGAATAAAATCATTGAAGAGAGCTCCCACAACTAGAGAAGCCCTTTCTTGATTGAAGAAAGGGCCCAAAATTACGGTTCGATTAGATGCCTTGGCGCTTAGATGCCATAATGACGGCATCGTCTGCTGTAACTCGGCAGGAGCCTTGGCCTTTGCAGGCGTTTTGCCCTTTGCAGCTATTTGGATCTATACCTTGGCCTTTGCAGGCATTTTGGCCCTTGCAGTTATGGAGAAGTATTTTCATTGCAAAGGCTCTTCCATCGTGATCCATATTTTGAAATAAGGTGATGGCATTACCGGAAAGCTTCCGTAAAAATGCCTGCTCCTTTGTTGTCAGAGCTACCTGATTTTGTGCTATATATGCAGCAGGAAGGTCTGAGGCATTTGTTACAGCGATAGCTGTTGCAATACCAAGCACGATTTTTTTTCTGAGATCTTTCTTCATAAAAACTCCTTGTAAAATGATTCATAGACAATACATTTGAGAGAGATTTAAATCTAGAGTTATAGGTATTTGTTCCCTTGCCCAGCCCCCCCTCTTAATCTTAATCTTATTCTTAATCTTAATCTTATTCTCGATCTTTTTAGGACAGATTTTGAAAAAAAGGACAAGAATAAGAATAAGACTAAGAATAAGATTAAGACCAAGAGTCCTTTCGCAAAATGACTAACGGGCTATCACGCAGCAACAACCAGCTCTTGATGGTAATTAGAAATACGTTATACTCTTGTGCATGAATCCATTAGGACCGTGCAAATTTTACGAAATTGAGAGTGCAAACCCTCTTGCTGAAGAGGTGAAACGAGAACTCTTTGACCGTATACAGTCTCCACAATCAACGTATCAGAAAGGGCGCATTTCAAGATTAATGAAGAGGCATTCTATCTCTTCATTCGGACATAAGCATATAACAGCTGGCAGCTCATACTTTGTACTCTACAGGGCGCAGGAATTCGATAATCGCCTTGAAATACGAATGATTAAAACCGGCATGGCGGCGTTTGAAATAACGAAAGTATTTCTCAGACTGCCATTCGGGCTATCCTTCTTTCCTTTATAATATGGCATGTCAGCCAAAACGCGCCAACAAGAAGGACGCCGGCAAATGAGGTTCCAAGAGCTCCATATTGGTAGGAGATCATTCTCTCTTGTAAAGCGCTGCAGCCACCCTCTGTCGCGTTCTGAGCAAGGCATCTTCCGGCTATATCTGCAGCATCTTTTGCAACGGAAGAGAGAGCACCCTCTAGAATAAATCCTCCAATAACGCACACTCCTGAAAAAAAACCACCTATTCGCACAACATCAATCATCTTTTTTCTCCATTTACTAATGGAAGAGCTTCACCTCGATTCAAGGGCACAATGGTAGGTTTATGAATGTCATAGAGCACATACGATACAAAGGCTAATCCCAGTAATTTTATGACAAAACCTGTAATATTTTGACCATACATCGATGAGGCAAGAGAGGCGCAACTTGGTGTTGAATAGGGGCCATGCAAGTAGTCATCATGGGGACAGAGTCTGCCAAAAGCCTCTGCAGTAGAAACGGCGCTATTCCATGCAAAGCTTGAACCAATTGTTATAGCTCCATAAAGTCCGAGACAAATCGGAGCTGCATATTTTTGAATTTGCATACCTCACCTCAAAAGTGGTAAGCGTAGCGAAAGCATCTGTTTTATACAAGTTTGCCGGCGACTATCTCTAGCGTATTGGATGCCGATAGCGATGTGTGAGAGGATAAAAAGAGCTGACCAAGGCGGCTAAGTTCTTGAAAGAGCAATTTTTTACGCGTAGCATCGAGTGCTGCACCAAAATCATCCACGATCATCAAAGGACGATTTCGCGTCTCTCGCTCTATGTAATGCCATTCAGCAAGGCGCATAGAACATGCAGTAAGGGCACTTTGGCCAATACTTGCATAGTCTCTTGCAGATTTATCCCCTATAAAAATCTGCACTTCATCGCGATGTGGTCCAACAAGGGTCATACCTACGTGAAGCTCTTGCATGCGCTTTTTTTCAAACTCCTGCAAAATCCGCTTTTTTTGCTCTTCAAGATCATCTACAGGAATGGGCGCTGTCACATACTGCATAGAAAGCGTAAGCCTTTCTTTGGAAAAAACCTGAAAAAACTCATTTGCCTTTTCTGAGACAAACTCTACAGCTTTTTTTCGCTTAAGGACAATATAGGCACTTGACCTTGCAAGCTCCTCTTCCCAGCATGTGATGGAACCTATTTGCTTTTGCTTAAGGAGGACATTTCGTTGCTTCAAAGCCCGCATAAAACGGGTAAGGTGATGAACAAACACAGGATCTATTTGCGCAATCATAAGATCGAGATAGCGACGCCTGAGTGCCGGTGACCCTTTAACGACTGCGATATCATCCGGAGTGCTTGCAACGCCGGGCATAAGCCCTAAAAGTACTGAAGGGCTTTCACAAGGTGCATCATTTAAAAATACACGCCTCTTTTCACCGTCATAGCTAATAGCTACTTTGTGATCGATCCCGCACTTTTCAAAGGATGCCTCGACAAAAAAACCTTTTTGGCTATGTCGTATGAGCTCTTTAAGGTGCTGGGAGCGAAAGGAGCTTGCTGTCATGCAAAGAAAGAGCGCCTCAAGAAGGCTTGTCTTTCCTTGTGCATTATCGCCGACTACCTCGTTGATACCACTTGCAAAGCTACAGGAGAGCTCCTCGAAGTTTCGAAAATTTCTCGCATAGAGCTGTTTAAGAAACATTACTCTTCTAACCTAAGGGGCATGAGCACAAAAAGAGGGTTTGGCAAGGCCTTTTCTTCTGCCTTAAGCTCACCATCTACGATGATACCTGGATTATAGGCATCGGTAAACCCAAGAGATACCGTCTCATTTTTGCTATGGCGGAGAATGTCAAAGAAATAGTTAGGGTTAAAGGCAATGTCAAAGCGCTCGCCATCGTAGTGCACAGGCATGCTTACCCTTCCCTCACCTACATCCATAGTAGTAGCATTGACATGGATCTCCCCTTTTGAAAGGCTAAAGCGAGCTGACTGGCTCTCCTCAGTAGTAAAGAGCGAAACCTGTCGCAAGAGCGACATGAGCTCTTCGCGATGGAGGGAGACGACACAGCTTGACGCAGTAGGAATCACGCGATCTACATCTGGATAGTCGCCAGAAAGCAGCTTGCTGACGATAAGCGTATCATTTGCCTCTATAGCAATCTTATCAGAAAGTATGCTAAGGCGTACTTGCTCATTGTCAGAGCTTAGCGACTTTAAAATTTCATCGACAGCTTTAAGCGGGATAATGCATTCAAAGTTAGTCGCCGCATCAAGCGCTACCGGGATTGATGTTCGTGCCAAGCGTTTGCCATCTGTTCCCACAAAAACTGCCTGCCCATTTGAAAGGTGGCAAAATACTCCCGTTAAGACATAGCGGTTATCTTCTTTTGACACAGCAAATGAAGTGCGGTAGAGGGCATCTTTAAGCTCTATTTGAGGAATTTGTATCTGCACGGCGCCGGAAAGATCTGGAAGACCCGGAAAATCTGCTCGTGGAAGGCCATGAAGGCGGAAGGTAGAAGAGTCTGCAGTAATGACGGTAACATCTTTTGCATTTGTTGCAAGTTCTAGATGTGATGCTGTAAGCTCTCGTACAAGCTGACTAAAGCGGCGTGCTGGAAGAGTTGTTGCACCAGGCTCTATTACCTTAGCATTGCCGGAGCAGCGAACGCCGACTGTAAGGTCTGTTGCTGTAATAACGATTGTAGAATCATGCGCCTCGATAAGGATATTGGAGAGGATAGGAATTGGCGTTTTTGGCGCTACAATATTTTGTACGCGAGCAAGAAGCTCTAAAAGCTCTGCGCGAGATATGATAAACTTCATAAGACTCCAGTTACGTTTGTATCTATTTGAGTAAGATGGTACAATCAAAGCATGAAAGACTCAACTGAAATTAAAGAGCTGGTCTCAAACCGTAAAGCAGGATTTCAATACGAAATTCTTGAAACGATTGAAACAGGCATTGTTTTGCAAGGGACCGAAATAAAATCTCTACGAGACCATGGCGGTAGCCTGCAAGAGGCCTACGTTACAATCGATGGCGGAGAGCTCTGGCTTGTACATGCCTCTATTGCGCCCTATAAGTTTGGAAGTCTTTATAACCATGACGAAAGAAGAAAGCGCAAGCTCCTTGCCCATAAAAAAGAAATACAAAGGCTCAATGCCTCCATCCAAGAAAAAGGGCTGACCTGTATCCCCTTGTCAATTTACCTCAAGAGCGGACGTGCCAAAGTAAAAATTGCAATCTGCAAGGGTAAAAAGCTCCATGACAAAAGAGAAAGCATCAAAGAGCGCGAAGATGATCGTGCAATCCAGCGTGCCATGAAAACTAACATCTAGCAAGCTTTAGTAACCCTATAAAAATTTTGCCTTCACAGCTACCCCTGTAGGCAATTTTTTCATTTTCATCGCAATTGTATTTTGGATTTGTCGACAAAAATTACCACTTTTCTTAGTATTCATGCGGACGAATGAATTGAGGATTCAATGGAACAAAATAAATGGTACTTTCGACTTCTGTTTCTCGCCTTCGCGTGCTTGGCAGCCTCGGCAGCTTGTGGACTTCTAGCTGGCATTCCTATTGCTCTAGTTGCTTTTGGTGCCCTTGCTGGAATCGAGCTCTACTGCAGAAAAATTTCCACAAAAAAAATAAATAAAGCGCTCCTAAGCCTACTTTTTGGCACATTAATTGGCCTTGTTGTGGCATCGAGCGTGCGAGCCATCCTTTTAGCCCTAGATACATCACTTGCTACAAGCAATCTTGCGATGCTCTATAGCTTTTTAGCGGCATGCTATGTTGGCAGCATGAGCCTTTTGGGCTATGAAAAACTCTTTAGCAGCACAAGCGCTCTTCCTATTAGCAAGAAAAAGCAACTTGTTCTTGACCTTACTGCGATAGAAGATCCAAGACTTATAGAGCTTGCTCGCTCAGGCCTCTTGGATCAGTCACTTGTTATTCCACATTTTATTTTATCAGAGATTCAAAAGTCATTTGATAGCCCTGATGAAAATGTACGCCTTCGTGCAAAAAGATGCCAAGAACATGTAAAAAGGCTAGAGAGTTTTAGCGAACTACAACTTGAAATCAAAGAGTTTGCATCTTCTGAAGATGAAGAGATTAACTCTCGCCTCGTTCGCGCAGCAAAAAGCATAGATGGCTATATCCTTTCATCATATGAGCCATCACAGCTTAAGGCTGATGAAGATATTCCTACCACTATAAGTCTTGATACCATTGCTACAGCACTAAAGCCAGGTGCACAGCGTGGAGAGATCCTGCAGATCAAAATACAGCGCCTCGGCAAAGAGCCAAAACAGGGCGTAGGATATCTTGATGACGGTACAATGGTAGTTGTAAATGGTGGGGGAGAATTTTTAGGACAGACAATACGTACACAAGTGCTTTCACAAAAATACTCCTCATCTGGCAAAATCATCTTCTGTAACGCAATCACACAAGATGAGAAGGGGCAGATACGGCTAACAGAAAGCTCTCCCTACCATCTTCAATATCAGTAGGAAGGTATATGATTAAAGGCCTTGGCATTGACATCATAGAAATCGAGCGCATTGCTAAGGCTATAGAAAAAAAGGGCTTTATCGAGCGCATTTTTACAAGAAATGAACGGCCAGCGGCAGCAAATGTCACCCACTATGCCGGCCGTTTTGCTGCAAAAGAAGCTGTCGTTAAAGCTTTAGGAACAGGATTTCGCGGCATAACATGGCAAGACATCGAAGTGTTAAACGACTCTCTTGGCAAGCCCTATGTCACGCTTTCTCCTGAGATTTCAAAACGCTTTGATAATCCCCAGCTTCTTCTTACGATAAGCCACAACAAATCATCTGCACTTGCAGTGTGCATATGGCAGTAAAAGCACTGTTTTCTCACCTAGCTAAAGAGACCGAAGAGCTTACCAAGCAAAGCCTCTTCAAACCAGAGCATGTGATCACCTCTCCGCAGCAAGCGACGATTTTGCTCGAGGGCGGAAAAGACGTGCTCAATCTTTGTGCAAACAACTACCTCGGCCTTTGCAACAGCGAAGAACTTATCCAATTTGCACAAAAAGCACTCAAGGATCATGGCTATGGGATGTCCTCCGTTCGCTTTATTTGCGGCACCCTTGATGTACATAAGAAGCTCGAGGCCCACATTAGCCGCTTTCTCAATAAAGAAGATACAATACTCTATAGCTCCTGCTTTGATGCAAATGGCGGCCTCTTTGAGACAATATTGTCAGAAGAAGATGCTGTCTTTAGCGACGCACTCAACCATGCAAGCATCATTGATGGCATACGGCTTTCAAAGGCAAAACGCTACCGCTATAACAACAATGACATGGCTGATCTCAGAAGTAAGCTTGAAGAGGCAAAAGCAACCTCTCGCTTTCGCCTTATAGCAACAGATGGGGTCTTTTCTATGGATGGCACTATGGCAAACCTTCCCGCAATATGTGATCTTGCCGATGAGTATGATGCATCTGTTATGGTAGATGACTCCCATGCTACAGGCTTTATTGGTGATATGGGAAGAGGGACAGTAGAGGAGCTTGGCGTAGAAGACCGAGTCGATATCATTACATCAACACTTGGCAAAGCACTTGGCGGAGCATCTGGCGGCTTTACTACAGGCCCTAAAGAGCTCATCGACTATCTTAGACAGCGCTCACGCCCCTACCTCTTCTCAAATACATTGGCACCTGTTATTGCAACAACGACCCTCAGAGTGCTTGATATGCTAGAATCGAGCAATCACCTAAGACAAAAGCTCAAGCAAAATAGCCTTTACTTTAGGGAAAAGATGCAAAAGTTGGGCTTTACGCTCATTCCAGGATCTCACCCTATTATTCCTGTAATGATCGGAGACGAAAAACTAGCTTTTCAGTTTGCAGAAAGACTACTTGAAGAGGGAATCTATGTGATAAGCTTCTCCTACCCTGTCGTTCCCAAATCAAAAGCGCGCATCCGCACCCAAATGTCTGCTGCCCACGACTTTTCCCACCTCGATAGAGCACTCTCTGCCTTCGAAAAGGTCGGCAAAGAACTTGGACTATTATAATCTTGTTAAAAAACCTAAAAGTAATTACAATGTAATTATACAGGAGTAGACATATGGCACACCTTAGCCCAATAGGAAATTCTTTAGGAGTAAGAATTCCCAAAGCCATAATCGAGCAAATCGGATTTAATAAAGATACAAACCTTGTTTTTAAGGTGACCAATGAGGGCCTGCTCATTGCACCACAACGAACTCCTCGAGAAGGGTGGAACGAAGCTTTTAAAGCCTCTTCCAAAGAAAAACCTTTGGTAAATGATTTTGCAAATGATTTTGATGAAGAAGAGTGGAAATGGTAAAGCGCTTTGATGTCTATTTGATAGCTTTAGATCCAACTCTTGGTAGCGAAATCAAAAAGACGATGCCCTGCCTCATCATCTCACCAGACGAAATGCATTGGCTCAACACTGTTATAATAGCTCCTATGACTACATCCTGCAAAAGCTATCCTACTCGCATACCAGTCACTTTCTCTAGAAAAAAGGGATATATTGTATTAGATCAAATACGCACAGTCGATAAATCTCGACTTGTGCAATTTTTAGGTACAATCGATAAAAAAACAGCCTCTTCAGTTCTACAAACACTTCATGAACTATTTGCATAGGCTTTTATGAAAAATGATTTCCCTGTAGAAAAAATTCGGCAAATCTTGGAACCGGGTCCTGTTGTTTTAGTAAGTTCTTTTTGGAAAGGCAAATCAAACATCATGACAATGGGCTGGCATACGGTTATGGAATTTTCCCCCTCCCTTGTAGGTTGTGTTATCGCCGAGAGCAACATAAGCTTTGAGATGATAAAGAAAAGCAAAGAGTGTGTCATCAATGTACCAACTGTTGACCTACTAGATGAAGTCGTAGGGATCGGCAACACAGATGGTGATAACATCGATAAATTTTCAGCGTTTAACGTATCCCCAAAAAGAGCAGATCTCGTAAAAGCTCCTCTAATCGATGAATGCTTTGCAAATCTTGAATGCAAACTCTATGATACGCGTCTTATCAAAACATACAACTTCTTCATTTTCGAAGTCGTCAAGGCACATGTTGCTAAACGCCCAAAATACCCAAAAACGATCCACTACAGAGGAGCCGGCACCTTCATAACAGCAGGAAACATCCTCCATAAAGCAAAAGCCTTTACAAAGCTAAAAAATGATCCAAATTTTTAATTCACAGGATAAAGCGTATGACAACTCCTACTAGCTCATGTTGGCAATCACAAAATACACAATCCAAGATGTTTTTTATGGGAGGAGCACTCCCTTCCGCTCTACTTGGAGTGGCAACTATCGCAACCTATTCCGGCCAAAAGATCTCGTATAAATTAGGGGAATTCTGTTCACCATTTGGAACCTACACAGGTATAGATTGTAAAACGCTAACTGATACACTTAGCTTGTATAACCGGATAGCACTCATATCTGTAGTAGCTGCTGCAGCAATTGGCATAGGTACAATTACAGGCTGGCTCCTCTGTCCAACTACTAGAAATAGAGATTATGAACAAATAAACTGAATCCACCCCTAGGAAGCAGTGAGGGCTATTTCTTGGGGCTCGCCATTTGTTGAGAGGGTAAGCATTTTGCCGTCGATTGCTTTTGCAAGAATCTTTTTTTGCAAAAGAGCCCGTGCCTGATGATCTGATAGTGTAATGTCTTTATACTGCTTCCAGAGGACATATGTGCAGCCCTCCTTCCATTTTGAGCAGCCATAGCCTTTATTACCCTTGATGATGGGACTTTTGCATCTTGGACATTCACCATACTGTTCGAGATTTAGCTTAAAGATATCGCTATTTTCTATAAGCTGCTTTGTAAAGGATTTAATTTGGGCCATAAAATCGGATGCCGAATACTTTCCCTTTTCGATCTCTTTTAACTTCGATTCCCACTCCCCTGTAAGCTCTGGAGATTTTAAGTTAGGATCCTGCACAAGGGCTATAAGATACCTTCCAAGATCTGTTGCCTTAAGAAGCTTTCCGCTTCGTTCAATATACTTTCTCTTGATTAATGTCTCTATAATGCTTGCGCGCGTTGCCGGGGTTCCAAGCCCTTTTTCTTTTAGGGCTTCTTTAAGCTGCTCATCTTCTACAGATTTGCCGCATGTTTCCATAGCACCAAGAAGAGCATTTTCATTGTAAAAAGCTGGAGGCTTAGTCTTTCCCTCAGAGATAAAAGGTGCGTGGGGGCCTGTCTCTCCCTTTACAAAGAGCGGCATCTCCTGCACTTCCTCATCCTTGTCTTTTTCTTTATCATCTGATTTTTTGGGATAAAGCACTGTCCAGCCAGGAGTAAGTATGCGCACTCCCTTTGCCTGAAACTCTACCTCTTCAGAATGACCTTCAATAGTAGTCACCTCTTTTACACAGGTGGGGTAAAAAACGGCGATAAGCCGTATCACAATGGCATCAAAAACACCCTGCATCTGATGAGAAAGCCCTTGTGGAACCTTTCCGGTAGGTATTATCGCATGGTGATCAGAGACTTTTTTATCGTTGATAATGCGGTTTGAAAAGGCAAGCTTTGCAAGATCAAGCGGCTCTATCTCTTTATCACGTATCCTTTTGAGCTGGGTAAGTATCGCAGGAAGCTGCGGCTTCATATCCTCGCTCAGATAGCGAGAGTCTGTTCTTGGATAGGTAATGAATTTTTGTTCATAGAGATTTTGTGCGCACTGCAACGTATCTGCTGCAGTCATGCCAAACTTCCTATTCATCTCTCGTTGCAGCTCTGTGAGGTCAAAAAGAAGTGGGGGATGCTCGTTTTCTTTCTTCGCCTGCACCTTATCGATCTGAAAGGGAAAGTCTTTGATTCGGTCAACGAGAAGCTCTGCTTCTTTTTGTGTCTTTAGGCGATCTTGCTTGCTTTTGAATTCGACATCGCGATACTTTGTACGAAGCTCCCAAAAGGGCTCTGATTTAAAATGGCGTATCTCATCATCGCGGTTTACGATCATCGCAAGGACGGGTGTTTGCACCCTTCCTACGCTCCAAAGGGTCTTTCCCCTGCCATAGCGAACGGTCATATTGCGCGTTGCATTGAGGCCTACAATCCAGTCAGCTTCGCTCCTACAGCGGGCGGCATCATAGAGGTTATTGTATTCGCTTCCATTTTTTAACACTTTAAAAGCTTGCGCTAATGCCTCTTCGGTAAGCGAAGAAAGCCAAAGTCTCTTCCAAGGCTTATCAAGAGATTCTGTCATTTTTTGAAGGTAGCGAAAGATCAGCTCACCTTCCCGGCCAGCATCCGTCGCACAGATGATTTCTGAAGCCTTTTGAAAGAGCTTCTTTATAACTCCAAACTGCTTTTGCACACCCTTATCATCTAAAACCTTAAGTTCAAAGGTTTCCGGAATAAAAGGCAGCGTCTCTAGCGACCATTTTTTTAATTGGGGATCATAGTCATCTGGCTCTTTAAGTGATACTAGGTGGCCAAATGCCCACGTAACCTGATAACCATTTCCCTCAAAATAGCCATCATGGCGATTTTTTGAACCAAGATGGGCAGCAATGTCCTTTGCAACAGATGGCTTTTCGCATAAAACAACAATCATCCCAAAAATGTAAAGCCTCACCTATTTGCAGTCAATAGAGCATACACCAAGGCCGCAAACCTTGATCAAAAGTTTCTAAAAGAAAGTTATGCAGAAAAGGCATTGAGATCTATCAGTACAGGTCTCATTTTCCAAGCTCTTGATCGATTTTTTTCGAAAACCTTGGTCTGTTCATCAAATTTATTCCCTTCTTTTGCGGACCAAGTCCCAATAAAAATGTCTAAATCGGGATGCTTAACTCTTTTTGGCTTTTAACTAAAGCCAATACCCTCTTCTATGAGTTTTAAAATTAAAGAATTTACACTTACCTTGCACTTTTTAGCTTCGGCTTTAAGATGCTGTATGACTTCGGATGGCACTCCACGTAAGTTAAAGTTATTTGCACTCATATTATACCTCTATGTGGTACCACTTTAATACCATTTATAGCATGCAAACGACTATTTACAGCTCGTTGCCTAAAACTAAGGATATCAAACTAATAGCTTCCAAGAAAGATTTAAATAGCTCATTATCAACATTCTCTATCTCATTCATAATGGTTTCAACGTTAAATTCGACGCCATTTGTTAAAACTTGAAATAAAATATAAGTATCATATATAATTTTATATTTACTTTATTTTGAGGTAGAATTATGTCTGGTATTAGCGATGTTTATACGTATTTTAGATCGATCGGTCTAGAAGGTAAAGAGCATGACAAATGGGTGACAGAGTCCCTTTCCCTTGTACCAAAGCCAAATCTTTTCCAGCGTGTATTTGCGTTCTGCGGCGGCAACTTAGATAAACCAAGCATTACCAAAGTCATGATCAATCTCGACAGTATTATCGCAAAAGATGACGAAGACCCAGAGTCTCGCTCTATGGCTACTTTTATAAAAGGCGTGCTTGAAAACCTGCGACTAAAGCGAGACCCTCAATTAATAAATCTAAAAAAGCTTAATACATTACTTGCTAGTACTGACGGTCTACCGAATTTCAAAGCCCTTGTCCAGAAAGAGTATTTTTCTACCGGTATTGTCGATAATAATTCAAACGCTGTACGTATACTAAGGGGCCCCTTGCAACAACTTCCCCAAGACATTATAGCAAGAATTTTTAGCTATCTTTGCCTTAAGGATCGAGCTAATGCTGCAGCTACTTGCTTGAATTGGAAGAGAGCTGAAGGCCGCCCTGATTCACTTGATCTTCGAGCCATCACTCGTGAAGAGATGCTTTACGTATCGAGTCTAAGAGACCAAACCTTAAAAGGAATTAAAGAAAATAGGGCGTTCATACAAGCCTATAAAACTTGCGACTTTAAACCGAGTGTAATTGCCAGTGGGTTCATGAATGCGCACGCTCTCTTCCAGTATCAGCCCAAAGCAGGTGATCCAATACTTATTCGAAAGCAAACTTCGATTTATATCCCAAATACCAAAAAGACAATTGCACATAACTTCAGATCGGACTACGTACTGCTTTACGAAAAAAGCATAAATAAAATTTTCGCAGTAGATAAAGAAGCTAGAACCATTCATGGCCTTTATGAAATCGATCCAGAAACTGGAGTAGTTGTAAGTCTCTTTGAAGAAAATACACTAACAGAAGCCTATTTTGGCTTTCATGTGGCTTACCACGATAATGAAATCTGGATTATCACTGGCTTTGGATCCTCTCGTGTCTATGATCGAGAAACAAAAACACTTCGCGAAGAAAATTGGAAAGTAAAACTCTATCAAGGATTTAGTTATTTTGTAGGCCTTAGACATATCAATACAATAGATGATCCTTTTCGACGCTTTGAAGTAATAGATATTGATAATCCACAAGAGTCCTTCATAGTCCATAACAGCAAAAACTGCTACTTTGTGGCAAAGACCTCTAATGCGCTTTATGTATCTATGGGCGATTGTAAAACTGTCCTAGCTTTAGATATTGAAACAGGAGAGACACTTAAGACATTCCGCCATCCACCTCTTACCCTTCTCTCGATAGGCCCTTACGCCCAGGTAAGCAACGGCATACTCTATCTAGCCACAAACAACCGTAAAACTGAGGCCTATGATATTCTTACAGGAAAGCATGTTCGCTCAATTCCACTTGGCTGGTTTCAGGAATATTCAAAAGAACTGCAAGTGTTTGATAATAAACTTGTCTATCCAAAAGGCGATCAGATTGAAATGATGGAACTTGCTGAGTAATAGCAAAAACCGGATCAATCCATACGAATCATATGGATTGATCCTAGTGTTTACTTGGCTAAAACAGCCTCTAAAATAGCTTTAAATAACGTGCCATTAACATCGCACCAGGATCCGGCC
>CAZEGK010000011.1:0-69588 GCA_964512205.1 uncultured bacterium | reverse complement strand
GCCCTGGCGGGCTCTAAAACAGTTGCAAGGGATGGAATGGATAGAGACACAAGTTAAATAAATTTAGAATGCGAAATTTTAAGAAAGTTGACAGCCCAGATCCGGCCCTTTTCATTTTTAATTGATAGCATTGTGTGATTCGAGTGATCGAATCACACAATATTTTAGCTAAGCGTAAAGCGCCGGCCCCACTAGCAATCCCTCAAGCCTCGCCTATTTGTAGCAATACAAGTCTCAACAGATTAAATCGCAAATACTGTATGCTTTTTGCGCTCAAATCCCTTTAGGCTATGACAACGATACTAGAAGACTACCCTACAGCTATTGATCCAAACCTTCTTGAAACTATGTTTAACAAGATATCTTTTACAAAGAGAGATACGTTTCAAGATATCCAGTTTCAACTCCTCTGCCTGCTTGCAAAATATACAGAAGCAAAAACGCCCCCTAATGCTGAAGATCTATTAAAAGCTTTGCTTACATATGCTGTAGCGCTTAACAAATCCCCTCAGGAAGAAGTTCCCGTCATATGCACCGCATCATTTATGGCCGCATTTGAAATGGGAAATATAGCTACGCTAGAGATGCGCATCCAAGAGATCAAAAGATCAGGTCCCTCAGAGCCAAAAAATAAAATGATAGAGTGGCAAAATCTCTGTAAAGTAGCAGCTCTGCTACTAGATCCCTTACCTTATGCCAATCTTTTATTCAGCTATAAACAAGAGCAGAAGCTATCGCAAGAAGAGCTTGACTTTTGCATGTTGCGACTTACTGAAGTCATATTCTTTATCAATAAAAAACCTCTAGATGTTAACGCACTCCATGAAGAGCGTACTTTCTTTCTTTCAAGTTATCTCGAAGTAGATCAAGATGCATACAGCACACTCTTTCTCTTTAAAGCTATGCTCAAGGATCGCTATGGAGCAGATTTTGTTGAAGATAGATGGGAATGCAGGATATCAGATAAAGAATGCGAGCTTTTTGCAGCAATTATCTCAAAACCCACATTCACAAGAGAGCAGAGGACACAAGTAGTAAAGCGCACTATAGACCTTGGTGCAGATAGGCTTAAAGAAGCGATTGTATTTAAAAATGTGCCTCTTAGGGATTTTCTTGAAAAGCATCCAATTGATGACTTTTTAGACTCGCTTGAAAAAGTTCTTACAGGTAAATCTGAAAGACGATTTACTACATTTTTAGACGATGACAAGCAGGCAATATTTTTGCTTCTTCTTGCAGCATCCATTGAGTCTAAAGAGACAAAAAACTTTTCCCTGCTCCTATTATGCCTTCCATACTGCATCCAGAACTTGCAAACTGTAAAGCTCCAAGGGCCAATAGAGCGCCACATAGCAAGATTTTTAGCTCCTCAGCCTGCAGCAGAGCAGCAAGAAAGCAGCTGGCCATCTATAAATCAGGTCATGCGGCATGTTGGTATGCAGCAAATGGATGAGCCTTTGGTACTACTTACCTCTTCCCTTGTTACGTGGAATATGCTTAGCACGCCTACAGCAAAGCAAACGGCATATGCCCTTAAAGCATGTGCTGAATTTGCAGAGGGCTTAAGTTCCGTAGCAGAAAGTCTTCAAGACATTACTCACCACCTTCTTCTAGCTCTTGCATCAAGTCATGCAAATTGCGGCACACTTTTTACAGTAAATGTACTCTTTCATCTACTTAGGTTAGAGGGTAAAGAGCTTGATGCACAAGGCCCCTCCTGGACAGAGACACTTAAAGAGGAAGAAGTTGAGCTCTTTTCAAATCTTCTTACATCGAGCCAAGTTTCATCGAGTATATATAATGACCTCTTTAGCTACTATACAAGAGAGGGCGCCTCAGAAAAGTGCTTCACCCTTGCACTCCATATTGCACCCTGCCTTACCCCTAAGCAGCTTTTGATACTTGCTGGCAAGCTCACTTCCCAAGCGAGAAGGGAGCTCTTTGTAAAGGTGATAAGTCAAGACTCCTTTAGCGAGGAAAAACGCAATCGCCTCGCTACCAAGCTACTAGAGGGGTCGTTCGATTCCATTTTGCTCGCTACACAAATACGACCAAAACTTACCCTATTCGAACTTCGCACTCATGTACAAGCACTTAATGCTAAAATCCCTTATCATCTTTCTGCCACTGAACTTCATAAAGAGGTCTTGCAAGAGCTTTATAAAAAACCCTGGTGCATGAGCGATGAATCTAGAGTCTATACAACTTCAGACATGAGTGCAAAAGAGCTCCTTGCACGCTTAGATGAAGTAACAGCAAAGGCCTGGATGGAAGATACGCTCACAAGTAAACTCTGGAACGAGAAGCTCGAACAGACAATTAGTGATCGTATTAGAGACAATAGAAGAAGCCCCTCTCCTCCACCTACACTTTTATCAAGCGTCCTCACAAGAAGTGCCTCCCCGCTCCTTAGCCGCGAGTCTCAAGAAGTTCTTGTTGTACACCTTAAAAAGTCATACGAAAATAAGTAGACACCAAATCCATCAGTTGAAGAGCTTACTCTACTTCTCGCAAACCTTAAGCAATAGCATACTAATAGAGTATGGCGCTAAGTGTGCGCACACATCCATGAAAGCTTGAGATATAGCCATCTCTTTATAGTAGCACGCGCCTTTGCAGCTTGAGTAAGTCTTTCTAGCTCTTCATCAATGTTCCTGATTTCGCTTCTTACATAATAAAGTCTTAGATTTGTAGCGAGATGAGCAAGTACCGAAACTGCAACAGATCCAATAACACCAACAGGACCAAGTAATGGCAAAGCTATAATCATCACTACAAAAGCGACTAACTTTCTAGATGTTGAATTTTGATTTTTTTTTGCTGTTGGAAGTTTACAGATTTACTATCCAATAAGTGGCATCACGCGGGTCATCTTGCTGTATGTGGATGCGAGAGCCATCAAATGTCCAGTCTGTTTTACGACTAGCTCTAAGTAGTGGTTTTTGCTGAAATGCTGTAAAGCTGATAGTACCAATTTGAGTAGCTGTAGAAAGGTTTACAAAGCGAAATTGCTGAAGTTCTCTAATGCACAGAATATTCTCATGTATTATGCAGTCAAAACTTTCTGATTTTAGTTCAAGAAGTGGCTGATCGCTATTATTGATATCCCATATACATATTTTCGTTTCATCTAGACCGCTTACTGAAGTTGCAATAACTCTATCACAAGCGACTTGGAATGTCCAAATCTTGCCTGGCATCATGAAGCGTTGTTTCATTTCTTTTGTAGTTAGATCCCAGCATGTGACCGCATTTTTCTCTTCGGGATCGATACCAAACATGAAGTCCTCATAGGGAACTGCAAATTCTAGAAGGCTCTCAATCCCGGCTAAATAGTATTCAGGCCGACCCAGTTTCCAGTGGGTATAAGAAATTTTATTTTCGCTAAAATTAAGGCTTACAGCAACAAAGGCATGTGGTTCTACCCTTTCTTTAGATAAGGCGACAAGATGATTTTTTGTTTGATGAAACAATGAGTTACATTTTTCAACATAGGACTTAAATTGTAGCGACCAGCCATTTTCTACTCTATAGTCGTAATAGCTAAGAATACAGTTCCATGAAAGAGCAAAGAGTTGACTACCGAAAAGCTGCAAAATTTTTCCTCGATCATTTGCTTCTTCATATTTTGGATCAAGAAGTAATTTTGCGGAAAATTTTGAGATTTGCTTTTTTTCTTTATAGTCCCATATTTCAATTATTTCATCTTTAGTTTCAAATACAACTACATGATCATCAACATAGACCGGATTGTATTTACAAAAGGCTGCAAAAATACACCCTTTTGCTCGTGCATCCCATATGGACACTTTATCTCCATTTACTAAAAAAAGCGTTTCGTTGATAGGTTGAATTCTAGTTGTCCCCAATAGTGGCTCATCGTCAGGAATGGGGGAAGCAAAAGCTGTTTTGGGGATATGAGTGAATTCTTGAAGGATTTTTCCTGTTACAAGGTCAGTGCAGAGTATGCGTCTACAGCCATCCAATGTAAAGTGTCTATTTTGAAAAGTAGCTGATCCACTATTAAGACTGTTTGTGAGTAGCGCTCTAATGGGCTTGCAAGATACTCCTTTTTTTATATTGCTTCTCACTCTGTGCGCTTCTTTATAAAAGGAGCGCCAGCTTTCTGCCACCTGTTTAGGAACATAGCCACAATTTTCAGAAGAAAACAAATTTTTCCATAACACATCATGTCGTAAAGGAAAATCTCGAAAATGTCTACAAGTCATTTGAAGATTAAGCAAGGTCTTTCGATCAAGTTTATTTATAAAAATAAATTTAACCTCTTCAGGCAAATCCAAGATTGTCAGAGCTGCGCCTTGCACCTCAGATGAAGAGGTGGCGGTATCAATATTAGATATTTGACACGAGGTACTATTGGAAATAGCTGCGATATTCATAAATATAATTATAAGCGGTTTCATTTTTATAATCAATGAATTTAATTATCTTGTACTAGGAATTGCATTATGATCTTGGAAGTTTTGCTTTTCTGACAAAAAGGTTAAGGTTAAGGGGCCGGGCTCAAGTCCTACTTACCTCAAAACCTCAGCAAATCATCTATACCATCCTCTTTCTTGAGCTGGACAAATGTTCTGCCGAGATAGCATTGTTTTTCATGCAGATATAGGTCCCAATATTTGTAAGATTTGATTTTTAGAACTTCGTAGTCCATATCACTCCTTTCTTGTTCAGAAGCTGGTGCCCACACTGAAGAAGTCCGCGAGTCTAAAGAAGTTCTTGTTGTACACCTTAAAAAGTCATACGAAAATAAGTAGATTTTAATCCACTAAATTAGTATAATTCTTTTTATTTACTATAAGGGTCGTTATTTTATGCAACTAACTACGAGTTCATTTGTAAATAGAGGTTTTGCAGATGGTTTTCAGAAGCGCTACTTAGATATCGATTCAGTAATGAACCTATCGAGTACAGCAAGAATTACTCATAGTGTCTATAGAGATCCTCTCATGAGGCGCATAGCAGCCCTCATTAACTTTGTAATTGAATTACCTATTCCTGCTGATTCAAGCCTTCAAAAAATAGTAATGGCAGCCCTTCAAGCACGCATTACTTTAGAAACAAACCAACTCGAAACCGAGATAACAAATCAACCAGAATGGCTTTCACGCGAGCTAAGGAACTTTGGACTTATCATGCCCAATTCTACTGATCCTTTAGTAAAACGGCGCCATTTACTCGCAAAAATAACAGGTATATCTAAAGACAGACTTACATTGGAATCTGTTGTACGGCATGTAGAGTCCGAAGACTCACTTCTATTTTTGCTCTCTGCTGCAAGGCGACTATCAACGCATCCGCTAGCTGGTCAACTTAGTAGTCATGTATTAGGACGTCTTCTTTCAACGAGTCATATAGAAAACGGTCGCTTTTTAGACGCATGGAATAGCCTCAAAGCCAGATGGCCAAGTATGAATGGCCGCGAGCAGGCAAAGCTACTACTAGCAATAGGCCATCAACTTTATTACGTACGAAATCCAGCAAACCACCCTGCCCTGCCCATTATTAGAGATTTCCTCTCCCCAAATGCCCCAGGGTGGGCAAGTGACGCTATGAGATCTGTTTGCTCCTTGCTTGTAGAATCATATCTGTCAGGAAATAGATCACTGCAGCTGTATGCAGCCTACAAACAGTTAGAAATAATGACAGACGCTACCTCTTTTGCAGAATTTGAGCCTTTCTTCACCATATATTGTGAAGCTATGCAAGAAATAATGGATACAAAAGATGAAAATGCGATTAATGATGTGCAACAAAAATGTTATGAAAGAATAACTCGAGAACTCTTTGTATACTTAAAAGAAAATTTTGGAATAATGACCCTTTCTGAACAGGCCAGAGTCTGCTATTACCTGGGCGAGAGATTATCACGCAGTAAAGATCTTGCATATTCACTCCGTCCTGAGCTACAAGCTTTTGCCCAAGATGAAAGAACACCATGGGCAGATCCATCACTTCAGCGAGCCGTATCATTTGTGATAGAGAAAGTTGCAAAACAATTACATACCCAAGTTTATCCAATAATAAGAATGATATCCGAAATCTCTCAAACATCATCACCTCAAATTCTACAAATTCAGTGCAAAACACTTCTCTCTTTACTTGAAAACAAAGATTTTAAAGCAATTGAAAAAGCACATAAGCAGTCAATAGCTGAGCTCACGCTTAGTTCCTTAAGAGAGCGCTGGAATACACTATCTACTGCAGAACAAGCACGTGAGCTCATCAATCTTGGCACACTGCTCTACAACATGCATAGTGATGCAGCCACACTACAGCCTGCACTTACTGCCTTTTTTCAGGATAATACACTTATCTGGATCTACCCTGAAATGAAACAGGTTTGTATGGAGCTTGTTGAGGCAAGAGCAAAAAATCTTAGAGGCGAAAGAATTCAAGACTATTACCAGTTACAAACACTCATATCATTCCTTAAAAGACTATGCACAAATCCATCAGTTGAAGAGCTTACGCTACTTCTTGCAAACCTTAAGCAGTAGCATACTAATAGAGTATGGCGCTAAGTGTGCGCGCACATCCATGAAAGCGAAGGTGGCAGCTAGCGTTTTCAAAACAGCTTCTTACTGTTTGCTCAGTAGCATTCGACAAATCTATTACTATTTCTATCTTTAATGCATCGTAGCCGGTACAGTTGGTAGGATTTAAAGCGCTTGCCACTTTCCAGTATTGCAGAGCAGAGATGACAATTGAGGAGCCTTGCCTCGAAAGAGAAATGGAGGACTCCTTGTCATTCTCGCATTCTGTAAGTGGAAAAAGAAGCTTACCCTTTGGCATATATACTTTTTCTATATACGTTGCCGGAAACTCCCTATCTAAAACAAAAAGTTCCGCATTCAAAAGATCTTGTAGAAGGTATCTGATGCAATGTACCCCTCTTGTTGTTTCTGCAAGCAAACAATAAGGCAATTTATTAATAAGGTTCATTATCGCATTGTCAATATGGACAAGCTTTAGATCATCTTCCTGACCACTTGAGAAGCGCTCGCTAGCTACATGAAGCGTAGAGCGCACTATATCTCTTGCATATCCTTCAGGACGAGCGCGCACTAGAGATCCTGTAGGAAGCTCAATCAAAGGCCTCTTTAAAAGATTTTGCAAGCTACTTTTACGCTCGAATGAATCCACGATCACAAATTCAGAAAGAAGACCTGAAGGAGTCGTCGTCGCTAGCGAATAAACCATATGCACGCCTGTAATACAAAATTTCCCACTCTACCTAAGTATCTCTTTTAAAGCAAGGAAGGTGGTTTAACTTGCTATTCAAGTTCCTATCTTGTACTATCCACCTCCATTATGCTACATCGATTAGGGAAAATTCTTGAAAATGCAATTAGAGGTTCTGGCGCTCAATTAGGTAACATACAATTACTTGAAGCTGATGGCTCTCTTAAAATCATACTCCAGCGTGGGTTTTCAGATTCGTTGCTTTCTTTCTGGGAAAAGATCCATTTTGGGGAAAAATCATGCCAGGAGATATTCAGGCAGTCATCCCGAATTCTGGTTTCAGATATGCGAAAATGTCAAAATTTTATCCAAAGTGAAGAGAAAAAAAATCAGCTTGAATTCACTATGAAAGGCAAAGTTCAAGGAATGTTGCAAACTAATTCCACAAAAAACATAATCGAATTAGAGCCGACATACTCCTTTGTAATCGATGAATTAGGGAGAGACTCTCTCTTAAGCGAAAATGTCTTTGCCTTTCATACGACACCTATTTACTCAAGAAAAGGGAATATGCTAGGTCTTATGAGTATTCATTACCAAAAGCCTATTCTATTTAAACCATCGCATTTTTTATTCATTAACACTTTAGTTATGCACGCAGCAGATATAATTGATTTTCACAAAGACTCGATGCAACTGAAGCGCGAAATGAACGCACACAATAGCTATAAAAGATATTTGGAAAATAAAGCAATGAAACCAGCTCATGGCCCTATGCATAGACCCCCACACTGGTATCCAGAAAATCGCTTTGATTCTGAGCCCTTCCCCGCTCGCTCACGCATTTTGGAATTTTAGCTTATTGTCATCTTCCACCAGTCAAATTTTTGTTGCTAGAAACGACTCTTAGATGTTACGCAGCAAAGTAATGAAAGCATTAGGAAAGTTAGAAAAAAAGGCAGGGCTTTCGCTCTATGATGCCAAAATGCCGGAAATTGGGCCAAATGACCTCCTTGTTCGGGTAGTTAAAAGCTCACTTTGTGGAACAGACCTGCATATCTATAACTGGGATGAATGGGCTGAAAAGACGATACCCGTTCCAATGACGATAGGGCATGAATTTTTTGGCATTGTTGAACAAGTTGGATCTAACGTCAAAGGCTTTTATCTAGGTGATAGAATTAGCGGAGAAGGCCATATTGTCTGCGGCATCTGTACAAGCTGCAGAAAGGGCATCTTTCACCTCTGTCCGCACACTCAAGGTCTTGGCGTAAATCGTACAGGCTGCTTTGCGGAATATGTCCAAATACCTGCCTTTAACGCCTATAAAATCCCAAAAGAGGTCTCAGATGATATCGCATCCATACTAGACCCTCTAGGAAATGCCATCCACACAGCACTCTCCTTTGATCTTGTTGGAGAAGATGTGCTCATAACAGGCGCAGGATCAATCGGCCTTATGGCACTTAAGATTTGTCAAAAAGTGGGAGCACGTCATATCGTCATTACTGACAAAAGCAGCACGCGACTCGAAATGGCAAAAATGATGGGCGCGACACGAGCTATCAATACCAATAACAGATGCCTTTCTGATGTGCTGCGAGAACTCGATATTGAAGATGGCTTTAGTAGAGCTTTAGAAATGTCCGGCTCAGAAGATGCCCTTCATGAAATTATTGAAGCCGCTGCAAATGGAGCAAAAATCGCCCTCCTTGGAATACTGCCCTCAAAGACTACACTTGACGGACAAAAGGTTATTTTCAAAAGCCTTGAATTTAAAGGCATTTATGGAAGAGAGATGTTTGGTAGCTGGCAAAAGGCTATTGCACTTCTTCAAGAAGGCCTCGATATCTCTCCTATAATCACCCACCATTTTAAGCCAGAAGATTATCAAAAAGCCTTCCAGCTTATGCAAAAAGGCAGTTGCGGAAAAATCATCATAGACTGGGATTGATTCTTCAACTAACTATTTGACCCACAAGTTAGAAGCTGCTATAAGAGTGTTGCATAAAAAATTTAGGAGGAATTATGCGACTTTTTCGCAGCCTTTTTGGAGCACTTTTGCTCTCAACAGCACTCTATGCTGATCATGTCTATATCAGAAGCGACGGTCCTGCAGATGGAGACGGCAAAAGCTGGAAAACAGCTTTTAACTCAATCGATGCAGCACTTGCAAACCTTGAAGAAAATCCAGAAGACAATGTTTTTTGGGTTGCAGCTGGCGTTTACTCACCTATAACCCCCTATGCTCCAGATGGAGTTTTAGGTGGTGCTGCAGGGGATGAGAATACTGAAGGACTCCTTACCTACGACCTACCTGACGGCGTCAAAATCTATGGTGGATTTAAAGGATGTGAAAAACACCTTTCAGATAGATGCACCATTCCAAATCCCTTGTTAGAACTAGATAAAAAACCCCCTACATGCGGCATTCCGGAACGAGTCCCAAATTATGCACTCACAGTTCTTGACGGCACAGGATCGCAGTCTTGGCACGTTGTTACCGTTGGTAACGATATTGAGCAAACCGGAGCAAATGTTGGCCTCTTTGACCTTACTATCAAAGGCGGCTACGCTGATGGACCAGATGCTGGAACACTCGATTCCATATTTAGCATCACATCCCTTGATTATGCACATGACACAGGTGGCGGTCTCTACGCGCGCTTTGGCTCTGTCGTTGATCTTTTTAATGTTCATTTTACCGACAACTCAAGCTCTGCCGTTAATGCCACTATTTTTGCAAAAAATTTGCCTGTAGTATCTGGTGGAGGGGCAATCAGCGCCTTTGACCCGGAAACTGTCCTCAATATACAAAACTGCTATTTTACAGATAACCAAGCAACAACATTTGGCGTCGGCGGCGGGGCGATAACTTCAGAATTTGAAGCAACGCTCAACGTCTCTGAATCCATATTTACCGGGAATGTCTCCAATAGAACAGGCGGAGCGATTCGCACAAAAGATGCTGGCGATACATTCATTGCAAGAAGCTTTTTTGAGCGAAACATCGCAACTGATCTTACCAACATATTTGATGAATCAGGTGGTGCGATCGAAGTATTTCAGGGCAATTTGAAGGTAGAGGGTTCATTATTTGTAAACAATGAAGCCCTTGTTGGCGGCGGCGCACTCTTCTTCCATGCATTTTTAGACGACGGTGATCCCTACATACTGGAAGTCACCCATTCACGCTTTGAAGATAATCGCACAGGACCATTTGGCGGCGGTGCAATCCTTATCTTTGGCCAAGGCCAGCATGAAGGAAGCCATGCCACAATAAAACACTGCGATTTTAAAGGAAATAGTGGTGGACTTGGTGGAGCTATCTACAATAGCTCATATGAGACCGATATCTCTCGCTGCAAATTTTACCATAATAAAGCAGCCATTTGGGGCGGTGCTGTAGCCTGTGACAACCTAGGTGTTGCACTTCTCTTCCCACCACTTGCCTTCCCTGATAGGCCTGTGACAACTATCGATCGTTGCTGCTTTATTGCCAATAAAACTGAAGGTGAACAGCCAATTCCTTTTGGATATCCTCCGTTTTATACAACTCCTGCCCTTCTCGATCTTTTTGCTCAGTTTGGCCCACTCTTGAATGGTATTCCAATTCAAGGAACTGTTGATCAGGAAATTATCTCAGGAGGCGGTGCGGTTGCTGTTCTTTTAGCAGGGGTTGCTGAAATTACAAACTGCTCATTCATTCGAAATCAAGCAGATCTTAGCAATGGCGGCGCAATTTTAGTTGGCGGCGCTACAGGTGAGATTACTGATCTAGAAACTGGTGACACCTACAACACCTTTGACTATGCAACAGCCATAGTAAAATGTTGCAAATTTAAGGATAACTATCCTAACAATGCAAAATCATTTGATCTTGCAGGCGTAGGATCAGGCCCAGATGGCGTTACTCTTAAAATCAAACATTGTCACAAGTAGCCTATTCACGAGCTGCCTCTTATAAAGAGGCAGCTTATCAGCAGACCTACTTGCTGTTTTCTCTATATGCCATTTTTTATTTCTGATACAACATCAGATGCTGCACAAATCTTAGCAGATGGCGCACTCTACTTCCAAACAAGTATGGGTCCTCAGTTCCTACTTGCTGCCATCCCAACAGCGCAAGTTGGCCACAAACTCTATGACGACATCCTCATCCGTAGCGGCCTCGTTACTTCAGTAACAACAAAAGAGGCGCTCACTACAACCATCAGCTCTTTTCAGGATGTGCAGCAACCAATTGCCAAAGAATTCCATTACCAAGGACTTGGGATTCGCATGGATTGGGCAAAAAAGCTACTTGAGCTCTATCAAGGCTCAAATTAGCGGGCCCGATTAATTAAGGCATTCATCTGCTCTTCATTGAGAAGTCGCTGATAATAGGCATAGAGTACCGTATAAATCTGCGTAAGCTGTGTTGGCACACCCATCATTCTTTTGCGCTCTTTTCTCAGCATGTAGATTAGTTCTGGTATATTGACTTCGATCTCATCAAGAGGAACTCCTGATTGACGCTTTGCATCAACAATTCTTCTGAGATAGAGGCTAAGAGCAACTGTAGCCGTACGGCCGATGCCCCCCTTGCAATTTATAGCAACAGGGATTGTGGGATCTGGATTTAGCTCATAAATTCTATCCAAGAGAATATTGAGGAGCTTTTCACATGGCATAGCAGTTTTATCCCTCCAGCCTTCATAATGAAGGTGGGTAATTTGTTTGCCATTTGAGCATTCGAGCTTGCTTTCGATAATCTGCGGTATGGTATTTTTCTTAGAATCTTCTAAAATCTGCAAAACATTTGAGGCAATTTTAACAATTGTTGCTCCATTGCGAAGACGTATCTTTTTGAGGATTTTGTTTTGCCAAAAGTTATTGCTTCTCCCTTTGACTTCTGTGGATTTTAAGCAGGAAACAAAGACCTCAGTTTTCCTGGCGAGTGCTCCGTCAAAATAGTCACGCACTTCAGAAAGCGATCGAGGACAAGAGGAAAGTATAAGACTCTGCCTTTTTAGACGAGCATCACTTGCATTTATGTATAAGCCTCTAATTGTTTTCCCTAGTCGATTTTTGTCGTATGGATGGTGCAGTCTCCCTTTATTTTTCTTGTTTTGCATTGATTTTTTCGTAGTCAAGGCTTTCATTTTAGGATCCAATAACACACGCCTTCGGATTTCCTTTAGGAGTCCTTTAGCTTTTTTAAAGTGATCTTTTTTTAATTCTTGCGACTTGATCTTAAGTTCTGAGAGCTTACAGGTTTCTTCCGGGAAAAGATGGTATTTCCCTCGGGCCTCAACTGTTTGAAATGAGCAAAAAAGCAGAAAGCCAAATACAAATTTAAAGGTTAAGCACATAAAAACCCTTTCCTTATATTAAACTCTATATAAATTTTATGGCAATTTTCGTCTACAATAACTTAGCTATTTTAATGAAAGCCACGGTGGATCTATTTAGAAAGTAAAGCAAGTCTTGCTTGAAGTTTAGAAATTCTCTCGTGAAGGGGTGGATGGGTACGATCCGTTAGTTCAGTCATCTCCCCTTCTTTGTTCAACCCTCTTCGTATGTCTTGAAGGCAAAGAGGAAGCATATCCCAGAATACGCCCTCCTGTTTTTTGCAAAAAGCTTCTCTAGAGTGATACATGTCGATGCGCTTTTCTTTTAACGCTGTAAAAAAGGAGATGCCGCCTTCACAACTTTCTGTCGTTGTAGCAGCAAAGAGATCCGATTCAAACTCCTCATTTTGAAGAGTAATGGCCTCTACTGTGTTTTTTAAAAGCCACTTGCAGCTTATTCTCGCAAGCTTTGCTAGGACACAAGACAAGGCTACATTACAGTTATAATAGGTTAGTAAAGTAAGCGTTATTGCACATACTCCAAAACTTGTATAGTTTCGCTCTTCCTTTCTTTTTTCTTTAGCACGCGTATGATTATGTACTAAGTGGCCAAGTTCATGGCCTATGCAGAAGATAGATTTAGCTGATACTTTGTTTGCCGTAAGGATCGCGTCGTGCTCTTCTTGATCGATATAAAGCGTTGCTACATTTTTTCCCTCTATCGAGCCGCTGCATTCATAAAATGAACAATCCTCTGCAACGCGTATCCTGATTTGTGCCGGATCTATACCAAATTTTGCAACTATGGGCCTTATCAGAGCCTTTACCTTCTTGTCTACTTTAGAATGATTGACAGTAGTTCGATTCCCAGAAAAAAAAGGTAATTTTTTATAAACATCTAAACCTATATTAGCTGCTATAAAAATACTATTTATTATATTCATGAAATTATTATAAGAGAAATTTGTTATTGACGGCAAATAAAATGATTCATATAGATCGAACAAAGAACCAAATAACAATAAAAGGAGTGCTCATGTTGGCTTTAAAGAAATCATTATTGACATTTGCCCTACTAGTTTTGTCCTTTTTTATGACATCTCACGCAGATGCGGCGCACTGCACTCCAAAAAAACTCACCTATTATCTCTATATCGATGACTTTATCAAAAGCTTTATTCAAATCCCAACCTCAAATGTGCTGGTAGATAGTACCACCATCTCTTCTAGCTATCTTGCCGGAAGAGCACCTGTCTACAACACAAGCGATGTAGTATCCGGAACATGCTCTGCATCATTTCTCTGTATGCAAAACGATGAAAATATCTATACCGATATTTCAAATTACCTCTCAGTCGACAATGGACTCATTGTATCATGGCTTACGCCAACTACTCTACTTAACCTGGAATTAGACAGCATCGTGCATGGTATGGTTACAGAATGTCTCGTAGTGGCCTATACAAAGATTGGATTCAATCCATTTTATGGAAAGACATTCAACATGGTTGTCTCATCTGATGACGAAAAAATCTACTTCACTCTCCAGGAAGTAAAAAAATAAAAAAAGGGGGGAAAGCTCCCCTCCTACATCTGCTTGACTTTGTGAAGGGCAAAGCGAAAGGCTTGGCCGATAGCTAAATGCTGGCGCTCAAGCCATATAGCTACTTTTTCCATTGGAAGAAGCCTCATAGCAAAAAAGAGCAAAAAGCCCACCGCCACAGGGCGAAGGGTGTTCAATACAACGATCGTGCTAAATCCGCCCTCTACAAACCAAAAGCTTACACTTCCGAGCACAACGCAGGCAATAAAGGGCCAGACGCACATATCTTTTGCAGCAAGCCAGGCGATTTTTTTGTACCTGCCAGGACCTTGCGGTACAAACGCAGCTGGTTTTCGCTTGCTCGATACAGACGTGAGCTGTCCAAAATATTTTGCCATTACTTCACTAGATAGACGTGGTGCAAAGATAGCAATAATCGTTGCTAATATAATTTTTATTGTAATTACTGCGCCTATGAAATACCAGATTGATGGAAACTCAAAAGAAAAAAGCGTCTTTGGATACTCATGCATTTCATTAAAGATCTGCATAAGCATCTTGCCAAAGATAAAGTAGTAGATCAAAAAGGGCTGACAAAATCCCCAGAGGCTTGAGAGAATCGCCCCGAGAATTCTTCCGGGCATAGTATGGCCAAATAAGAATATGCCGGTATTGTACGTTAGCCCCTGCATGCTTATAGCGAGCATTGGATTTAGCTTTTTTCCTGCAGGAGATAGGCTCTTGAGGGCTGCTGCAACAAAGGAAATAGATCCTGGCGTAAATCTAGACCCATTTTTTCCCGTCATACTGGATGCCCGCGAAAGAAGCAGGATTTGATTAAGCGAAAGAAAAAAGCCTGTAAATGGTATGTGCAGGCTGTGAAGCAAACTTCCAAGCCCAACTTCTGCAATAGAAAGCATCGCAGCGTGAGATCCGACGACATCAACTTGGGACTCTTTTTCATTAGTATTCATACTTTTCACCTTTCTTCACTAACTATAACAGCATCCTAGGTTTGATACCATACCCCAAAGATATTGCAAAGCAAAAATCTTACCCCCAACCGGGCCAACCGGGGCCGGGCCTGCGTAACACTGCGTAAACTTCAACTCTTTATTTTATTTGCAATATTGTCTCTATTTGGTTCTGAGAATCTAAAATTGAGTTACAAGAAATTTGAAAGACTCTCTTCAGCCTTCTTGGTAAAGCAAAATCAAGATTCCCTTGAAAACCCTACTCAGGAAATACATTTACACGCTTTTCAAAAAACAGTCCGATCCTTTGACTCTAGAAGCACTCGTAGACTTGAAGTTTACGCAGAGTTACGCAGGCCCGGCCCCGATTTCTTACCAAGGAGAGAAGGGAATTTGGAGAGTGAGTGAAAGGCTCCAGGTATGGTTTGGTGCGTAGCGGGCGTGCAAGCGATAGCTTCCCTCTAGAGAGAGTGACCCAAGCCCCACCTCTTTGTAGCCATAAGATGCCCCTATCTCCTCATATTCATACCCGATTCGTGAATAGCTATGAAAGTGAGAGATTTTACCGAGTTTACGAGAAGATAATCCCTTTTCACTGCGAAAAAAAAGATCGACATTTTGGGTCGCGTGAGCAAACACTTTGCCTATATGAGCTTCAAAACCAATCCAGGGCGATCCACTTGAAGAAATACCGCTATAGAGAAGCGCCCATGGTTTATAGTAGTTTCCCTTATGAATAATGAATTCCCTGCCAAAATATGCAGATACTTTTGTATCAAGCACGCCGTGCTGGTTTGAGCTTAAATCCTTTACCCGAGATGGTGTTGAAAGCGCACTTTCTAGACCAAGGGTAAGCGTCACCGGATCACTTACAAGATCATTTAGCACCCGATATTGACATGCTGCATGGAGCGAATCAAAGCCATAGGACTTTTTTTGCGTCTTTGCAAGATCGAGTATAAACGTAGCCGATATGTCAGGATCTGGCATAAAGGCTATTGCTGCACAAGTTTTTTCTTGATAGAGTTTTTTATCTTTTACTCCTCGACTGGTATCTACTTTTCGAGATTCTGTATGCTTCTGACTAAGAATTCCTTCAAACTCAAGCCAGTTGCCAAGCCAAGGATCTGCCGATAGCTGCATGGTAAGTAGACAAATCGCAAGAGCTTTTTTCATTAATCGATTCCATGAAGCGTAAGGTAGCGCTCTGCTTCGAGTGCTGCCATGCAACCGGTACCTGCTGCCGATATTGCTTGTCTATAGACATGGTCTTGCACATCCCCTGCAGCAAAAACTCCTTCAAGATTTGTTTGAGTAGTTCCTGGCACAACTTTAATATAGCCTGTATCGTGAAGCTCTATTTGATTTCCTAAAAACGCAGTATTAGGTACGTGGCCAACGGCAAAGAAAAGGCCGCCAGCTTCTCGCTTTGTCACCTCTTGCGTTTTGAGATTGCGAATTGTAACGCCTGTGACAACCCTGTCACCTGTAACTTCCTCAACAACACTATCCCAAAGCACTTCAATTTTAGGGTTGGCAATGGTGCGCTCTGCCATAATTTTTGACGCACGAAGCTCATCCCTTCTATGTACGAGGTACACTTTAGATGCATACTTTGTCAAAAAGGTTGCCTCTTCGCACGCAGCGTCGCCTCCGCCTATAACAAATAAATCTTTATTTCTAAATATTGGTATTGCTCCATCACACACCGCACAGGCAGATACACCTTTTTGCCAGAATTCGTGATCTCTAGTGCCTGGAATATCGAGCCTCTTTGCAGTAGCACCCGTTGAAATGATGATCGAGTCTGCGTAAAGGGTTGTTTGATTGCCCTTCACGACAAAAGGTCTCTGACTAAGATCGACACTCACCACATCCTCAGTAAGGCACGTTGTTCCAAATCGTACAGCTTGTTTTTTAAACAATGTCATGAGATCTGGGCCGCTAATTCCTTCCGGAAAGCCTGGAAAATTTTCTACATCTGTTGTTGTCATCAGCTGACCACCCGAAGGGCCAGAAAAAAACCCCTCAAACATAACAGGTTCAAGACGAGCTCTTGCTGCATAAATTGCAGCCGTATAGCCGGCAGGTCCAGATCCAATGATAATGACCTTTTTTGTGTTGCTCTTATCTGTCATGAAATGTGTCCCCAAGATGTGAAAAGGAAAAATGTAGACCTAATGACCCATTTCAGACAACGAAAAAAAGGACATAAAGGACTTTGCATCTGTCCTTTTAATCCGCTTTGCCTTGCGACAAAAGAAATGCGTCTCCACAAAAATTCTCTTTGCAGATATACTATTTTACCTATGAAAACTGAATACTGGATCTCTTTTGTCGTCTATTTTAGCCTGCTCTTTATCGTTGCATTTAGCGTACGAAAAAAGCATGCCTCATCCAAAGATATGCTGCTCGGAAACCGTAAGCTTAACTTTTGGGTAACTGCACTTTCCGCACAAGCAAGTGATATGTCAAGCTGGCTTTTTATGGCATTTCCTATGAGCATTTTTATAGGAGGTATGCCTCTTGCCTGGACTGCCCTTTCTCTCATCGTCGGCATGTACTGCACCTGGACCTTTGTCGCGCCAAAGCTTCGCGTCGTTACAGAAGAATATAACTGCTACACGCTCTCTTCCTATTTTGCAAAGCGATATGGCGATCCCAAAAACTACCTTAGAACAATAAGCTCACTCCTTCTCCTTGTCTTTATGACCTACTATTTGGCTGCAGGGTTAATTGGCATAGGCTTTTTATTTGGCTCCCTTTTTGGGATGGACTACTATCTGGGCATTCTCATCGCTCTTGTCGTAATGGTTGCCTATACCTTCGTTGGCGGCTTTGTCTCCGTTGCATGGGCAGATCTTTTTCAGGGCATATTTTTGCTCATAACAATCATGATTGTACCGGCTCTTGCGCTCCCCTACGTTGGCGGTTTTGAAAGCATTCAGCAAGCGGCAGCACAGGCACGCATTTCGCTCGATCTCTTCTCCCTAAATGGAGAATCTAGCATACAAGATATCCTCATTCCACTTTTAGGCTGGGGCCTTGGCTACTTTGGCATGCCGCATATCCTTATTAAGTTTATGGGCATAAAGCATGCCTCCGAACTTAAGAAGGCAAGAAACCTCGGCATCAGCTGGCAGATACTTGCCCTAGGAGCTGCTATTGCGGTAGGACTTGTTGCTATCCCCTTCTTCAAAGATGGCATCCAAAACCCTGAGCTTATCTTTGTCGAGATGGTAAAGGTGCTCTTTCATCCACTTGGAGCCGGCCTTGTCATGTGCGGTGTACTTGCTGCTACGATATCTACAATGGACTCGCAACTTCTTGTTGGAGCATCTAGCATTACTGAAGACCTGTACAAAAACATCCTCCAACCAAAGCTTGGCAGCAAAAAAGAGGTGGTTGTATTTCGTATAAGCGTCCTTGCACTATCACTTATTGCATTCTGGATAGCGCTTGGAAAGAACATGACCATAATGGACACTGTCTATTTTGCATGGGCAGGCCTTGGATCTTGTTTTGGACCTCTTTTACTTGCCTCTCTCTACTCTGAGAAGCCAAACTACTATGGTGCAATTGCTGGCATTCTTACCGGCGGTTTTGCAACAATCTTCTGGCCAGCATGTAATGCATGGCTTGGATGCGTGCCAATCTTGTCGATGATCATTGCATTTCCGCTTAGTCTTGCTATGATTTTCGTCGTATCTTATCTGACAAAGACTCAAGATATTACAAAAAAGAACCGCGCTGTTTTATAAATATTTGACATACAAAGACTTAATTCATTTTCAATACCTCTTGGCAAAAAAGCAAAACCATGTGCTAAGATCACGCCTAACTTAACAGTGTGGAAAACTATGCAAGACATTTTTGAATACGAAGTCGGCGGCAGAAAATTTGTCCTCGACGCAAAGGCAGCAAAGGAAGCCTTCGAAGCAAAGCGCGTAATTCTTGGCCGAAATAGCCCAGAATTTAATGTTATGCCCCTTAAATACAAGTGGGCCTATGAGATCTACCGCGACATGGAAGCAAATCACTGGCTTCCACAAGAAGTTCCGATGTACGATGACATCAAGCAGTGGAATGACGACCGTACATTAAACGATCGCGAACGAAACATCATTCGCGTAGGTATTGGCTATTTTTGCTCTGCTGAAGGCATCGTAGGTGATTGCTCGCAAACCATCATCCGTGAGAACCTTTCTGCTCCTGAACTTAAAATGGCAGTTGGCCGCCATGTGCAAGAAGAAAACATCCACACCGAATCTCTTCTCTACATGATCTCCTCGCTCAGAATCAACCCGCACGAAGTCTCTGCCCTCTTCTTGTCGATGCCATCAGTGATTCGTAAAAACGAAGTCATCTGCAAGCATCTTCCTGAAATGAGACGCGATATTGATCTTTCCAAGACAGAAAATAAGCAGCTTTTTGCAAAGACAATCTTCGGCATTACACAAATTATGGAAGGCACGCAGTTCTTTGGTCTCTTTTTGCCAATCTTGCACCTTGGAAGAAGCGGCAAAATGCCAGGTATTGGCCAGATGTTTCGCTACACAATGCGCGATGAGTCAAACCACATTGAACTTGGCCGCAAGATCTTTTTAGCTCTTTGCGAAGAAAATCCAGATATCCTTACTCCGAAATTCAAGCAAGAGCTTGTTGAATTCATGAAAGCAGGCGTAGAGGCAGAAATTGCATTTGTCGATGACCTCCTTCCACAGTCAATAGCAGGACTTGCACCAGAAGAAGTAAAACGTTTTGTTCGATACAACGCAAACCGACGCCTTATGGCACTTGGTTGGGAACCTATCGATGATGGCAAAGGCAACTTTGTACTCGAAAACCCATTCCCATGGTCTGCGGAGATCATCTATCTCAAGAAAAACGAAAACTTTTTTGAGACTACGGTTACAGAGTATGGAAAGCTATCCAATCTGCAGGAAGCGAAGAGCGAGCAGGAGCTCTTTGAAGGTATAGAAGTATAAATTTAGAAGGTTTTTTATGGCTATTGCACCCACAGTACAAGATATTCGCGTTTTTGTAGAAACGCCAAAATCACTAAAGCCCAGGATTGACTGGAGCTCGCTAAAAAACAACCTCATCATCCCTTCGCATCTGCCAAAGATTCAGACATCGAAGGGTTTGGTTGAGTGCCAGCCAGAAAAGCTCTTAAATGCTATCGGGTCCGCTATTGCCGATGAGCGACTCGCTCACGGCGCACATACTGCACTTGATATTTTTGAGCCAGAAACAAAGTTTAAGGTAGTAAGCACAGTAAACCGCGTCCTCATCAAGCTTGCACAGCTCAAAAAGCAAGTTGTTGGCAGCGAAGAGGTACACGAGATCTGCGAAAACAGCCTCCTCGACGAGGGTGAAACGCTTGCAGCGAAGGGGTATCTCCTCTATCGCACACAAAAGCAGCGCCGCCATCAGACAGTGAAAAAGCTTGAAGTTATCAGACGTAGCGGAAGCAAAGTATCCTGGAATGGCGATAAAATCGTACAGGCGATCTATAAAGCCTTTTTAGCTGACGTGCTCGAAAAAACGAGCGAGCCGCTTGAGCAAGAGCAGCAAGAAGCGCACGAAAAGGCAGAACTTGTCGCCCAAGCAGTGATCCACTACATTACAAGCTCCGGCCGTGAAGTGATCCACATCGAAGAGATCCAAGATCTTGTCGAAAAATATCTCTCAGAGATGGGCCATGACAATATCGCAAAGCGCTTTTCGCACTATCGTTTAGAGCGAGCACGCCTTCGATTGATCAAAGAAGCACAGGTTGACACTATTATTGTCCTGCCTGAGCTTGTCACGCCAAATCTTATGGCACGTATCGACTTTGCGATGATAGATCTTGAGCTTCCGCTCAGCCGACAAGAGCTTGCACAAAGGCTTATCTACGGCATGGACGTTGGCCTTACCGCACAAGAGAAGATGAATACAGTGCTTCTTAATGCAAGACAGCTTATGGAGACCGATACTAACTTTCGCTTCTTCTGCGCACGCATACTCCTTACCTATATCTATGAAGAGGTGCTTGATTGGAAGGTCGAAGATGGCATGGGCAAACTGAAGAAAGCACATGAAACAGGCTTTCTCCGCTACCTCAACCGAGGTATCGAAATTGGCCTCTTAAGTCCTGAACTGAAAAAGTTTGATATCAAGGCAATCGCCCAAAAAATCAACCCAATGGCTGATTTGAAGTTTGATTTCCTTGGCATTATGACCCTCTACGATCGCTACCTCCTTCACGAGCGCGAAGAATGCCGCGATCCAGCTGTCCTCATCATCGATGCTAAGAACAAACGCCGTATCGAAGTGCCGCAGTATCTCTGGATGCGCGTCTCTATGGGTATTTCCTATAATGAAAAGGAAAAAGAAGAGTCTGCAATCACCTTCTACAACATCTATACAAGCAAAAAGTACTGCTCTGGAACGCCTACCCTCTTTAATTCGGGTACAGCTCGTCCCCAGCTCTCTTCTTGCTATGGATTAACTGCCGGTGATGAAATTGGCGGCATTAAGGTTGATGATAAAGGAAGAAGTTATCCTGTAGGGATCTTTGGTACCTTTATGAACTGCGCCTTCTTGTCAAAGTTTGCAGGCGGTCTTGGTGTTGACTTTACCTCTGTTCGAGGTATGGGCTCGCATATTAAAGGTACAAATGGTGAAAGCCAAGGTATCGTTCCCTTCCTTAAAATCATGAATGACACAGCAGTTGCTGTGAATCAGGGTGGAAAAAGAAGAGGCGTTGTCTGCTGCTACCTCGAAAGCTGGCATAATGATATAGAAGAGTTTTTAGAGCTTCGTAAAAACGTTGGAGATGATCGTCGCCGTACGCATGATATGCATACAGCAAACTGGATTCCAGACCTCTTTATCATGAGGGCAATCAAGGGCCAGGACTGGACGCTTTTTCGCACAAGCGATGTGCCGGATCTTCACGAAACGTTTGGCGCAAAGTTTAAAGAGCGCTATGAGTACTATGAAAAGCTTGCCGAAGAGGGCAAGATCTGGGGCCGCAAGCTCCGTGCTGGTGCGCTCTGGAAGAAGATGCTTAGTGCGCTCTTTGAAACAGGCCACCCATGGATTACCTTTAAAGATCCATGCAATATTCGCTCCCCGCAAGACCACTGCGGCGTTGTGCATAACTCAAATCTTTGCACAGAGATCGTCCTGAATGACTCAGATGAAGAGCACTTTGTCTGCAATCTCGGCTCGATTAACCTTGCAACCTTTGTAAAGACAGATGGCACGATAGATAGAGATGCTCTTGCAAAAACAATCCATACAGCAGTTCGCATGCTGGATAATGTGATTGACATCAACTTCTATCCAACAATACCTGCAGAAACTGCAAACATGCGCCACCGCCCTGTAGGCCTTGGCCTTATGGGATGGCAAGATGCACTGCATATGCTTGGCATGCCGTTTGACAGCGAAAAAGCTGTAGACTTTGCAGATGAGATCATGGAGTTTATCGCCTACCATGCCTACCACGCCTCCTGCATGCTTGCTAAAGAAAAAGGCCCCTACTCAAGCTTTAAAGGCTCAAAGTGGGACCGCGGACTTATGCCGCTTGATACGCTAGACCTTCTTGAAAAAGAGCGCGGCGTTGCAATCGATGTAAACCGCACAAGCCGCATGCCTTGGGATGAATTGAGAAAGCTTATTAAAAAGCATGGCATGAGAAACTCAAACGTTCTCGCTATTGCTCCAACAGCTACCATCTCAAACATCTTTGGCTGCTCAGCATGTATTGAGCCGGATTATCGCCATATCTACAGTAAGTCTAACCTCTCTGGCGAGTTCATCAGTGTAACTCCTTACCTTGTACAAGCACTCAAAAAGCTTGGTATTTGGAATAAGGATACACTCGAAGACCTCAAGTACCACAAAGGTGAGCTTGACGACATGACAGGCATTCCAGATGAAATTAAGCAGCAGTTTAAAACAGCCTTTAAGATCGATCCTATGGCACTTCTCAAACAGGCAGCTGTTCGTCAGAAGTGGATTGACCAGGCGCTGTCATTAAACCTCTTTCTCGACAAGCCGGATGAAAAGATGCTCTCCCGCATCTACCTTCTTGCATGGAAAATGGGTCTCAAAACGACCTACTACCTCAAGAACAAGTCAGCAACCGACATCGAGGACGCAAGCCTTGACATCAAGCGTAAAACGCAAGAGATGCAGCAGCAGACCGTAAAGGCCTGCTCGCTTGCAGATCCTAACTGCGAATCCTGCCAATAAGCAAAAAAGGCAAAGGATACAAAAAAAGCCACTCACAATTGAGTGGCTTTTTTATTGTAGCTATGAAATTCAAGTATTTGCGAAGTTGTTTATTGAATGACGATCCCACTCTCCATTTGCTTCGAGCAATGAGGCCTTTTCTCTAATTTTGCTTACTAAGTACTGTGCAGTCTCTATCACAGTATCCTGGATATTCTCCCACCTCTCCTCTTCCTCACCGACACATATTGCCCTGGCTCGCTCTATAACAGGCCTATAGCTTTCTGGAATGTGATCTACTACCCAAGTAGCGGCATCTGCTTTTGAACAAATTTTATCTGTTGTAAGCGTGTAGTAGATGCGGGCTAAAGTAAGTAAGATATTACGCGTATCAGATCCAAGGTTTAGCATGAAACTATCTAGATCGGCAATAGATGCCTTGATAAAATCGGGGTAAGGCACTTTGGCAAGAAGGCTGCTTGCAGCAGGACCATAAAGAATACTATTTTTAAGAAGCGCCTGCGTTATGAGTACTGCAAGGTCTGGCATTTCTTTGCTTGGCCATAGATCGACTCTCCCTTTTTCAAACTCATCTCGAAGCCATTCACCATACTGAAAGTCAAAAGTAGGTGGATAGCGCCACGGATTAACCTCCCCTGCTACAACAATCGTCAGCTCAATCGGGCGCTTTTCGCTCTTTAAATAGACCCCGGAGATAGCTAATAAAGACTTTGCAAGCTGCAACTTTTCTTCCAAAGTTGTTTGCCTATTCGCTACCACGAGTATGTCTACATCGCTATATTTTTGTAAGCCTTGAGCCACTGCTGAGCCGTAGAGATAAACACCTAAAAGGTCTTTCCCAAATATCTCTTGCAAAAGATGTAACGACTGATCTATCTGTTCTTTTATCTGTATTGTCATCGAAAATGAACTGTTAATTAGTTTTTCTTAGTCTCGTCTTTTTTCCAGAAAATTACTGGATTGCAGTACTTGCGTGCATATAGTTTAAGAGCTCGATAGATGTAATGTGTTGCTGTATATCTCCTGCATAAATTACGTAGCCAAGAGGTGCCCTATCGCCTGCAAGTTTTTGAAAATAGTGTAGCTTTTCTAAAAATTCAGAATTAAAAGTTTTAGAGGATTTGATCTCTATAGGAACAAGTATATTTCCTTTTTTATAAATCACATCTACCTCATTTTTTTGGACATCACGAAAGTAGTATAGGTGAGGATCTAATCCTAAATTTAAGCGCCACTTTAGTAATTCAAGCACTATGAGATTTTCAAATAGATGCCCCCTAAGCGGGTCTCGACTTATTTGAACTTCATTTTCTATCTCAAGAAGATAGGTTGCAAGGCCCACATCAGTAAAGTAGAGTTTTGGGGATTTAGTAATTCGTTTGCCAAAATTTTCAAAATAGGGTTGAAGACGAAAAACTATGAAAGATGCCTCCAGGATAGATATCCATTCCTTGACAGTATGGGATGAGACGCCAATCTCCCCACCGATTTCTTGCATGTTAAGAATCTGTCCAACCCGGCCTGCACATAACCTTACGAAACGTTCAAATTGTGATAAATCTTTTACATTAATGATTTGCCTTAAATCACGCTCCACATACGTTTGAAAGTAATTACGATAGGCTTTTGTGGGTTCAAGATTATCTTTATATATGCGAGGGTATCCACCTTTTAAGAGCACTGCATTTACAGAGAATTCAATCCCTGACTGTTCAAGTTCATGAAGACTAAGAGGAAGAAGAGTTAAAAGGGCAGTCCTACCTGCAAGTGATTGTGTTATGGCCTGATTGAGTTCAAGTTGATGACTTCCTGTTAAAATAAACATTCCTTTTTCATCGGTATTATCCACAACAGTTTGAATATATGAAAGAAGTTCAGGAACTCTCTGAATTTCATCTATGATTGCTCCTTTAGGAAACTGTTCCAAAAAACTTCTCGGATCGAGCTTGGCAAGATTGCGTGTGTCGAGGTCTTCGAGGTTGGTATAGGATTTATCTGGAAATACCAGACGGACGAGAGTTGTTTTACCAGATTGTCTAGGTCCCGTTACAGTAACAACTGGGTAGTCTCTTGCAAGAGATTTAAGCTCATCTTCGATTTGACGTTTATACATGTCTGTGTACATTTTGAAGTTCAACTTCATTTTGTACAAAATAGCTATTTTTTGCAAGAAAAATTGATGGAGATGTAGCGAGCTTCAGAGAGAAAAAGTCCAGTAAATCTTGTTTTTTCTCCCGGAAGCACCTATCACTTTTGAGAGGTTTTGGTGACAACGAAAACGCCTTTTGAATCACATATTTTTTTCCAGTCGCCATGCGCTTTATCATCTGGGGGATTTTGCTGGCCAAGTTGCCTGATTATTTTTGGAAGCATGGCATACAAAAATCCTGAGCGAAAAAAGGCACTGAGATAGGATCGTAAACGCTCAGCAAAGACGGGGTCAAAGCCAAAGGGTAGTTTCCAAAGCTTTCGTAAGCCAAGCCAGATTTCTTTATTTGTGGGATGGTCAAATATCCACTGCGTTCTAGAATCAAAATGGGTAGTTTTATAATCTGAACGAGCAAGCTTTTTTGAAAGAGCACGAAGCCTTTTTGCCTCTTCTGGATCAGATATTTCAAGCTCTTTTACTTTTTTATTGAGCCAGTTGCGCAGCCACCCATGCTGCGTGATGCCGCCTGCAAAAAGCCTGCCATGCGAAGATGTATAGTCGCGGATTTGAGCATAGCGAGCTTTAGAGCTTGCTAGGTGCAGCTTAGCATCAAACTGTAGCCATTTCCTTGCTTGCGCATACTGCTCGTTTGTTTTAGTTGCACCAAGGTGCACATCGCCGCTTTGTGGCACAGGATCGCCAGCTTCCTGGCGCCGCACAATGCGAAATTCTGATTGTAGTGCTGCTAAAAGATCTGCATGTCTGTTGCCAAATTCAATAAACGTTTTATTGTCTGAGCGGTTGATGGCAGGATCATCAAAGAGTTGAGCAGATACTCTATGTCCTGGCAGCGCAATTCTGCCCTTGGCAGCTGTGTAGTATACTAAAAAACGCTGTGCACAGGCCGCTCCCAAGCTGTGGCCTACAAAATCAAGATTTGAAGCTGTTTTTGACTCAACATCCTCATGCACCTCTTTTGCATAGTTATGGAGCGCCCGGCTCCAGCTTGCTAGATCGTTTTGTGACTCTAAGCTCGTAAGAAGCGTCGTTTCTTTATCTTGAAGACCTCTTTCTTGCCAATTCCACCATGTTAGAAGCTCATCAGCCCCCATCTTAACTAAAAATTCCTTAAGGTATTTTGCCTCTTTGGAATGCTCACTATATTTATACCGTACAGTATTTCGTAAAGAGTTATTGAGGAGATACCATGCATTGTAGGCGCCAATTACTCCCTCCTCGCGACCTTTTTGTACAAGATCGAGGAATTCAGCATCATGCTCGCGAATAAACTCTCTAAGGGTTGGCCTTTTGTATTTTGCCTCAAGCTCTTGGCGAAGGGCTTGATTGGCAGAGACAAGGGCTCTCTTTGCCTCTACAAGGTCGCCGCTTGCTATTTTTTGCTCGGCAAGTAGCTGATAGCCTACCCAAACGGGAATAGTTCGCTTATCAAAAAATGGCTTCTCATACTTCTCAAGAAGGTGCCCACCTTCATATCCTGGCGGATTTACTGGATTGAAGTCATTTTTGTATGAGGCTGCCCCATCAAGGTTGTAGGGACTTAGAGAGGTGCTCCTATAGAGCTTGATAGAGGAAAGTGCACTTCCAGCGCAAGCTGGCTCTAAGGTATAGGAATAGATCCCTCGCGAGTTATGTATCCAGCTTGTTACCTTAAAGTACTCTTGAGGCTTTCCTTCAACTCTTGGAGCGGGAATGAGCGCGCCGACGCGATAGCTATTATCCGGATTTTTTTGGTGCAGATGCTTTTTGCACAAAATCATCGCTAGATCTTCGTAAAAGCACTCCCAATTACGGCCAGGTATCTGCCTTATTGTCTGCAAAAATTCCTGCTGATCGACCCATGGTTTAAAAAGCGTCTCATCTGCCTGCGTGTACCATGAGCTAATTTTTCCGTGGAGCTTTCTTCCTGTAAAGATTTTTGTAAATTCATCATCAGAAAGCGTTAAGATATTCATTACCTTTGCAAAATCTTCACTTTTTTGTATATCTAGCAGCTGAATTTCCTCCTTTGTAAGCTGCACCCTTCTTTTTAACCTACCTGGAAGAGGATTACCTGCTTTAAGATCGCGAAAGAGTTTTGCAACATCATCCTCTTCAATATAGCTTGAGCCAACATTTACCCTGTATACGATCTCTGGTGTAAGCGGCTCGCCCTTTTCGATCATACTATCAATGTCAAATTCATAGTGGGTCTGTATACGCTTTATGACATCCTCACCAAACTCCTTGTAGAGAAAGGCTTTGTACACAGTAAGCACCTTTTGTCTTTCCTCTTTACTTACCGTATGATGCTCAATTGGTTTTGCAACAAGTGTATTACCTGTTAAGCAAAGCTCATATTTTGAAGCATCTCTCAGAGGGTGATCCTTTACATCCTTCCATTTATGAAATGGCTCATAATCTTGAAAAAGCGTAGTTGAAAGCTCGGTAAATGGATCTTGGTAGCTCTTTGCAGATTTGAGTCGCTCTTCACCTGCATGCAGCCTAAGATGTGGCTGCACTCCAGCATTCACTACAACATTTGGCGTATAGAGAAAGGAGGGAAAGCATGAGCGCACTACTTCAAACTCTACCTTAGAGCCTCCCTTCATAATCTTAAAGACACGTAAAAACCAGTTTACAATACGTAAAGCAAGCGTGCTTTTAGGCTGCAAAACATAGTTTTTACCATTACTTTGAAAGTAGAGGCTTGTAAAGCCTGTTGCAAGGTTTTCTTTTTCTGTTTTATCCAGCACTTTATAAAAGATCGTATCTGCAAGCTCTCGCCTTGCTTCAGGCTTTATCGCCTTAGAAGCCTCTTCAAAATCGAGCGAAAACTCCACATGATCTACAACGCCAAGATAGGTTGAATCTGCTGTTCTAAAAAACCCTTTGATATCTGTATCCATAGTGCTCACCCTATGCTAACTAGAGGGTAAATTGCAAGAGCATACGTTCAATGAACTTCGTAGAGAGTTGTATCTTGCAGATAGAGGAGCCTATTGCCGGTAACACCGAGCAAGTTTGCATTGCTTACTGATGGAGAATAGACATATTTTCCTGTAAGAAGATCGTGTGATGAGACCTTAAAGTAGGATTCAACATAGAGAAGACCCTCGCAAGCAAAAACCCTTGGCACTTGTGGCGGCTCATGTTGTCTGTAAAAAAATGGTATAGAGACCGGGTAGCGACCAAGTTCGCTACCAGTTTTAGGATCAATGGCAACTATGCTCTCCTCTTTTGCAGCATCACTATCATAAAAATAGAGAACATCTTGATCGATTCGTCGAATCTCATAGCGTGCGCTATTGGCAATAGCTACAGCTGCTTTTGCTGAATCTCTAAAATCTCGAACTTCATAACAGTTTGATAGATCATTAAAAGAGATATACAAATGATGCCCAAAATGCTTTTTAGTTGAATCGGGCAACTGCCCTTCAGAAAGTGTTGCCTTTCTCATATCAATAGTGATGATACGAGACATATCGTGAGCTACAAGGTGAACCTCGTCCTGTGCCAGTATCCATGTGCGAAGTTGAAAATAGATATTTGGAGAAAAGAGAAGCTTCGACCGTCCTGTTTCATAGTCTACTTCATAAATAGAAGTAAGTCTCTCAGATCTTTTGCCTGCAAGTACTAAGCATCTCGTTTCAGAATAAGGGATGATTGTCGCATCAGCAATTGGATGTGGACTTAGAGAAATTATAGTCTCATCAATTTTATGTACACGTATTAAATTCTCATAACCAAGTATTAAATTATTACCATGCCCTTGAATTTGAAAAGATATATGTGGATATAAAAGTATTTTATTTTTATGAATACCATCATTCTTATAGGTGGAAAGAAGGCGCCTATTTTTGAGCACATCTTCGAGAAGAGGCCCTTCAGTTCGGATAAGGCTTGAAAGATAAGGAATATATTCTTTTTTACAAAAAACTCTTTTCTCAACATCTAAACGTGAAGCAATAGCTCTCCACCTTTTACAAACTGATGCTACTTTTATCAAATCAGATAGTGAGAGATGGCAGAAAATAAGGGCAAGGGAATCTGGAGGTAAGCTTCCGAACTTCGAAGCTGCCTTTTGTAGTTTAGTTAAGCAGCGATTGTAGGTTTTTGTTTCATTACAGGACTGTATTCTCATGTAGCGATCCACATAGACTTGTACATCCCTTGCATGCTCATCTAAAGAGCGAAGTTGATTGAGCCTTGCAAGGTGTGCAAGCTTGGGATCTCGACCTGATCTAATGCCTTCAAGAACACTCCATACAAAAGATGCTTGCCACTTTTCATATCGAGAGCTTTCCGGTGAGTCTATAAGATGATTTAGTGTATTAATAACGTCGCTGATGCTAACACTTGCCGCTTTCTTCCTAAGACATTGAGTAAAGAAATCTAAAGCCTGCTGAACAATAGGCTTTTTTTTAGGAACAAGCTCTAAATTATCATTAATAAGACAATTTGGACTTTTCCCATTAACTCCAATAGATGATACGTAGTTATATACTCGATCAATAGCGCTCATATAAACAGAGTAAAGTAAAAACCAGTTACACTCAAGTTTAAATTCGAACCTAATCCTACTAATACCCCCATATATTATATATTAAATTGTTTATTGTATATAATTCATCTGGGAGAGATAATTAAAATAGCCCTAGGAGGTGTATTATGTCTGCGATTGGCGGCAATAATAACGAATTTTTTGAACAAAAAACGTCCGGGGCAAGCTTTGATGCCAAAGAAGCTGCCCAGAAAAACCTAGATATTGGCTCTTTTACAGGCTCATTAAAGGCACTTTCCAAAGAAGGAGCGAGCAAAACACTTTACCTTACGAAAGCTGGCTGGATGGCCCTTTCTGAGGATCTGGTAGCCCAAAAAAAAGATAAGGGCGAAGAACTTATTAAATTTAGCAAAAAAGATATTAAAACCCTTCTTGCAACTGATAATGTCGTCAGGCAAACTCTAATCCACACTTCAAAGTATGTAGATGCACTCGATGCCGCCCTAAAAGTACCCACCGAAAGTCCCCTCCAAAAAGCACTTATAAAGATCGGCGTTAAAACAAAAACAGGCGGCATTGCAGAGCAGCACTGGAAGCGGTTTGGACTAGATGCCCTCTACAAAAAAGAGCAGCCTAAGGAAGGCTATCAAGGTGATGTAGCAAAGCTTAAAGAGGCAAGTAGCGCATACAGCGATACAAAACGCGATATCGAACCTGTTAGAGCTGCCCTTCAAAAGCAGACTGAAGGCCTCTCATTTACTGCCCCATTTACAAAACTTCCTACCCCACAAGCACTTGGAAGGCAAGAAGTAGATACCAATCACGTAGCCCTGCAAGACCCCAATGCCGCACCCTATAAAAGCCAAACAAGTGACACAAGCCAAATAGTGCGCTGCAAGGCCTATATTGATTCATCAAATGAAAAGTGCGCGGACTTCGTCGCAACGGCTCACTTTGACACACACACTGTCGGCGTGGTGATAGATGCAGCAGGAAATGACCCCAAATGCTTTGCAGGAGCAAAAAAAGCAGCAGATGAGCTCATAGGAGGGCTTACAAAGATTGTACAAGAGCATGGCAACGATGCCGGTAAAATGAAAGAATCAATAGCCACACTGCTGGAACAGACACACTTTAACCAAAGAGCACGCATTCGCTCTGATGAAGGAAGCAAGGTAACGTGCGCATTTACCCTCAGAATAAATGCTGAGGATGGCAGGCAGCTTCTTCTTGGTGGAACTGTTGGTGATGCCCGCATTCTCTATCGACATAGCGACGGCACTGTTGAAAATATGACGCCAAGTGAGTTTGACAAGCCCTACAGTGATTCTGGAGGCTCTCTTGGCGATGATAAAATGGACACAAAGAGCCAAGGAGCCTTTAAGCTCTTTGTCAAGGAAATGAAAACCGGAGACTACTGTGTGCTTGAAAGCGATGGCTCAGGCGATAACCAAGAGGCAAAAACAAATGCAGTTTCCCCAAAACAAGCCTACAATGAACTTCAAGGCACAAAATATGCTGTCCAGATAGCAAACCCTGATGCGCTTCCTACAAGAGCAGATGTCTGGATGGACAAAAAGCGCGATAAATCGCAAGATGCAGATCTTCAAGCTCTCCACGACGCCTATGTCACCATGAAGGCAGCGCAAATACTAGAGAATTCAGCCGATCCTGCCCAAGCCGTATTTGATCACAGCTCCAATGCCCCCTCTGTTCGATGGGGTGCAAAGCTGCAGATTGGCCTGCATGGCCTCGAAGAGGAGTTTAAAGCGACATCGGACGCTAAACAAAAAACCATTGCAGATCCCACCTATCAAGCTCGCATTAAAGAAATCACTGATGATTTACGAGCGGAAATGACGAAAATCGTTGCCAAACAGAGATGGGCAAGTCCATTCAAAGAACTTTTATCCCTCTTTTCGCCATCAAAAAGAGCGAGCGCTATAAATGAAGCTGTAGATGCCATGATCAGAAACCCTGTCGGCGAATACAAAGTGCTTACTGACAACGCTGATCAAGAAAAGCTCGCCGCAAGAGATGAAGCAAAGATGCGCAATGCCGATGTAACAAAAGCGCACGATCAAGCACTCGATGCTGCATGCAATACATATATGACAGAATTTATAAAACTAGCAGGAGAAATAAAAGCTGCTATACAGATGCCTGAAGCGGAATGGAACCAACTTCTTGAAGAGCAAAGCAACCATCTGAAACAGCCTGCCGAAGAATCACTTCGCTTCGGCCATATCAGAAGTTCGCCACTCTTTGACTTTATCGACAAAAACATTGGCAAACCCGATGATGTTGGCATAGTCGTTATACATGCAGCAACAGCTAAGCCAGTCTCTCGCCCTGCCCCACCCTCAACACCGCCAACCCCTCCTCCTCCATCAGCATCAGACAGGAGAAAATCGATGAGAGCAGATGAAGACATCGGTGGATGGGAACAACAAATACATGTAGAAAATGATGAATATTTAATATAGTAGCACACGCGAGATCAGGCCTGGGCTGTCAAAAATTCTCAACTTTTAGCATCTAAATTTCTTTAAAAATGTGTCTATCTCCATCCCATCACTAATTGTTGTTTTAGAGCCCGTACAGGGCGAATTATTAAAGCCCATAGCGACCTTTAGGGAGCTGTGGGACATTATAAGACCATTTAGGAGCCCGCACAGGGCGATTCAAATCACACACATTACTGTTAATTATATCAAAGAATAAGATTGATTCGCCCTAACGGGCTCTAGGATGGGTTTATATCCTTCCCAAAGTTCCCTACGGTCACTCTGGGCTTTAATAAGTCGCCCAAGGGCTCTAAAACAAATCTACTTTCCATGGAAAAAATTTGGTCACAAGTTTAAAGAAATTTTACAGTTAAAACTTGAAAGTTTTTTGACAGCCCAGGCCTGATCCCAATTCTAGATTGCAAATAACCAAAAAATTGCATAATCGCAAAGTCCAGCCCCTTTCCCTTTGCTAAAATCTGGTGGAAAGTTTTGCAATTCCTTGTTAGCATCAGCGGCCGTTATATAGGGGAGCTCTATGACAATGAAACCTGCAAACCGTACAAACTACCGCTGGACTGTGACGAGCCTGATTTTCTTTATAACACTCGTTAACTATATAGATAGATCGGCAATTTCTTTTGTGATTGAACCCCTTAAAAAAGAATTTGGCTTTACCGATACCCAATTTGGGATGATTTTGTCAGCATTTGGCGTGGGATATGTCCTCCTGACTGCTGTAGGCGGATGGCTTGTTGATGTATGGGGCACTCGTATCGTTTGGCCCCTTGCTGCTATCTCATGGTCACTATGTGTAGCAAGCTTTGGTCTTGCCTCCGGCTTTTGGGGTTTTATAACGTTGCGATTTTTACTGGGTGTAAGTGAAGGACCTCACTTTCCTGCTATGGCAAGCTCCATCGGTAACTGGCTGACTCCTAATGAACGTGCAAGAGCACTCTCTTTTGGCTTAGTTGCTATTCCCCTCTCATCTTGCCTTGGCGCCCCTATTATATCCTACCTCGTTGCGAATCATGGTTGGAAAGAGATGTTTTTAATGATTAGCCTCGTAGGAGTAGTTTGGGCTGGCATTTGGTACTGGCTCTTTACAGATAGCCCGCAAGATTGCCGCTACGTAAACCAAGAAGAAAAAGACTATATTAGCAACAGTTTAGCAAAAAGCAAGGAACTGGACAAAAAAGAGGCCAGCATTGACTGGCGCTTTATACTGTTGCATCCGACCCTTATTGCAAACAATATTGCCTATTTTGCTTTTGGCTATATGCTCTTTTTTGCCACGCTTTGGCTGCCAGGATATTTTTTGCACCAGCATGGCCTTAACCTTAAAAGTGTAGGCTGGTATCTCTCTATACCATGGCTTGTGGGAGCTATTTTCTTAAAAGCTGGCGGAATCATTTCAGATGCACTCTATAAAAAAACTGGCAATGGCCGCATGGCACGATCATATCTCATTTGGGTAAGCCAGCTTATTGCGGGCATCTGCTTTATACTCCTCAGCTATACAAGCACTCTTAGCATGTCCCTTATTTTCTTAAGTCTTGGGCTAGGCTTTGGTCTTATGTCGCAGCCTGCCTTCTTTAGCGTAAATATTGATATTGCAAAAGAGCGAGCAGGAACATCGCAAGGGGTAAGCACAAGCTGCCTTTCTCTTGCAGGTATTATAGCACCAGCCCTTACTGGCTGGCTTATCGATACAACAGGTGGATATCAAGGCGCCTTTTTGCTGCTTGCCGGCATCATGGGCATGGCAGTACTTACTGTGATACTCTTTCACCACCCAGATCGCAACTGGTCTCTAGCAGTTCCTAAACCAGCTTAAAAAGGATTCTGCCAATCTCTTGTGGAAAAACTATTTATTACAGTAAACTCTTGTTTTTCAAAGCCTTGGGTTGTAAGCTAGCTATCTGTTAAACCTTTTTTTCTAGTTTGCAAAGCTTGCCCTCAATAGAGCTTTGAAATTGCTCTCCTGTTATCCCTAAATGCTTTTTTATACCGCGTCTTATCGCAATGCAGGGAATAATTGCGTTTGAAATAGCTTGTATAAGACTTTTCTTTTCTTCCTCGCGACCATCCAATCCTTTCATTGCCCTATAGATAGGATAGAAAACATCAAAGTGCATCTCGGATAGAGGAACGAGGAGATGGGCATCTCGTAACAGGCAAAGCGCTATAAAGACGCTTTTATCAACTTGCTTTTCTAGATGGTAGCCATTTTCAAAGCAGTAGATAAGCATCTTGCCAAGTCCAGTAAGCGCTTTTTCCTCTTCCCACGTAAGCTCTGTTTTTTCAAGGTAGAGCGTGTCTCGGGATGGATCTATAAAGTGCATATGTCGACAAACACTTCTAAACAACATTGGGATAAAGTCCCTTGCACTAAATACTTTCTCACCTTCTATAGCGACAGAAAATGTTGAAGCATCCTTTTGCTCAATGAATCGTAAAATATCGTAGAGGAGAGCTACAGGATCTTCCTCTACTTGCTCTTTAGTCAATGTAATATCAGGACCTGGATAGAGAGGCTTATTTACAGATGGCACTGATACTTTCCATGCAAAACTTTCGATCTCAAAAGGATCTGAAAGTTTCGAATCTGTGCGTAAAGCAATTATTTCTCGAAGTTTTCGATATACCTTTTCATCTGTTTTTAGGCTCTTACTAGCATCTACAACCTCTCTCACAAGCCTTCGTCTTTCGAGATCAGGCAGTTGAGCCACGGCATGTGCGATGTGGGCTAGATACTTTTTTGTCTTGCAAAGAGAAAGAAGTGGACAGCAAGCAAAGAGAGCATGAGGCTTATCTTGATAGATTTTAACGACTTTTATAAGCTCAGAAAGAATATCAGAATCTATCTTACTAATAGATTTCATAAGAGTTGCCAAAATGGACGCAATTTTTTCCTTCTGAATTCCCATATCAAAAGATATGCTTGGCCATCGATCTACTTTAATTTTAGGCAGTATAGTTGCCAAATGTCCTAGATAGGTGTGGAAGGTATTTGCTGGTTTATTTTCTAGAAACATTTCCAATGCTGCTCTATCTTGGCTCCTCATGCAAGGCTTAGCGAGGACATGGACAGGATAGGAGTATATGTCTCGCTTTTCTTTAGCAAGTCGTTTAAAGAGAAATACGCTCTCTATTTTTTGCCAAACATGCTGAGGTTCACATGATATAACTCTTGGAAGAATGTCTCTTCTCTCATCTTCAGATAAACTATCATATAGAGGTTGCAGGAGAGCTGAATGATCGCCTAAAAACCTTTTTCGATTAAGATAATCTCCTATAATTAAAAGACTCTCTACTGCAGTCGCATATATCTCTCCGGAAGGTCGCTCTTTTAACTCTTTTACACACCTATCTGCGCGTTCAGAATGGCTAGAAACAACTTGCTGCTCTTGTTCTGTAAGTGAAGAAAAAAGCTCATTGTATGTTTTCTCTTTCAGCCTAAAGATTTCTAAGGTACTCCTAGGTAATTGACCAACCTTAGAAAGAACCTCAGGAAAAGATCGAAAATTAATCACAACCACACCTAATAAATATTACAAACATATTAAGTGCAAATTTATATGATATAATATATTAAAAAACAACAAACAAGATGAATAAAAAAAACAAAAAGTAAGAGCCTTTGAAAAAAGGCTCTTACTGGTAGTTTTCGAGGATGCAAACTAGAGAATAGCTGCAAACTCTCTTTCTATTTGACTTTCGGCATTTTTGAATTCTGCCTGTACTGCTCTTAGGGCATCTTCTTTCCACTGTCTGTTTAGTGCATCGCCAGCTTCACTCATTTTGCTTATGCCAACCGCATGTCTAAAGCGATATCCTTGCGGAATAAAATGGTCTTTTTGCTTTTCAAACTGCTCCTCAACCTTTATGACTGCATCTTCCCGAATTTTTTGATTTTGCGTATATGCGTCGATAAGCTGCACCGCTTTTGCATAAAACTGCTTTCTTGCATTTCCCTCTTTAGGTGCAAGACCATCTAAGAGCGCAAATGAGAGTATTTGATCCCTACCATATCCAGAATTTGCAATCCTTTTTATCGTCCGTGTTTCGGCAAGCTCATTTTTGATACGCGATCTTGTCTCTCTAAGCTCTAAATCATGCTCCTGTTGATAGGTAGGAAGCTGGAGCTTCGGCTTGAGGGATGTGGGGGCATCAATGTCCTTCTCAAGCCGAGCTACAGTAGATGAAAAATGTCCTTGAATAAGTCCTGAAGGTATAAATAAAAGTCCGCATGCAAAAGCAGAAAGACCAAATGGAACACTTCTTAGGGTTATTGAACAAATTGCAAGACCAATAGTTGCTACAACTGTTGCAATGGTTGCTATCAGTCCGATAGTATTTTTTAGACGGGCGTTATCAATATCCTTCTCAGCAACGAGCTTCTTTTCAAGTAGGCTAGGAAGTGCTTTATCGTAGGCGGCACTATCTTCATGAAATTGTATTGTGATCCGTTCTACGGCATCATTGTAGGCTTTTTTAGCTGTTGTTGTGCTATCTTGAGGCATGTCCCTAATGGCAGATCCTACCTCTCCATAAAGCTCTGGGGCCTTTCCTGTTGGTATGCTATATATTGTCATAACCTCTCTCCTTTTTGTTTATGACCAAACAGTAGCTAAGTCTTGTAAACCAAAGGCAAAGAAATCATTAATTTTGTGTAAAGAAATGACAGAGGATCTATAGGAACTCTGTAGAGAGAATCTCAGCAGGGGTAATGCCCTTACTCTTCCAATAGCCTGGGCCATAATCAATTGAAAGAGGCTCATTTTCGAATATAGTTTTTTTGGCGATGAATACAATGATGACCTGCCATCCATCATCAAATTTTGCAATCCTCGCACAAGCCTCTATATTTGGATTACTGCTATGATTGACAAAACGGGTGAAATTGCCGGATGTTGAAGCATCAATTATGAACTCAAGGCCTTTTGAAAGCTTATATCCTTGGTCGACTCGTGCACTACCCTCATTTGAGAGATCAGCATATTCTTCATCAGTCAGATAGATGAGGTCTGTTTCTATTAAAAAATTATAGCTATCATCCAATTCAAGCTTTGGAGCACATTTTGGCTTTCTTGGATTAACGAGGAGCAGATTGCCTGTGTATATTCCAACGATTTTGTGCGCACGTACTGTTTTGCCTGGAGCAACAAACACTCCCCAGCCAATCATAGGGTGGTATTTAAGCAAATAGTCAGGAGGGATTTCATTTGAGGAGACCTCCTGAATTAGTCTTTTCAACACCTTAGCACTAATTACCTCATACGCAGGGATCTTATCCCAATTTTTCTCTAATATTTGATAAAGCGCGAGGGAACAATGAGGTATTGCCAATTGAAATTTTCCTGGAAACCTTTTTTGCACGTCTTCTTTTGTTGACACAGATTCACAATATAAAATAAATGACACTGCCCGTAAAATAGTGCCATAACTATAAATAAATTATTGTTTTTTGTAAATAAAATTATTGGAGTTTACGGTGGCAACCTTTTCCCCTATCGACATCAATACCTGGGCCCGAAAACCCTACTTTGACCACTTTTACAATGCGGTAAAGTGCACCTATAGCATAACTGTACATATTGACATAACATCACTGCTAGATACATGTAAAAAAGCCGAGATAAAGCTCTACCCTTGCCTCATCCATATCATATCACAGGCGGTAAATGAGCAAGAGCTACTACGGACAAATTTTGATCTCGATGGAAGGCTTGGGGTTTGGGACGTCCTCTTTCCGAGCTATACGATTTTTCATGATGATGACAAAACATTTTCATCGCTTTGGACAGTCTATGCGCATGATTTTAGCAAATTCCATCAAAGCTTTCTTGATGATACTATGCGCTACGGCGAGTCTAAAGCCTTTTCGCCAAAGGGTGAAGACCCTCTAAACACATTTCATATCTCATGCATTCCATGGATTGATTTTACTGCCTTCAATCTAAATATCTACGACGATGCTCGCTATCTGCTACCAATCTTTACAATAGGCAAGTACACAAAGGAGGGCGATAAAACTACCATTCCTATCGCCTGTCAATTCCATCATGCCCTTACAGATGGCTATCATGCATCAATGGTGTTTACTGCAATAAAAGACCGAGCAGCCCATTTTGAAATATAAAATTTACTATTCTGGAAGAAGCTCTCTTGCAATATCGCTAGCAAGCTTGCCATCAAAGACGCTATTTGTTTCTTTTAGGCTTTTCATCACAAGCCCAAGCTCTTTTCGTGACTGTGCTCCAGATTGTACTATTGCAGCTTTGACAAGCTCTTTTGTCTCCTCATGCGAGGGCATCTTTGGCAAAAACTCTTCAATGATCTGAAGCTCTCCCTTAAGCTGCGTAGCTAGATCGGGACGATTTGCACTCTCTGCCTGGTGCAAAGCTTCTTGGAGGTTGCCATGATAGGTTTTAAAGAGCTTAAGAATATCAGGATCAGGGAGATTTCCTCTTGCATCAACAGCAATAACCTTTGCCTTAAGCATTCTGAGGGTCTCAAGACGTAATTTATCCTGTCCTTTCATCGCCTCTTTAATGCCTGTATTTATCTGTTCCATCAAGCCCATACTCTATATCTCCCTTATAGTAAGGAGCTATTTTGCAGGCAAAACGTAGTATTCATCAAGCCTTTTACTCTATTTTCTACTTGTGGTATCATTAGAGGCAGAAATCGGAATCGAAAATGTCCACACAAGTCATTCAAGCTAGTATTTATCCAGCAATTCAATTTAGACCCTCTCCTGCAAAAAGGCGCTTCATTGGAGCCTTAACAACGCCTTTTGCTCGTCTTCCACGAGTTCTTTTATGCAAAATTTTACAGGATTTAGATGACAGTACACTTGGTCGTTGCCAAGAAGTGTGCCGAATCTGGAAATCGTGTATTCAAACAGAGCTTACATTATGCACGAGAATTATTCATAAAGAGTGTTTCTATAGATTCAAAAAATTAGCCCATAAAGAGCGCACATATGGCAGCGAATTTTTCCGTCAGCACTTTGTACGTTTTTTGAGTCATGCGAGTATGAGCAAGGCAAGAGATGCCGCTACAGCCTTCAATGATAATGCTACGACAGCTGCACTTATTGACCTTGAGCTAAGTCAAAATAATCTAGGAGAGGCCCAAACTCTTATTAGCAACCGTCTGGCTAAACCCTATAAAGATTTTGCAAGGATGAAGTTCATCACTGCACTCATCAAGAACTTTGACTATACTGCAGCCTTAGAAACAGCGTTGAAAATATCTCGCTGCGAGCTTCGATTTGAAGCATATCTTAAAATTGCTGAAGCAGATCCTCTCGGCGGGTATGAACATATCGCAGAAAAGCTTGATACAGAGCGATACAGAAGAAATCTAACCAAATCGCAACTTGCACTCTTTCACGCAAAGTGTGCAAAGCTTTTTGCCCCTCATGACTTTACGAAAGCAAAAGCATATGCAAAAGTAGCCTCTACTCAAGATGAATATCGGTCCACATATGGTGATGTTCTTGCGATTCAAGCAGAGGTAGATCTCGATGCAGCTCTTGCCGAGCTCCATACCATTCCTAAACAATATCTGTACGCATTACTAAAACAACTTGTTCCACTTGCCGCTAAATATGACCTGCACACTGCACGTAGTCTTGTTGATCTTGTAGACGATCCATCATGCAGGTTTTATCTGCTGTTTTTGCTGTCAAGAGATGACCCTACGATAAGACTTGAAGAGCTAGAATCCCTATTTAATGATTCCAAAGCGCTCCCATTTCACTATAACATAGGTGCTGTGATCATGGAGTTTCTTGAAAGAGGCTATAAGAGGGATCTTTTTTTAGAAAAGGCAAAACAACAAGCTTCTCTCATAATGGATGACGCATTAGTTGTTAAAATTGTGCAGTTTGAAGCAAAAACTGATATAGCTCAGGCGATCAGTACAATTGAGCGGCTAAAGCTGCATATGACACCGCACACGCTTGCTAAATGCTGGCTAGTACTTGCACGTGAACAAAACTCGCAAATCCCCAAAGCGAGAAGTTATGCTCTAAATGATGCGATCAGCGATTACGATGCATGTGACCTAATCGATCAGCTTGATGAAGTGACCAAGAAATTTACTAAACTTTCTCTCTCTAAATAGTCTCTAACTCACTACAGAGGAGCGAGCTCTCATCTATCTGGGTAGCGCTCAATGTCTTTGTAGTTTAGTTATTAGATTAGAGCATCTAAGCAAATTCTGTAAAAAGCAGCCTATTTGGAGTAATACCCTTGCTCTTCCAGTAACCTGGACCATAATCGAGGGAAAGCGGTTCATTTTCGAATATGGTTCTTTTAGCAATAAAGACGATAATAATTTGAGATCCTCCTGCAAACTTTGCAAGTCTGCAAGAAGCCTTTAGATTTGGATTTATACTATGGTTGATAAAGCGAGTAAAGTTGCCACATTTTGCAGCATCTACGACAATCTCTAACCCTTTTGAAAGCTGATACCCACGATCAACCCTCACACTTTGCTCACGAGCCAGTTTGTTATATTCATGTTTAGTAAGATAGATAGGATCTGATTCTACACGAAAACTATAGCTATCATCTGATCCAAGGCGGGCTGCATCTTGCGGCTTTCTAGGACTTGCAAGAAGTACATGTCCTGTGTATATGCCGACAATTTTTTTGGCATCTATAGTTCTACGAGGAGCCACAAAAAGTCCCCAGCCAATCTGAGTATGATATTTGAGCGAAAACTCTGGTGGAATCCCACTTGATGAAACATCTGTGATAAGACGTTTTAAGACTTTTGGCGAAATTGTTTTATAATCGGGCAGCATATCCCAATTTTTCTTTAAAACTTCATAGAGCGAAAGAGAACAGCGGGGTACAGCAAGTTGAAATTTTTCCAACTCTTTTGGCAACCTTTTTTGAACTTCTTCTTTTGTCGAATCAGATTCATGATTAAAAATGTATGAAATCACGCTTGAAATACTCATAATATCGAAATTATAAATATCATACGCGTTTTTGTAAACGAAATCTAAAGAAGTAAGGATAAAAAGATATAATGATAATAACAATGAAAGTTACAATTTATTATTATATCTTTTTATTGTTTGCCCATACGCTACTTGATTATCCTAATAGCCTCTTCTTTAGCTCATCTGATGGCCAGCTAACATCTGCAAAAATAAGCTCACGCGAGTCTGGATACTTTTTACAATAATCTAAGACCATTGACACAACTAATTCAAATTTCACTGGATCACTTTGAAAATGGGCAAGAGTATCCTTTACCTCGGCATAGTCTTCCCATATAAGGGATGCTGTCACCTTTCTCTCAATTGTCTCGATGCTTGCCTTTAGTTCATCGGATGGTACAAAATCCTCGCCCAACTCTTTTGGAATTTCAAGTGCGCACATCATATCATTCAAAGAGGGCCCTATAAGTGCTTGTACACGGTCAGCAAGGAGGTGAACCTTTGATCGCTCGCTTCCACCATTTGCAGAAACGATAGACTCAAGCTTTGAAAATGTTCTCTGCATTTTTTTGAGGTCTTTAGGGGAATTCCATTCACCCATTTCGAAGTGCTTATTTGCAACATCAACGATCGAACGTGTTGTTCGATCGAGATCTCCATTATTTGCACAGAGTCCAAATGTAAGCAGGCTAATCACCCAGCCCCAAAAATTTTGCCACTGAGAGCGCTTTGCAATGGGATCGCAGCTATCGTTGATACTGTGTACAGATGGGTCGATTGACTCAAACTTTGTAACAATGGTTCGTAGATCGAGAGAAAATGACATGGTGACTCCTATTTAAAGAAATCAGATGATAGGATTTGCACATGCAAGAAGTCAAGAACGATCTAAAGATCTTAAATATAGTATTAGGTAGCTTTTTTCACGATCTCAGATTTTAGCATCATTGGCCCAAATCCTGGAACTTTAGCATCAATATCATGACCATTGACTGGATCTACAATTCGTATCCCCTTTACCTTCGTACCTGCTTTAATAACAGATGAAGTGCCCTTAATTTTGATATCCTTAATGATGGTGACGCTATCTCCATCGCTCAGGATATTGCCATGAGCATCCTTTACCACTTTTTCGCTTGGCGCTGCCTCAGCCTCAACTTCCCTTGACCACTCATGGGCACATTCTGGGCAAATAAACAAATTGTCACTTTCATAAGTATACTCTGAGCCGCATTTTGGGCAATTGGGCGTACGTTCCAAGAGATTCTCCCTGTAAGAGTTTCTACTATAACTCAACTCTCCAAAGAAATCACGTTATTCATAATCCTCTTGTATATAATACGCATACGTACTATACTTATACGTACAGTTTAAAACCAAGGAAAAAGGACATGTTTACACCAAAATTAGGAATTGTATTGCTCTTTGTAGATTCGCCAGCACGAAGCTGCCAATTTTATAAAAAACTCCTTAATCGAGAACCGTTAGAATCATCTGCTACCTTTTGCCTCTTTCAGCTAGATAATGATATACAGCTTGGCTGCTGGTCTAGACACACAGCAGAACCAAAAGTAGAGGCGCTGCCATCAAGTGCTGAGATATCATTTAGCGAGCAGAATATCGACAGTGCATACAGAGCAATGAAAGAGCAAAATTATCTTATGGCCCAGGAAATAACTGATATGGACTTTGGGAGAACCTTTGTACTGCAGGATCCAGATGGCCATCGAATACGCATCTACAAACTCCATGAGGAACAAAAAGGCTAAGATGTTTTATACTCAATAAAATTGGCCGTACACTCAGGAATATATGAAAGTTAGTAGCCAGTATAACGGCCCGGAAGAGAGTCCGGGCTATCTCCTTTGGAAGGTAAGCAGTCTCTGGCGAAGAAAGATCGAAGCCAAACTAAAACCGCTTGGTCTTACCCATCCCCAGTTTGTGCTGCTTGCATCTATTGGATGGCTTACTGCACACACAAAAGATCCTGTCAAGCAGGTCGAAATTGCACGCTTTGCCGGACTCGACCCAAACACCACTTCGCAAGTGCTTCGCTCGCTTAAAACAAAGCAGCTCATCAACATTCTCACTCACGATGGACGCAGCAAAAGCCCAACCCTTACTGACGCAGGCAAAAAACTCCTCCACATAGCAATGCCTATCGTAGAAAACGAAGATGAGCTTTTTTTTGCAAAAATCTCTGACTCCCCTTCCTTCCTAAACGCACTCCAAACCCTCGGAAGCGACTTGGGATGTTGATTGAACACGAATTACACTGTCACAAGTTGACTTTTTCCGACCATCTCATTCGCATTTATGAATAGAGTAGTGAGACTCAATGATTTCAACAATTTCGCACGTAGTAGACCAGAGACTAAAAAAGCAAACTATCGAGAGCTAATCTATTATCGCTCTTCCCTCTTTTCTCGCACCTCTAGAACTCGCTCTTTTAGAACTTCAAGACGCTCATCATATTTTTCTCCAAGGTCTATATCATACAGATTAGCAAACTCAAGGGCGTATATAAGTAAATCGGGGATAGCTTCATTTACTAGCTGGCTAGTATCTAATTCTTTTCCATGCTCTTTTGCCTCGCAATATGCAGCAATTTTGCCGGTTGTTTTCATGAGATGTAAAAGCGTGTGACGAAGTTTTTCAAACCCCTCATGTATCTCAAAATACTCATCATCAAATTTTTGTTGGTGCTGCTGTGCATGTTCCGTATTCATGACTTCTCCAGCATCAATTCCGACGGTTGCCGAACAGAGTGAGAGCAGAAAAATTGCGACTATCTTTATTTTCATAGAAAACCCCTTTAGTTTTTACCTGCTCTATTATAAGGATTAAACAGTTTCTCTATGAGTACTATTCTCCACAAGCAGCAGTTGGAAATAATGTTCGGGGCTGGGCTTGGGCTGTCAACTGACAAAGCTATAAATAGCCGGCCATTTTGAGGATATGAATGCTTTCAAAGAGCTCATCTCGTGATAAGATGCCGAGCTTATTTTTTGCATTATCGAGATAAAATTGGATAGTACGTGGAGAAAGGTCGAGCTCTTTGCCATGTTCTTTGGCGGTTTTTCCTTCGTAGACACCTAAAAGGACAGCTTTTTCTCGGGGCGAGAGCGTCTTAGCCTGCGAAAAAAGGATCTCTTCTACGCCGATAGCTGTAAAAAAGCCCGCATGCCTTTGCTGATCAACAAGCGCGTTATTTCCATACGCTCTGTTATAGAAGCAATCTCTTCCACGAAGCGCTGCAATATCAATCATCTGCTCATCTTTATGATTTGTGAATGTAGCACTAGATGATAAGTAATGTTTGATAAAGCTAAGTAAAACTGCACGATTGTTTAGATAAAATGATTCAAGATGAGGAGCTATATTTCTTGCCGCAAAGCCAAAGACATGGGCAACAGTATCACTTTCTTTTTGAATTATAATAAAGGGATGATACTGCGGAAATATATCTTTGAATGAATCTGTAACAGCAACGAACTCCTTGTCAAAAGAAAGCTGAAAGCAGGAGTCTCTCAACTTTGATGGCGCAATAAGAAACTGCAGACTTTTATAATGTTCGTCATCCCAAAAGTGGCCCCACTGCTCATAGTTTGTAGAAACATTTGCAAGCTGCCCATTTTCATAAAGTGTAATATGCCAAAAATCATCTATACCAAAACTTGTGGCAAGAAGGGAGCGGAGCTTCTCAAGCTTGTCTTGGCAGGCTAAATTATGTCTATAAAAGCTATCAAATATTTTCATGCGTCAAATCTTATCACTTTTCGCAGCTATTCAATACCGTAGTATTTGCGGTATCGGTCTTATTGGGAGGACCGATATATCCGGCTTCTTTTTTAATTACATCAAGATGCGATACATCTTCCCTATGCGGCACTCCCCAAGCATTAAAAAGTATGCCATTTACTAAGGTATTATGATCATCAAGAGCCTGCACAAGTCCCTCAAATGTTGAGTATGTAGCATTTGTAAGCTTACTATCTCGATCTCGTACAATAAGAGGAACGTTTTTGATTATAGGCGCCATCTGAGCGCTATCAAGATAGTTACTTCTCACAGTAACATATCCATCTTTTGCTCGCATTACCCTATGAGCCGCAGCTTTTACATAGGTATGAAGAATGGTTCTAGACTGCTCAGTTGATATTTCTGTCTTATCACCTGCAGTAACAAGCTTTAAATCAACTACAGCTTGCTGAAGGCCTCTATAGGCTGCAACCTCAACCCTATCATGAATGAGTTTAATTTCGACAGCGTCTGCTATCTGCTTTGGGCTAAAGCCCTCTTTAACCCTCTCAGCTACCTGTTTTTCTGTGTAGCCTAAACCTAGCAACCTTTCAGTTTGTTTCTGAGTAAAACCGCTAAAACATATTGCTTGCATATAATCCTTATTAATAAAAATAAGAATATAACACAATAAAATACATTTTTGCAATATTTATACTTATATAGTTAACTCTTTTAATAATCTATGGAGCCACCTGTTGAATGGGAACAAAACCCTTCTTTTTTTGTTTCTCATAGGAAACTATAGTTACATAGACAACTATCACTACAGCCAAAATCACCCCTGTTATAGGGTATATTGTGGCATTGTAGAAGCAGCTTGCTACCCCGACAATGCATGCTGTGATCAAAAGCCTTGCACTTGTAAGCACACTTGCCGCTATTCCCTTACTATCAGGAAATAACTCCATGCCTTCAGGAAAATAGAGTCCTTGCACCCAGTTTGCGCCAAAGGCATAAAAAAGCATAGGCAACGTAAGTAAATAGGGATTTAGCGGGACAAAATAGCCTGCAACAATAAATCCTACTCCTCCAACCAAAAAGAGTATTGTACCTATATGTTTTATTCGATCTTGTCCAAAATAGGTAATGGCACGCTTATAGCCAAGGCTTGCTACCACCCACGCCCCAAGAAGCGCGGCCTGAAAGTAGGGAAGATCTGTTTTGGCTACTCCAAACTCCAGGACAAAAAGCACCGAGATGCAGGACAAAAAGGCAAGATAGCCTGCAAAAACAAGGCTTACAACAGATGTCGTCTGCCAAAATGAAGTGCTTGTAAGCACATTTTTAAAGCTTTGCATCACAATAAACGGCTTGAGAGGAACTCGCTTTTTTACCTCCAAAGTCTCCTCTAAATAAAAAAGAGAGATAAGAAGGCTTGCAACAACCACAAGCGTGATTGCTAAAAAGTTTGCCCGAAATCCCCATGCAAAGTTGAGATACCCTCCAAGAATTGGTGCTAGAGCCATAATTATTGGAACGATAGAGTTGAGCCTTCCGATCGCAATAATTGCCTCTTCTTGTTTGAACGCATCAAAAATAATTGCCGTGCCAAGCGTAAAGCATCCACCAGAACCTATGCCCTGAAGCACCCTACCAACTAACATCCAGGAAAAATCATCAGCAAAAAGCGTTATCACGCTTCCAGCAAGAAAAAGCCCAAGTGCATAAAGGAGCGGCTTTTTGCGTCCAACGGCATCTGAAATGGGCCCATAAAGTGGACCGGCAAGACATACCCCTAAAAAGTTCCATGTCAAAAGACTTTGGATTTCGCTTTCCGATATTGAAAAATAGCTCATCATATCGGTAAAAGTCGGTAAATAAATGTCTGTTTCAATACATGCTGCTATGAATGTGACAGTAATAAGCAGCAGGTATTTCCATTCACGTGTAAGCATAAGAAAATTCCTAAGTGATTTACATAAATAAAGTCGCTGTTTAAGCGACTGAAGAAGTAATATATGAATTTCTAATTTACCAAAAACGATCATAATCTTGCAACCAGTAAATTCTACAGTTGGGTATAGTAGTGAGATGAAGGTTGGTGGATAAATGAAAAAAGCACTCTTTGTTCTGTTAGTTCAGGTTTTTTCTCTTTGGGCAGAGCCAAGAGTGGCACTTGTCATTACAGACCCTTTCATTAAAAACGCTATTATCACAAGGCTGCAGATGGAAGGCATGGGCGAAATCCGCGACTATGCACCAGAACTTGGCATCGATTTTAGCGACTTTATGCCAGACTATGTCATCATCGATGGCTCGCAAGATATTGCCGCAGAGAGCATGATAATCGATACAAGGGCACTCGCGGCAAGCTACAGGGTGCGTGCAAAAAAAACGCTCCTCTTAAGCTCTTGTGAAGTGTATCCAGAAAAAGAGCCTATCCCCTTTTCCGAAGATCTTCTTCTAGACCTCGATGTAGAATCGCTCAAAAACCCCTACCAAATTGCAAAGCTTTCTGCCTTTAAACAGTGCAGAGAATATAATGGACTTCGCAATCCCCGCTTTATCCTCTGTCCCTATGCAATGGTTGCAGGATCGCATGCAACAGGCTTTTCACAGCTCTCAACTGACCCTGTAAAAAACATCTCCTCTCGCATCCTTAAGGCAAAGTGGGAGAAAAGAGATTTTGCTGTTGTCTCCAACGACGGAAAAGCCTCCTACGAGGTGATGCATGTGGATGATCTTGCATCAGCTGTCGTCTTTTTGCTTACAAAAGATCTTGAAGATGAAATTGTTAATATAGGCTATGGAAGAGATACCAACATAAAAGTGCTTACAGAATATATCAGACACCACTTGAAGTTCGAACAGAAGATTATTTACGATTCCACAAGCTTTGATGATGTTCCTAGACGAATCCTGGATACAAAAAGGCTCACAACACTTGGCTGGTATCCCTCCTGGAATACGCAAGATCTGATTAAAGACACTGTTCTTTGGCTCGAAAGGCAGCAAAAAACAGCTTATAAACCAGGCGAGGATTCAAAATTTAGTCTTCCTTAACCTTTTACAATGGGTTTTTCCTATGTGTAACAGTATTCAGAGAGCATATAGTGAAGTTCAATGGGCATCTGCGACTTTATATGAAAAGGGATCTGAACTTTTAGACCGCATAATAAAGATAGCAGACGAGGCCTTTGATTTATTAGAAAACGCCCTATCTAGTATACCGAGAGGTATAAGCACATGCCTTCGAGGGCTATTTAGATCGCTCGTAGCGCGTCTTTGCATATACTCGCTCAATGAGCTGACAGGCGATGAACATAAAGACTTTGCAAACCATAAGATAAATAAGCTGCGAGAAAAGGGATCTATTGTTACAGAAACCTCTTTTGCCACCACTTTACACGCATCCCTTTCCGCCATCAGCCTTACACATTCACAAGAAAAAAATCCAAACCGCCATAGCCTCGTCTATTTTCCGGGTCAGTATGAAATTTGGCAAAGTGCCATGGATCTTTTAAGTAAGCTTCATCTAGAGGCCCATGTTGACGTCTACGCTGTAAACTATCGCGGTACTGGCACATCATCTGGTTTTCCTGAAACTGAAGAACTTATGATCCAAGATGCCTATGCATATATAGCTTCTTTAGGAATACCCAATGATTCACTCATCTTGGCAGGCTCTGATATTGGAGGCGCGATTGCAACAAAGCTTGGCTCAGAACATAACTACGATATAGTCTCTATTCGATCATTTAGATCGATGACAAAATTGATGCGGGCAACATTTCCGATCTTCTCACACTTTTTTGCTGATTTTGCCGAGCGTCTCCACTGGGCATTTACTGTAGAGCCCGCTCTTAAAAGCCATACAAAACAATTTGTCTGTATCTTTTCAGAAAATGACCCCATTATTCCATTTGATCAGAGCGTACGAGCATTTATTGAAGAAGAAAAAGAGGAGAGCTTCCCCTCTTCCAAACTAACAACGATCAAGCTCGATGAGGCAGATTTTATCCAAGAATCGCCTCAACTTGCAGAAGATCCAGATTGCAACCCGCATGTGCGCCCACTCACCACAAACGAACGGACAGCACTTGTTAGAGCTATTGATGCAATCTGGAAATAGCTCACATAAAACGGCCTATGCTCATCGAAATAATTCTCTATCAAAATAGGGGTGTAGCGCATAGTTAACAGCCATTGTTCCGCTATATAAACAAACAGTACTTTGCACCGCTCCATCCTCTAAAAATTTGCCGGCTGCAACCGCTGCTATAAGTCCTACTTGCCGAGACATTGGCATTGAAGTAATTGTATCAAACCCTTCAATTGTAACTATTTGTGCATTATTTTGTTCTCGAATAGATCTATCTATCGCCACTTCCTCTGCGCCAGCATAGAGGGCAATCGATTTTGTAACTGAAAAGCCATCTGCAAAGCCAAGCTGAAATTCAGAATTTGCCCCGGATTGAACAATTGAGCCTAAAATGGCTGTTATAGTACGTGTAGGGACACTTACAACAAATAACTTCAACCATGTGGGTTGATTTTGGATTACTTGCACGATCTTTCGAGCCATGTACTTTACACCTAAACACGTAGCAGCAGTTGCAGCAATGCCAGTTGCAACGCCTGATAAATATGGTATACTCAAATTAATACTTCCTTACTGATTAGAGCTTTTTACGATATCCTACATAACGATCGTCGTAGCTTTCGCCATAGACTTTAGGATCTATTGTTTCGTCTTTTGTAAATCCTGCTTGCGTATAGAGCTTATCTGCGTATTCATTAATTTTACGTGCAATGAGCTTGAACTCCTTAGCCCCTGGAAGGACAGTCTGAATGAGCTCTTTATTTTGCAGCACTTCCTGAAATGCAGTGCTTGCTACTCGTTGATTGCGAGATTGGGCTTCTAAAGAGCATTGACTCAAGTAGACATCGCCTATTTCTGAGACTTTGCCATGCGAGAGCCAGCCGATAAGTGTGCCTGATTCATCATTTAGATGTATAAAATCCTTTTCACCTTTTTCAAACTCTTCAAATTCCCCATCAAAGGTCGCCTCAAGCCAGGATGTGATGGTATAGCCTTCTTTTAGCCTAAGCCACGCTTCAATTGAGAGCTTGCTCTCACTTTTTTGGTGATAGCCTGTATAGGTAGTTCTAAAAGCCTCTACAAATATCGATTTTGCTAAGTCTTTTGTCTTATAAACAGTATCCTTATCTGGTCTAACAATAGAGAGTTTTTGAGCTTTTATATGGATTGTATGTAGTGCTGTGCATGGTCTAATCATCGTTTTATTCACTCCTGAACGGCTATATATATTTGTATATCTTGAGATGTATTATAGAGCTCATAGTCTCCTGTGTAGGTGCGCTGAAGATCGCTACTCCAGATCTCTTGCCACGCCTTTACTACGCTTGCGGGATAGTCTCCTACTGCAGTAAAAATGGCATACGTACCTTGTGGAATAGTTTTTGCCACCATGCCATCTGGAACTTGCCCATCAGATGCGACAGGACATCCAATGACGAGCGAATAGGGCTTTGTGTAATCGCCTTCATAGTCACAGTAGAGCGCAAAAACAGCATCAGATGTCTTGTTAGGGATTTTCTCAGCGATCCCCTCTTCGTAAAATTTTTTCCAGAGTTTTGGGATATCAACTGATGCAGCATCTGGTGCATTTGAAGTTTTGCAAGATATACCTACAATAGTAATCGCTTGCTTTTCTACTTGATCCGTCATAATTTTCTCCATTGGCATAAATGCCAGTATCATCAAACCTATCTTAAAAAATGTCTTCATGGTAATTTCCTTTTAATATGGTTCCAAGGCGTACCATTGTGGCCCCGCACGCTATTGCTATCTTATAGTCATCAGACATGCCCATCGATGTTTCACTAAATTGGGCAAGATTGTAGCTCTTTTGTAGCTCTTTTTGGAGCTCTTTTGTTTTGGAAAAGACTAGACGCGCTGCCTCTTCGTCATCCTTTGGAGCCATTGCCATAAGGCCCCGCAGTATAAGTGATGGAAGAGAAGCAAGTGCTGAAAAGGCTCCTTTAAGCTCTTCAATGCTAAATCCATGCTTTGTCTTTTCCTGCAAGATATTTACTTGCAAAAGCACATCCTGCTTTATATGCCGCTCTTGACACACTTTAGAAATTTTCTGGGCAAGCTCTAGGCTATCTACAGAATGGATGAGAACAAAACGCCCGACAACTTTTGACACTTTTTTTGACTGGAGCGTCCCGATAAAATGCCAGTTGATGTCATTTGGAAGAAGCGGCATCTTTTCCTCTGCCTCTTGCAGCCGCGATTCGCCAAAATGGCGATAGCCCCTCTCGTATAAAGCCTTCATCTCTTGGACAGTCATGCCTTTTGTCGCAGCGACAACGAGTGGGTCTTTATCCATTCCAAGGAAATGGGCTTTTACGTTTCGATACCGGCTCTGAAAAGACCTCGTAGGATAAAAAGAGCATCTTTTTTTCTGGAAGTTCGCGTACAAGCGTTGCGATATTTGTCTTTTTCTTTTGCTTTACGACAGCGCCTTCAGTCGATTCAAGAGGTGACACATAGTCATCAAGCTTTGTATGAAACTCATAGGAGCCCGTCTTTGCAACCTCAAGCTTTGGTGGTGGAGGAAGTGGATGATGGATTTTTTGCTCCTCATCTTCTTCTTCATACTCATCCTCATCTTCGTACTGGCGTCTCGTCTCTTCTCGTTTATCTTGAGATTTTTTTGCCATCGACAATATGCTGTAGACAATAGCGATAATGGCGATGATTATTGAGAGGAGATCATCGCTATTCAAGGTGCTGCTCCCTGACCGCCAAGCTCTTTTCTCATGCGAGTATCCGCTTGGAGGTTATCCATGCGAAGGTAGTCCATAAAACCAAGCTTTCCTTGCTTAAGCGCCTCTGCCATAGCTTGAGGAACTGCAGCTTGAGCCTCAATGTATTTTGCTTCCATTTCTTTAACTTTCGCACTATTTTCCTGCTCAGCAGCAACAGCCATTGCACGTCTCTCTTCAGCTTTTGCCTGAGCGATGCGTTTATCAGACTCTGCTTTGTCAGCGCGCAGTTTTGCGCCGATGTTTTCGCCAATTGCGATATCTGCAATATCAATAGATAAAATTTCGAACGCTGTCTGAGCATCAAGGCCTTTGTCCAGTACGCGCTTAGAGATAAGCTGCGGGTTTTCTAGGACAAGGAGATGGTTTTCTGCAGCACCGATCGCACCGATGATACCCTCACCAACACGGGCAATAATCGTCTCTTCGGTTGCACCGCCAACAAGCTGCGCAATATTTGTGCGCACAGTTACTCGTGCCCTACACTTTAGCTGTACGCCGTCTTTTGCAACGCCTGTGATATAGTCTCCCCTGCTCCTATCTGGGCAGTCAATAACCTTTGGGTTTACTGAGGTGCGCACGGCATCTAAGATGTCTCTTCCTGCAAGGTCGATTGCGGTAGCTCTTTTCCAGTCGAGAGGGATATTGGCTTTCTCTGCTGCAATAAGTGCTGCAACGACATCAAGCACTCTACCGCCTGCTAGATAGTGCGTTTCAAGATCTGCAACATTAAATTGCTTAAGGCCCGCTTTATAGGCATTAATGTGTGCGTTAACGATAATGCGAGGGGGAATTTTCCTCAGGCTCATTCCGATGATGTTAAAAAGCGATATCGGTGTGCCGGAAACAAGAGCCTGAAACCAAAGGCTAATATAGCGCCCAAGCATAACAACCAAGATAAAGGCAATGATGGCAAGTACTATCAACAAAAACGAAAATTCCATAAATAAGGCCTCTTTTTTTGATGATTTTGACGAGATTGTGGGTAAAATTCAAGAGAAAAGGGGGTGCTCGTGCATTTCACCACAGAGTCACTGAGCACACGGAGGAAGAAAGCGGGCACAAGAGAATTGTAGATCTTTTTCAAAGTCTTTAAGTGCTACAAGGCGCTCTTCAATAGTATCTGGTGTTAGGAATAGGCAATTTATATGTCTTTCAGTCACCTTTTCACCTTGGTCGATGATGCGGCTTTCTGCCTGGATGTGTGAAGCGCAACCCAGGGTCTACAGAACAGATTATAAAAGATCATTCTGACCTTGTTGCGTTAGCAGAGATGCTTCAGTAACTTAAGCTTCTAGCGCTCGTCGCTCTTTTTGCTTAGGTTGCCTGAGCTTTTGTGGTTGTGGCACGCCTGTTGGTGCATCTGGTAGTACAATACCACTCTTTAGATCTTCTTCAAAGTCTCTTAGTGCTTTGAGGCGATCATCAAGAGCTTCTGTTTCGGCACTCTTGGTTTTGGTTTGCTCGGCCTCAAAGTCTTTAAGGGCCTGAAGGCGCTCCTCAATATTTTCTGGTATAGAAACTGCTGCCTTAGACACAGTAGTAAGTACACCTCGCTGACTTTCATAATCATCTCGCTGCCTTTCGCGAAGATTTGTAAAAATTGGAGTATCCTTTGTAGCTACATTTAGCGTTTCCAGATAGGCAATGGTTACTGCCTCGCTGCCACCGCCATCACCGTTCTCATGATCATCCATATGCAGACGCAGCTGTATTTCTAAGCTTTCCCAGGCTTTGCTTTCAAGATCTGGCAGAATAAGCTCTATCTTTCGTGCTTCCAAGTCAGTCAGTGGTGCATTACTGTAGTCATGACCAAGATGATACCTTGGTGTGATTTCTACTGTAACGTTTGCTTTTCCATCGGCTCTTTTTTCAATATGTAGTTTATACTCATTGTGCATAGTAAAATTATCCCTGTCGCCTCCAGCTTTAGCCGTTAGCTCTTCTACTACTGGTAGCAGATTGTATTGGACAGCTGCCACTATTGAGTTAAAATTTGAATCAAATTTCTTGCGATCTGGAGAAATAAAGACAGTCTCATATATCGTCTCTTCCCTAACAAGATCTAATAATGGCTTTGCGTCATTACTAGATGAGACAGGAGATTTAGCAAGCTCTACAGTAATGGTAAAAGGCGCTAAAAATGGTTCATTTTTATTCATGCTGTACGTTTTTATCGAAGATTCGTCGCCAATGTAGCACCATCGGGGCGTTGCCTGGAGGGTTACAACAGAAGATGTTGTGCCATCATCGTTTGTTTTACTTGCAACAGCCTGCACGTCAAATAGCGGGGAGAAGATTGCCTCATTTTCACCAATTTTATTGCAATTTTCTGCTCCCCACTCTTTACCTCGCTCCGTTATTAAAAATTGCTTTAGCTGACCTATTCTTTCTTGGGCAACTGGCTGCAAAGCGTCTCCTAATGCTTTTGCATTCTCTGCAAGCGTTTCGTTTAGCTGCTCAAAAGAACCAAGCCCCGCCTTTTCGCAGACGCTGTTTACCCATGTAGACTTGCCCATCCTCTCTAGTGTCTCTTTATTTTGCGATTGAGGACGGTCCTTATCGGCTATCATTTCCAGAACCATTTGCATGTCATTGCTCTTTTCCCCCTCTTTTCTTACAGCCAAGGAAAGCATGGTGTGTCCAGCACTCGTACTAGACTCTATTTTCAAGCTATCGCCGCATGAGTCAAGTAATTGCAATACCAATGGCCTTGGGGTTGCATCATAAAATATATCCCTAGTTTTTTTAGATAATTTTAGTATTTCCTCTCCGCACGAAGTTTCCCAAAACTCTCGAGTTTTTAAGAGAGGACTAAGTACTGGGCTTGATAAAACTTGCTCAAGGAATATTTTAAGGAATTGTGGTGTTTCATCGGTATACTTATACTTCGCAAAAAGATGCTCAAAGGTAGCTAGATGAGCTTTGCTGCCAGAATTATAATTTAGCTCAAATTTTGAACCGTTAAAATGCAGCTTTCCACCACTTTCATCTATAAGCCGCACACATAACTGCAATTTCTCACCTGCAATCTTTTCTTGATACAATGACTCAAGTCTTGCAAGATCTTCATTCCTACTTTTGCGGATTTCTTCTCTAATAGTTTCAATTGATTTATCTGGAAACTGCAGAGCAAGCTTTTCAGCCGACTCATCTATTGATCGGTTTGTTCCTGCCTCAAAAGCTCTTTTAAGCGTAGGATTTCGTTGTAAGAGGTGAAATACTTCTATTATGGTAAGATCATCTAGATTTTTGCTTTTTTTCCCTATTTCTTTTGTGATCTGTGCCGGACTTCTAAACAATTTGACCTTTAGTTCAACATCTCCTGATTTATTTGTAGTAACCTCTAAAGCATCAATATTGCGAAGAAATTCTAATGCCTCTTTGCTTGGAGGAATGGGCTTTTCAAGCAATTCATTTGCCCTGGCAACTACTCTCTTATCTGCTTCACTACCTAAGACTTTCCTTGCAGGTGCAATCTCTTCTGCGCTCTTTTTCTGAACAACTGTCATTTCATCTGGCATGTGTCCAGATTCGAATCTTGAATTTTTGGGGATGTTTATAGCTTGTCTTTTGATTTTCGCATCAGTTGGCGAAACTCTCTTTAAGTCGTCAGGCCCGCGACTAGCTCCTCCTGGCGTAACCGATCCCACTTCAGCCATAAGTCGTCCTCCTAAAATATCTCCATATTTCCCATTTTATATTTAAAATATTAATTATTCAACTTAAAAACTCACCAACCCTGAGCCAAGACTCTACACAAATAAAACCATTGTCAATATACACCTAACATACAATAGGTTACACAAAACCCAGACTAAAGAGGATTAGGTTAGACTCAACCCATTACCATTTCAAACAAACCCACTAATTTTATGCCCAATGAGGGCCAGTCGCCCTCATTAGATAAGGCTATTGAATTGTAATTAGCGGTTGTATTATTGTTTTACCGGGAATTTATGGAAGAAAAAAATATTTATTCAAAAATTCGCAATATTCGCCAAGCAAAAGGGATAACCGTCAATACCCTAGCTGAGAAGATTGGTGAGGATCACCAAAAAGTCGGGCGCATTGAGCGAGGCAAAAGACGACTTACAATCGACTACCTTCTTAAAGTCTCTAAAGCTTTAGACACACCTCTAGAAGAGTTTCTTTCCGACAAAAACCCAGTCACTTCAGATCTTCTAAGCGAGATTATCACCCTCGTAGAGGAAAAAGAGCTCCAAACAAAGAATAAAGGAAAATTTATCTCAAAGCTTTATGAGCTTGCCACTAAATTTCCCAGAGATCAGCAGCAGTTGTTTTTAGAGTCATTTTTTGAAGGATTAGAGGTTTTTGAGCCTTAACACTATTGCTCTCATTGTCGGCGTATCAAACTACGAATCAGAGGACTTTACACCGCTTCCTGCCGCACAAGCCGATGCTGAGCACTTCGCTCGATCTCTAGCTCATTGGGGAGTTCCTAAACAAAACATCTATCTACTTAACACGCCATTTGTTACTCAAGATGTGCTAACTTCAACACTACAAAAAATCGCATCCCTACCTGGTAGCTACAAGTTTCTCTTCTACTTTTGTGGGCATGGAGAACGAACAGAGGATTCATATCTCAACCTTTCTGATAGCAAGCTTCATCTGGAAACTTTTTTAGAGATCTTGTACCAGCTCAACGCTTTTGCTTTCTATATTTTCATCGATGCTTGCCAGTTGCGACTAAACTCCATTCTCAATCCAAAATTGCTTGATTCAAAAAAGTCGTTATTTTGCCTGTTTTCCTCTGGCACTTTACCCTCTTATGAAAATATTGATAAAAAATATGGCTACTTTACATCAGCTCTTATTAGAGCACTAGACATTATACAGCACTTAGACAGATGTCCATCGAGGCTTATTAGTATTATTCAAAAAGAACTTAAGAATAATAATCTCCCCCTCCCGGAGATGTATAATATAGGAACAGACTCGATTGCTATTGTACCCCAAAATGATACCTCTGACTTTAAAAAATTGCTTTCTGCAGTCTATTCATGTGGCATATTTATTAATAAATCCCTCTTTTGCCAAGTCTTCGGTATCAAAATCGAAAATGTTGATCTACTAGAAAAACAAAGGCTTATTTCATACAAAAACGGAATCTTTCAGCCAGATGATATTCTTCTTGAGATTGCAGAAACAAGCGAGATCCCTGTTGAACAGGATCTTGCTAAGACCTACTGGTTTGAACAGCTACAGGAACTCCCATCACATTTTGAGACAGCTCTTCACTTTGTATTAACTATACAGTGCTTTGGGTATGAGCCAAAGTTTGATTCTTCCCTTCTTTCAGCATTTAAAATACTAGCGAAAGATTTACGTGCTTTGGATGTTTTGCTTAACAGCCCTTCAATCTACACTTCTATAACACCAAGTGGGCTGTTTCTTGCAGAAGTTTTAATCGAGATGCAGCAGTTTGAGCTTGCAAAATCTTTACTAGACAGCACTTCATCTTCCTACTTCCATCTCCTTTGGAGAACAGGTGCTTTTTCCGATTGCATCGTGGAAGCGACGGCTGCACTTTCTCAACTTAACTCTCAAGATGCCAAAATTCCATTCTACCTTCATCGCGGCTCGGCCTACTACCTTCTTGGAGACTGGAAAGAGGCATTTTGTGATTTCTCTACTATAAAGCGTTACTCAAAAGACATTCAAATGACCGGCAGAGCAAGGTGTATGCTGGGAACTATCAAAGGCATTCGAGGAATTGATCTAAAAAAGAGCAAGCTAGAAGTAGAATCTGCTGCTATGATGCTGCTTGAATGTGGAGATCTAAGCGGCGCCTGGGTAGGATGGAACAATTTAGGAGAAATGATGTGGAAAGCAAAAGACTTCAAAACCTCTGAGAAGTATCTTTTGCAAGCACTTGCAATTTCTGAAAAGCTAGCAAACAGTAGTATGTTGATAGAAACATTACGAAACTTTCTGCAGCTTGAACTAAGAAGCCCGAATCGCTCAACATCGAAAATGCAAGCCCTTCTTTACCAAATTGAATTTTTACTAGAAAAACCACTTGAGGTTTTTGAATCTATGCAGATCTTCAACACCTTATGCACAGCCTATTATTATCTAAACGACATACCTTCTGCCTATAAATATCTGAGAAAAGCTTGTCCTTTGACTGTGAAAAGCCGAGAATACCACATCTATACCCTGTCTAACCTATCGCTTCTTGAGCAGTCAAACATCTATTTTGAAGAGGCTCTCACACTTGCAAAAGAGGGGGAAAACTTCTTTGCTATCGATCAAATTAGAAGTGACCACGAGTTCGCAGGCTTATAAGTTCCTTCTGAAAGGGATGTTCGTCAGATTTATATATCGTCTTATTGACGGTCTGCGCAAGCTGATAGGCATCATCTGCCTTTTGATACTCTCCCATCTCGAAGAGAAAATTACCGAGAATTTTATGGGTGCTTGCTACAGCAGGCTGATACATATATGTATCTCCATAGACCCTTTTTTGCATCTCAATCGCCTCTCTAAGCTTACAGATTGCTTTTTCTTTGTCGTTTTGCGCCCACAAAATAAGTGCCTGTTCACGCAAAACTCGAGCAATGTCAAAGTGCTCTTCAGCAATTAGATGAAACGCACAAAGCGCATCTTCTAAACGAGAGCTTGCCTCTTGAAGCAATCCAAGCTCTCGAAGCGTTTGTCCTTGGTACTGCATGCAAATAGCAATTTGATACTGCCTAGAGCATTTCTTCGGGTTTTGTTCTATTCCAAAATAGAGAGATTCATTTACATGCTGCTCAAAAGTAGCCAACGCTTGATCAAATTGAGCAAGTGCTTGCTGAAAGTTACCCTGACGATACTCTACCACTCCCTGGAGAAAAGATATCCGTCCTCGTATAGGGTGACTTAAGGTTTGAGACCAAAGATCTGCTTTATTAAGATAGACTTTTCCCTTTTCAAAATCACATTCTGTATCTATAAAATAGCGAGCAACTTGGATTGCTAAAGAAATAGAGTGACTCTCTTCCAGAACCTTTAGACAGTGCGGCAGCACCTTTTGAAAAGGACGAATGGACTCATTCTGAGTTGGGTTATATTTCTCAACTGATTCTAAATGTATGAGGATATTTGTTAAATCGATCTTCTCTTGCCGATCTAAATGCAGGGTTTGAGAGAGTAATTGATGTATAGAAAAGTCTCTTTTATTAACATCATATCTAATCAAGGAGTGGTTGATGAGTTCTCTCAGGATATCTCCTTTTATAAGAGGAATTTCAGATTTCTTAAATCCCCCCTTCTCCTCAAGCCAACAGGTTAGTAGCTCTTCAGGAATATTCTGATGATGTAAATAACTCACCTCTTTTAGAAAATTGACGCTTAAGGGATGTTTTTCCTCAAGTAGTTTCACTGTCGCAAGATAGGTGGCAGCTAGGCTTTTAGGATACCTCTTTCTAAATTCAATCCACTTCAAAGGGGTATTTTCGTGTAAAAGAGCGGAGTAGTTTGAGATGTTAATTCCCGGTGTTTCAGCTATATACTGCCCTGCAATGTTAATCATAAGGGGTAAGAAATCAAGATCCTCTGCTAGATGCTCAAGCTCGGAAGACACATCTTTACCTGTAAGCCTTGAAAGAAGCCGAACAGCCTGAAGCTTATCCTGAAAAAGCTCAATGATCGCATTCGGCGAGTAGTATCCCTTATCTCTGCAGGTAATCAACACAGCCCCTCCGAAAGCAGGAAGCCCACTTGGAGCTTTACAAAGGTCATCGATAATAAGGAGCCAGGGTTGTCCCTTGTTCTGTTCTAGAGCAAGATGTACCTTATCTCTTTGGAGTTCAGGATGCACCTCATGAATTTGAAGCATATCGGCAAGTTTAGCGTAGGAATGGACAAGCGATTCGTTGCTTGTCGCGTCAATCCATGCAATCAAAGAAAAGTCTGCCATGTGCTTGTGAGCGAATGTGATTGCTAGCTCTGTTTTACCGATCCCTGATTGGCCGCATATTGCTGCAAGATTGATAGATCTCCCTAAAGGCTTCATTAAAAGCCGCCTTTCTAAAGCTGCAAGCTCCTCTTCCCGGCCGATAAAATCAGTATGCATCGCCGGAAGATCGACAACTTTTGCAGGCTCGGCCTTATACAAGACAAAAAAAAGGATACCTAATGCAAAAAAAATGCAACTTACCCACAAAAGAACAATATGTTTTGTACTTTTACGATGGGCCACCTTTTCTCGCATTAGCGAATTTGAGAGAAAAATTCCGGGCATATGTCTGAAAAGTATAATCGAACCAGAATTTTCGCGAAAATGGAATCCGGACGCTTGCCCGGATTCCAAAGGCCCTATGGCGTAGGTGCAGCAAGATAGGGCAAACACGCCGTTACACAGTAAGGAACACCCATAATGGTGGAAACCGCCGAACAGAGCACCATGCATCCAGCATAAGCAATTGGTCCAGCAGTTGCTGTAGGGGTCTGAGAACAGGCATAAAGGGCAATGATCGGAAGTGCCGCTTTATTCAAATTTCTCGCAATAGCCGGCAAATTTAAAGAAAACCTTCCCGACTTGATATCTGATGGAAAATACTCTAGTATAGTACCTGTAATTTTTTCAATTCTCATAAAGCCTCTCTATTATGGTGTTGGACTAAGCGCGACAGCAACACCAACGACAGGTGCGTTTGCAACCATAACGCCTCCTGCTGCTACAAGAGGGACGCCTAGACCAACTGGTGTAGTCACAATCCCAATTCCTATTAAAGTAGCACCTGCAATTGCTGTGCCAGCCCCGGCTAGGAACCCAAGAAAAGGTCCACCACCGGCTAAGCGAGCATTAAAACGTACAGCATGCTCCTCTCCAATTTTGGTAACTGCAAGGTATCCAACAGAGAGTGCTTTTTCGAGCTCTTCAAGTGAAATCCCCCTAAGTTCTTTAGAAAGGTTCATTCTGGAAACTTCCGATTTTAGATTTTTACTATCTATAACGAAAAAATCTCGTCCATTATGGCCAAGACTAATTTTGCCGGCTGCCCCCGAAGCGATAAAATGGCTTTCTGGAACGAATGCCTCTGTGTGTATTTGCATTGTCATACATGTTTCCTTTTTTATGGTTTCTGTTCGAATTTATCGAACGTACGAAATCGTATCTGAAATATCCAAATTAGATCAAGATTATTGGTTTCGGATATATTTATCTATTTGCGACTTCAAGCATAAAAGCACGCACAGATGCTTTTAGAGTAGATTTCCTAAAAAAATCCAAATCACTCAAAAACGCAAGATAAGTTATACTCATGAATCAAATTGGGAAATCACCATGCATCCTGCCGCCCCCTTTTCTCTCTACCCGCATCCTTACTACCCCCCTCCAGTCGAATCAAGCGATGGGCCTAGTAACCCAGCCGAAAAAAAATCCAAAGGCAGATTTTGTGGCCTGCTACAACAGGATCCACTACTCAAAGAGCTTAAACCAGCCCTTAGAGAAGCTCTTGAGCACCGATTACGTGAATTATTCGAAGGCGAACTAGAATCGCTAAAGCTCATGTTTGACAGTCCGAAAAACCCAAGCTGTTTTATATATTTTAACCCCGACGAGATTGATATAACAAGTTGGACTCAAGAACTTTTGATTCCTGATTTACTACGATTGGGAGTACGACCTGTAGATACCTACAGGGAAAACGAAGAGTTTGCAATCGTTATCTGCACTCCTTCCTTGGAGACTTCAGATACTATCAACCATATGAAATCTTGCATTGACCAAAAGAAAGGCACCATCATCCCTATCTTGGTAAAATGGGATGACGATAGTAATGTTAATGCTGTTAATCCCTTTACTGATTGCTATACGGATATTTTCGCTGTCAGAGCTCCTTTAGATAACTATGCTGCAATTTTGCAACTTTTCGTAGTGCTCCTAAACTCAGAAGGAAGAGCAGGCACACGAAAAATTGCAAATGAGGCAATAGACAGAATAAAAAATAATGCAAGAGAATTCCTCAAGTACTTATTGCAACAACAACGTAGCGGCTGTACAGAAATCCAAAATCCGAGTCTGGAAACAAATAGAGTGCCAATGCAAGGCAAAGAAGCATGTGAAGAAATGATAGGTGCAGCCTATACGCTCGGCAATAAAGCCCTTCAAGGAAAAGATGCGTTAAAAGCAAAAGTGTTTTTTATATCTGGTATAGAACTATGCACAGCAAGGTATGGAGCTGGACATGCCAAAACACTTGACTTTCAGCTGCGCATCGCAAGGTGCTGCTATGAGCTCGAACAAATTGACGAGGCTATAGAGGCATGCAAAAGCGTAATTAAAGAAGATCAATCACTACGCGCCTATCGGAATCTTGGAAACCTCTACGCAATTTTGGAGCAATTTGAAAATGCCCAAAGGATGTTCGCAATTGCATTAAAACATCCTCAGGCAAATTCAGCAACTCGATTAGACTATGTCTTTTTGTTATTGAACCATGGCATGAACAAAGATGCCACGACTCATTTAGAAATGATTGCCTTGTCATCTGACGATAGTAAGCTTTTCTACGGAGGAATAGATATTCCTGCTCTTCCTGCATGGTGTGAAAAAGCTTTTGTAGATTATTATGGGACTCTCAGAATAACTGTCAGACAGCTTGCCTCTTTTCTCTTACAAAAACCACAGCCCCTACTTAAACCTCCTTTTTTTCTCCAAACAACTGAGCTTCTCGTAGAGTCGCAAGGAGGCAACTTTTGCGCATTAGTACAAGATGAACAGCCATTAGCTCATGAATTTAGAGTTGTTCTTAATTTCGAACTAAGAGCTGTTTTTGAAAGCGCAATGAAAGCACTGAAAGTATTGTTTAAAGTCAATGCCAAAACCCCAAGCTGTTTCATTTGTTTTAACACTGATGAAAAAGACATAATGAATTGGCTTACACATACATTGATTCCAGATTTAGAAGAAATTGGAGTAACGCCGGTATGCTCGCTGACCTGTTTGGACGCAGGAGATAGTTTAGAGGCATTTGAAGCACGTGCTGGAACAGAAGATTTTGCACTTGTTATCTGCACGCCTGCCCTCATGAGAAAACTATCAAATCCCCAAAGCGGGGTTTCCATTGAAATTGCGCATATGCAACAGCGAAAGAAAGGAATAATTCCAGTTTTAGTTACATGCAACTGCGATAACGTTGATGACATAAACCCCTTTAAAGACCGCGAGGAAGTCTTTACAGTGAAGGCTCCTTTAGATAACTATGCCGAAATTTTACCGCTTTTTGCTATTTTGATAAACAACGCCGGCTCTCTTGAGACTGCACTTGAAATTGGAAATAGTGCACGAAATACAGTGATTGCTAAAGGAAAAGAGATACTGAAGGATTTGCAAGAAAAACAAACTGCTTTATTTGAGGATGTGACAGATCTAGAATTAAGAAAAGAAGCCATGCACAATGTAATATCTGCTCTGCTCAAGGATAGAACAGCAAACCAATTTGATAAAGTCTTCAAGAGGCGACAAATGAAGGCGCTTAGCAAGTGGGTAACAGAACTTGGAGAGGGGAAAACTCCTATCACTAGATTTATGATAGGCACAATTCACGACCTTGCACTAGACGAAGCTAGCAAAGGAAACCTCGAAGAGGCGCAAAAATACCTTTTTCTTGCTTACAAATTCTGTGGAATTAGGTATGGCATCGAGCATGACTACTCAATCAGCTATATGCTCATGTATGCAAAGTGCTGTTATGATCAAGGAAAAACCCCTGAAGCTATTGAGGCATATAGGGAAGCGGCACTGCATGCAAAATCCGATGCATATGCATACAAGTCCCACTTCAACCTAGGGCGACTCTATATTTTGGAAGATAAAGTGGAGCTTGCGGAAGAGCATTTTCTCGCTGCATTAAAACTTCCTCAAGCAACGTTAACAACTCAAGTAGACTATGCATGTCTTTTGATTTACCAAGAACGTTTTGACGAAGCCATTAGGTCTTTACAAGAAATCTCGGCACTTGATAATAAATGCGAAATTACCTTTGGAAAAAATGATATCCCTAATCCACTAGAAGAAACTTGGCACCTTTTGACAGGTAAGGTCTTATTAAAACATTTTGCCCGCTCCCTCCTTGTGCAAGCCTATCGTCAAAGTGGCCAAAACGAAAAAGCCGAAAGATTGTCTAAAGAACCCTCAGACTAATGACGCAATATAACAGGCAATTTCTACTTCGACCTCGCTAACCGCGAGGGTTATTGAACAGAAGTTAGACAGCGAATTTTTTGATCAAGCTTTGTTACAAATGCCATAACACGTTTATGAAAGAGTTCTACTACTTTGTCACTATCTTTGTCTTCGGTAGAAGGAGCGATTACTTCCCAGTAGCCGCACTCCTCTGCGTGAGGTTTAAAATTTTCAAGCAATTGGTTTACTTCTGAAGTCTGGCTAAAAAACTGAGTTGCCATAAGCTCTATAGGCTTTAATCTTTCTCTGAAGCGTAGTCCGTCTCTTAACGTGGGGCGACGTATTTCATTAAATTCTTGTTCAAGATTATCGAATGCTTGGAGCTGTTCCTGAAATCCATAAACGCTCATAAAAACCCTCATGTTCTTTTCATGAAGTGTACAAAGAGGGTGGTTAAAACACTACAACAACAGCGTACGTTATAGAACGCTGTCCTTTAACTTGCGAGTAGTCTCACCCAATCACATTTCAAATACAACCTACTAGCTTTATGCCCAACGAGGGCCAGGCCCTCATTGGGCATGCATCTTTATTGAAAAAGGCAATTCAGGAATAGAAAGTGTTATTCCTTCTCTTTCACGGACCGGACGATATAGTTGCCAAGCTCTTTGCCGATTACTTCTATAGCCACTCCCTTGTTGAGGTATGGTCCTCGACAAATAATTAGATAGCGTTTTCCCTCAATTACTCCATACCCTGATGGGCCGCATTCTGTACTCGTATAGCCATGTTTTCCGACAATATCGGCATGTTCATCTTGCGCGCTATAGCCCTCTTGGTCCTTTGAAAGAAAGAAGGTATCTTGTTTTGCTGATTTTTTGATGCGGCTAATGGCAAATCGGATAGTAGCTATGATGCCGATGCAGGTGACTGTAAAAAATAGTGTGGTTGCAAGAATAGATGTAGAGGTTGAAAAATAGGTGGCAAGTGCCGCAAAGATAAAAATCGCACTTGCTACGGCAAAAGCTCCCCCCGGCAGGTAAAACTCAAGCCAAATAAAGAGTAATCCTAAAATTAGTAATGCGTATGCCATTAAACCTCTTCTACAACAACTTTTGCACCTTCAATTCTGATAACCTTTACTTTTGTGCCCTCTGTAATAAAGGTTCCGATGCTTACTGCATCAAACTCTCGCTCTTTTGCTTGCACCCTTCCCGCGGGCCGTAGTGCACTTGTTACTACCGCGAGCTCTCCAACTGCAAGAAGAGGCTCATTCATCTCTTTGGATGTAAGCTCTTTTGATCGCATATCGTCTGATAATACGAGACGTTTAGCAAGGCCAAATTTTGGCCACATGTATTTACTTAAAAGTAAAATAATGACCGATGCTACCAAAAAGGCAGCAGAAATCCAGGCAAGCCGTGAAAGCACATATTCCCCTGCAATATTTAACGAATGCTCATGATAGGATACAGATGCAAGGCCCGGCAGCAGCATGCCGGCAAGACCCATAAGTATAAAGAGCGCGCCGATCACTCCAAGTATGCCAAGCGTTGGAAAGAAAAAAATCTCTAAGGCGACAAGAATAACCCCAAAAACAAGCACTATTGGCTCAAAAAGCGTGATCGCCTCAAGTGCAAAACTTGATAAAAGCACCAAGAAGAGCGAAATCAAAGCAACGGCGCCAGCTACTCCAAAGCCGCCGGAAGATATCTCTACATAGAGCGATACGAGCAAAATCATAAAAAGGAGCGACGATACTTGAGGCGTTGCAAGAAGTGCTAAAAACTTTGTCTGCCAGTTCATCTGAAATTCATGAATTTCAATCCCCTCAATCTCTGAAAAATAGGGAATCTGTCGTAGCGGGCTCTTTGATAATGGATAGATTCCAGATTCTTCTTCCTCAAGAGTAAGAAGTGGTAGACGCTCAGGATTTATCTGCATGTCAGCTACGCCGTATTGGATCATCTGCTCAGCATCAAGCGTTAATAACTTTCCCTTAGGGCTTATCACAATATCAGATGGCTTCACTTCATCTACCTTGATGATCTTGCCATCTCTCTCTACTAAGATAATGTCTTTATCGACCATTGCTTCTGCAATATAGGGATTTCTTCCAAAAAATTTAGCGTGATTTGCAAAGTCTGCACGAAGGGCTGAGTTTACTTTTTCAGAGGCAGTCTCAGGCTTTCCCTCGGCGCCAACCTGTATGGGCTCTGCCGCTCCCATGCTTGCATCTCGCGAGCAGACAATGTAGCGGGAGCTATAGGCAATAAGAGCTCCAGCAGATATCGCCCAGTTATCTATATAGCAGATAATAGGGATGCCATACTGGGTATCCATTTCCTTTAAAGCATCAGATATGCGCTCTGCTGCAAACACCTCTCCTCCTGGAGAATTAAGCTCTAAGATAATTGCTGCAGGCTTTTGTTTTTTATATTCGGCAAGAGCTGTATTTATATAGATCCAGGTAGATTCACTAATTGCTTCATCTCTATTTGCAAGAGAGATCTTTCCTATCTGCTTTACGCCCTCTTTTGGAAAGTGGATAGTGGAAAAGGAGGTGAGAAGCAAAAATGCAAGTATATAATTCATAATACAGCAAGGTGGCAAAGATTTTTTGGTGCAATGTGCGCGAAAAATTCGAGCAATAGGTCGCGCGTATATTCGAGATCTTTTTCGCTATGGGCCGTAGAGACAAACCAGGCCTCATAGGGACTTTGCGGCATATAAACGCCGTTGTTAAACATATGCAGAAAGAGCTTTTTAAAGAGCTGGCTATCTTGCCTCTTCACATCATCGTGGCATTTTACTTCATTTACGCCGCAAAAAATAGTAAAAAGAGAGCCCTCAGACTGTATGCAAAATGGCATTTCTCTCTCACGTACAAAGGCTTTTATTGGATCTATGATAATCCTAGCAAGTTTCTCTAGGCGATCATAAAAACCAGGCTCCTGGCAAAGCTCAAGCGCTTGAACGCCAGCTTCCATAGCAACAGGGTTTCCTGAGAGCGTTCCTGCCTGATAAACCCCGCCGATAGGCGCAAGGACATCCATTATCTCGCTTGACGCACCAAATCCTGCCGCAGGAAATCCTCCGCCCATAATCTTGCCAAAACAGCTTATATCTGGTTTAATACCATAAAGCTCAGCCGCCCCGCCAAGAGCCACTCGAAAGCCGGAGATAACCTCATCAAAGATCAAAAGTGCTCCGCACGCCTTTGTGCGTGTACGTAAAAGCTGCAAAAACTCGCGGCTTGCAGGAACAAGACCCATATTTGCAGCGATAGGCTCTAAGATGACACAGGCTAGATTTTGCTGGATCTCTGGATTGTCTAGCAGCGTAGAAAATGACTCTAAATCATTATAAGGAAGGCAAATTGTAGATTTAAGCATATCTTGGGGAATGCCGGAGGAGGAAGACTCTTTGAGTTTTGATACGCTAGATCCTGCCTGAAGCAAAAAATGGTCTGCATGGCCATGGTAGCAGCCTGCAAATTTTATGACTAGCGAGCGGTTTGTATACCCTCGTGCTAAACGCACTGCAGTCATGGTAGCTTCTGTTCCGGAGTTTACTAAGCGCACCTTTTCACATGATGGCATGCACTTTGTGATGAGTCGTGCCAGGCGCTCTTCAATAGGAGTAGTAAGCCCAAAAGATGTGCCCTTTTTTAGCCGCTCGATGCATGCATCAATAATTTTAGGATGTGCATGACCATGGATGAGAGGCCCCCAGGACATGCAGTAATCAATAAAGCAGTTGCCATCAACATCATAGACATAGGCACCTTTTGCAGATTCAGCAACAATGGGTGCCATATCAAGGTCATTAAAAGCTCGTACGGGAGAATTTACCCCACCGGGTATCACTTCAGATAGCTTTTCAAAGCATTTTTTGCTTAAAGGTCGGTCTGTCGTTAGCAATTTAGCACTCCTTACATGGCATTTTTCTACAATAGCAGCTACCTCCAGCAATGTGAAGAAAAAAGCACCTACTATCAAAATCCAAAAAAAGAACTTCAAGAGGAATTTATAGCCTATAGAAAGCGCCTGCAAAATGGAGCTGCCAATCTTCTTGGATCGCTTCCTGTGAGTAAAATTAGTTCAACTCCAAGCAAAAAAAATCGAGCCTGAATGTTGACATTTTCATTGTGCCTAAAGCCCATCACTTTAACAGAAAAAAACAAGCTCAAAAAAAGGGTAGGAAAGTAGAGCTCTTCTACTCTTTTTTACTCTGCGATCTTCGTGATCTCTGCGGTAAAAATTATTTTTTTGTCTTTGGCGATTACAAGAAGGTGCGGAGCTCCTGTACTTTGTGTGTACAGGCAACAATGTCTTCAATCCCCCCCTTAAAATATTGTTATAATTGTGCATAAAGATTCAGGATGCTACGCTGAACAACCTTTACAGAGGATATTATGAGCTATACTATTTGTATTGATGGTGGTGGATCTAAGACGTTAATGCAGGTTTTAGATAGTAGTGGACAAGTTTTATCCTTTGATCCCAAACAAAAGTCTACTGAGTTTGTGGGCCCAAGTTCCAATATCAATTCCGTAGGAGCTGATGGTGTGCGATCCGCCCTTCAATTTCTTTTTAAAGATTCACCTATTGAAGCTCTTATTCCTCGCTGTCGCATTGTCGCTGGCATGGCGGGTGTTGGCATACCTCAAAATAAAGCCCAAGTGCGCGAGCTATTCAAGGAGTGGGGTGTACAAGATGAAAACCTCTATGTCATGAGCGATATCGATACGGCATTAGCAATTGTTGAAGGCGATGGCGTTGCTCTCATATGTGGCACCGGTTCAATTGCAAAGGGCAAAAAGGGTGAACGAGTATTTCGCGCAGGAGGCCTTGGGCCTATATTAGGGGATGAAGGTAGCGCACACAAAATAGGCTTAGCGCTTATTCAAGCCATTACAGCAGAAGAATATCGTGTAGATACCGATAAAGAACGTATATTTGATCCAGAAGTTGCATCACTTAAAGCAGTAATCAAAAACTGCGATGTTCCAGCGTTTCAGGTTGATGAAATACGAACCCTCATTCCACGCCTAAAGGAAATTCCACCGGCAGAATTTGCACTTTTGTCTCCCATTGTTTTTGAAGAAGCCCACAGAGAAAACCGGCAAGCCATTCGTATCGTAAAAGAAGCTGCAATTGCCCTAAATCATATTCTAAAAGATCTAGAAGAGCAGGGCGATCTTAAAGAATATGCTCTTGATTTACATGGCGGAGTCTTTAAAGGACCATATGCAGATCTATTTATACGGCAGATTCGCGAAGTAGAACCTCGTATCCAGGCAAAAACAATACAAAATAAATCGGCCATTAATCCGATTGTTACTTTTGGCAGAAATTTGATTAAAGGATACAATCATTCCAGAATTTGACCCACCCTATGAGCTTCC
>CAZEGK010000010.1:44120-69735 GCA_964512205.1 uncultured bacterium | reverse complement strand
AAAGTCTCTCGCGAAGGAATCTCTTCAACCGCCTCTTGCGGCCATACCCTATCTAATAATCGATATAATGTGTTCATAAGTAGTTTTTCAGTCCTAAAAAGCATAAAATCGCAAAAGAGTTTAGTTGCACTGTCATTACTTTGCCATCCAAAAGAGTATGTGAATGAGTATAGCTGATGTAGAAGGGACATCAGCGACCAGAGGGATCAGAAACCTAATCAGTCGCTATTCCTAAAGTCCAGATTGAGTTCACTGATAGAGGAAGGTGACAAGAATAGACCTAAAACGAACTCATTAGCCCCGGAGGGGCTACCTGCCTTTGGAATGAGGAGTGGGTCAAATGGCATCCCACTTGTGGGAAATTCCCACATCTGCTATACTAAGAGCAGAAGAAGGAGTTGATATGAGGCCACAAAAATGTACAGTAAGCATGGACGCCAAGCAGCGTATATGTTTAACAAGGGTATTATCACAAGAAGAACGGGAAGCGTTTAGCTCCTTCCGCATCTACAGAGAGGGTGGTAAAATTGTGCTAGAGCCTGTGGCCGAAGTCCCAGAGAAAGATCACTGGATATATAAAAATCCAAAGGCATTAAAGTCCTTGCTGAAAGGCATTAAAGATGTCGAAGAGGGTCGCCTACACGATATGGGTTCTTTTTCAAAATATGCAGCGGATGAAGTTGAGACTGATGACGAATAATGAAATTATTGTTTTCAGAGGATGCTAAATTGACATTGCAAGAACTGGAAAACGATAACTCAAAAAAAGGCTTGTTAAAGCAGGTTAGGAAATCATTGGGCTTCATGGAAACAAATCTGAGGCATCCTTCATTGAATACACATAAGTTTAACGAGATTACCTGCGCATTAGGCCAGGTATTTGAATCTTACGCACAGAACAAAACTCCAGGAGCTTATCGTATTTTTTGGGTGTATGGCCCGGACATTGGGCAGATTTACGTTTTAGCTATTACACCACATCCCTAAAAACCCTATTCCCTTTCATATGCAAATTGTATTTGAAAGTGATGCAATTTGCATATTTTATAGTGAATGTTTTATTCGGTGTAATCTATGTGCTCAGTCTTGGGATCATAGACTAAATAAGAGCGAATTTGCTCTACGCGCTCTTCCACTGACTTCGGAGGAATTATAACCACCTTAAAGCCCAGTCTTTGGTAGCTTTCCAAGAGCATTTGCTCGATGACAAGCGCTTCGTCCAGGTCTTCACATCGCACCTTGTTTTGCTCACAAAAGCCTAGGTTTTTTATGAGAAAGACAGTCGTATTATAAAATCGTCCATCTACCACCTCTTGCACATGGCGTACAAGCTTGTCTGTAGGGTAGTCGCCCAAGTGCAGACAATAGGTGAGTGTGTCAATTTCACTGCGATCAAAAAAGATTAAATCACTTGGTATAACCTCAGCGTCAATACGGCGCGCCTTTTGTAGTCTAACCACTTTTTCGCGAAAGCCTCCTTGTGCCCAGGGATCAACTACGCCCTTTCGTTGCTGAGCTACAATCACATCGGTGGCAGCTTCGTTAACCACACTGCTACCAAGTGCTTTTAGGCGATCTATTACAGAAGACTTGCCGCTTCCAGGTGCGCCTGTAATAATAATGTGCTCTTGATGGCTTTGTGGAGCGGTGACTTGTCCTTTAACATACTGGTCAATGGTTCTTCCGATGTCTTTAAAGTTGCATAAATCTAATCTTTCCCATAGCTTGTGATCTATAAACTTTGCCCACGCCTCATCCCAAAGAGCTTGTTTCGTAGATGCGTCATCGCGTGATGGGTTAAAAAGGTAGCGGGTTTTAAAGTATTCATCTTTAAACTGCTCAACCTCTTCTTGCGTTTTAGCACCTCGCAATTGTAGCATGTGCAAAAACTCGCCGGCAGAAAAGTAGGTAAGATACTCTCCTAGTCCCTTGTGAAAGGTGTCTGGGTTATTAGCGCCCCGCGTATTATAAATGCCATATATGGGCATGCCTAAATCCAGAAAATTAAAGGCCTGCAGGCCCGACTGTACGCCACCGCCGCATAGAAGACCAACCTGTGTAAGCCTGTCTGAAGAGTGGGTGTCATCGCCATAGGTTGAGTCTCCACCCACGTAGAAGATGTTTTTGACTTCTTCAGGATAGCTGCAGCCCCATTTTTCAATTGCATCGCGCGTTTTGTCTACAACGTTTGCCATGGCTCTATTAAAACGCACCGGGTTTTGTCGTAGCCACTCAGTAACAAGTTGGTTTACTTCGCGGACTTTTAAGATAGTATCTTCTTTGCCTGTAAAGCCCCATAAGACAAAGTCCTTATCTGAGAGGTGGCTATTGAGAAAGTGCTTGGTTTGTAGGGTGCCTTTGTAGGAAAACCTGCCTGAATCGCCGATTACCTGGACGAATCTAGTGTTCGCTTCAAGTCCTAATTTTGCTATAATCTGCTCACGAACTATAGAAAAATCTAATTTCTTTTGTGCATCTTTATGAACACCAAAATAGCGTCTATTGTTTTGGGTCTCAATAAATTGTATCTCTTGGCTACTTCCCATAATTTGGGAAATAGATGTAATTTCATTAGTTAATGATAGCATAAAGGCTCTTTATTTTTGCTTTATGTAGTAAAATGTAACAGACGAAAAAGCGCTCGAAACAGGGGAGTAAACCCCCTTCTTTCACTTGATTAAAATCACAATTATATTTATAATTTGCAGCTTATGACTATTAAACAGTTTTGCAAGGAATTAGAAAGAACCGGAGGCAGGGTCAGCACGCTCACAAAAGACTTTAGGGATATTCTAAGTATTACTGTATTTTGTTATGCGCGCATCTATAACAACGGTAGAGCAAGCTGGCTGAGCTCGATGCCTGAACAGGACCTTTTCTTGTTTGAATCGCCGCAAATATTTGACGCAGAGCCTCTGCTTGATACTCGAGAGAATCTTCAGGAGCGCGCTTATATCTTTCCGACGCCGAGACATTTTGATGGCTGCGAGTCCTTTCATAAAGAGCGCCAAAAGCGTTTTGGAGTAGATCATGGCATGGCACTTGTAAAGCATCAGAAGGATTATGTTGAAGTCTGCTGTTTCTTAGGGTTGCTATCAAAAAGGCCGCTTTTCAATACTTTTGTAAATGAAAAAGCCCACTATTATGCGTTTATGGAACACTTTTCAAAGCAGCTTAACCGAGACCTTTTGCAAGTGCTTGACGGCGGCTTTAGTATTACTGAAGTAAGAAAGACCGGAGCAAAAATACAGCAATCATTTGTCCCGGATCATAGCCAGCTACTTGCTGCCTGCGGTCTACAGTACCTTATAGGGCTATCTACAAGGGAAAAGGAATGTTTGCTTCTGTTTCGCAGAGGCTTTACCTATGAAGCCATCGGTAAAAGGCTTTTTCTTTCCGCACGTACAGTAGAACACTATCTAGAATCCGTTAAGAACAAACTTAATATAGAATCCCGCCCTGAACTCTATCGTGCTGCAGATTTGCTTTAGGGGGATTTTCCCCCTGTTATGACAAATTCTATCTTTGATATGTTTTTGAGCATAAAAAGCAAAATTGGTGAAGTATGTTTAATAAAGAAAAAATAGATTTCCTTATAAAATCGGTGGAAAATGATATTGAACAATGTCTTTATGATGGGGCAAATCTACTTTTAGCCCATGATGGACAGATTGTTTTAAATAAAGCATTTGGTTTTGCGAAAAGAGACTCGGGCCTACTGCTTGATTTAGACCATGTTTTTAACGTCTTTTCTGTTGCAAAAGCACTTACTGCCATTGCCACATTTATCCAAATTGAAAGAGGCAGCCTCAGCTTAAGAATGCCTATTGCTGAAATTATCCCAGAGCTTGCAAATAAGGGCAAAGAGCAGATTACTGTTTTTCATCTTCTCACGCATATGTCAGGGCTCTCTGCTGAGATGCCCAAGGTGCCATTTGGCGAGCTTGGCAACCTCCAGGCAGTAGTAAAGGCTATCTCAGGTGAAGAGCTTGTCTTTGTCCCAGGAACAGAGGTACTCTGTAGCTCCGCTATGGGCTTTAGCCTTCTTGGTGAGGCTGTTCGCCGTACATGCAGTAAAAAGCGATCATTTCGTGCATTTGTACAGGAAGAGATTTTGGATCCTCTGCAAATGAAAGATACCTCCATTGGCCCAAGAGCAGATCTAGAGAGGCGCCGTGTGCCTGTGCTTTTTCGTGGTAATGAAGGCATGTTCCCGACAGAAGTGATTGAGCTTGCTGATAGACAGCTCTCAGCCGAATCAGAGATTCCTTCGGGCTTTGGGGTGTTTTCAACTGTACATGATTTCTTTATACTTGCAGAAATGCTACGCCAAAAGGGTGAGTATCAGGGTAGACGTATTCTCTCGCAACGAATGGTTGAGCTTGCGACAACTAACCATACTGGAAATTTACCCGATCACATTTGGGATCCCTTACTCAAGATGCGCGGCTGGCAGCCTATACCTGCCTATTTTGGCCTCGCCTTTTATCTTAGAGGAGAGGGCATATTCCCGCATGCCTTTGGAAGCCGCACCTCGCCACGCACTTTTGGCTCATTGGGACTTGGCTCTACCGTCTATTGGGTCGATCCAGTACGAAACATTACTTTTGTATGCTTTACCTCAGGGTTAATGGAAGAAAGCCGCAGCGTCGAGCGTTTTCAGCGTCTTTCCGATTTGGCATTGGCAGCTGTATGAAGATGGGTATTTCTAAGGCACTTCTTCTTGTCACAGTCGTCCTGATGGATTTTTTGGTGGGTATGGAGTTTGACCTTTTTGTGCCCAGTTTTCCGGAGATTCAGAGCCATTTTCAGCTTTCACCATTTTGGGTTGAAGCTACGCTGTCGGTAAACTTTATTGGATTCTGCCTAAGTTTACTTTTTGTTGGAGATGTGGCAGATCGTTTTGGTAAAAGGCCTATAATTCTCATTGGGCTTGCGACGTTTTTTTGGGGTAGCATCCTCTCTTTGTGGGCTCCTTCCTTTTTCTACTTTCTCCTAGGACGTTTTTTGCAGGGAGCTGGCATTGCAGCTCCTAGCATATTGAGCTTTTTACTTATTGCAGATCTCTTTGAGCTAAAAAAGCAGCAATTTTATATGGCAATGCTCAACGGTATTATGAATATTTCTATTGCGTGTGCACCTGTTATTGGCAGCTACATAACCTTATACTATAACTGGCAGGGCAACTTTATAGCGCTCTTACTCTTTAGCCTCATTGTACTTATTATGAGCGTGCTCATTGTGCCTCGCGATAGGCAGCCTGCCACCCAGCATGAGTCTGTAGGCTATGGGGGCATACTGCAATCAAAACCACTTATGCTGCTTGTGCTGCATTTTGCCATTATGTTTGTGCCTTGGTGGATTTTTGTCGGCATATCGCCTTTACTGTATATCGAAGATTTGGGCTTGAGTCTTTCAGACTATGGCTACTATACCGGGTCTTTAGCGCTAGCCTTTGCTCTCGGCAGCATAGCCTATGGCTTTGTTGTCAATAGATTCGATCAAAGGAGGATGCTTTATGTATCGAATGCTATTTTTGTGCTAAGTTTTGTCACACTCGCGTATATCACGCTCATAGACTGCAGGAGTCCGGTTTTTATCACCCTGACATTTTTGCTCTTTATAGTGGGGCAGGTCATCCCTATAACTATACTTTTTCCCTACACGCTCAAGCTTGTACCTCATGCTGGAGCTCGTACAGCTGCCATTATCCAAGCGGGACGACTTATTCTTTCTTCATTTGGACTGCAGGTTACGGGTCATTACTATGCCGGTTCCTTTCAACAAGTTGGGAGTGTTTTGCTCGTCTTTATCTTGCTTACGATTGTAACGTTACATCTTGTAATGCAAAAACATAACAATATCGCAACACAAACTTTGACCCCATGATACAATTTTTACTAGCATTTGGAGTACTTATGGAAACCAACTACCTGAGCGAAACTTCATTTCCGATCACCAAAAATAATTATGTAGTTATTTCAGGATGTTCGGGGGGTGGAAAGTCCTCTCTTCTCTCGGCCCTTGCCGAAAGGGGCTATGCTGTGGTGGAGGAGCCTGGTAGGCAAATTGTGAAAGAACAGCAAGCAATTGATGGGGATGCCCTTCCCTGGGTCAATCCTTCAAAATTCCTTGAGCTTGCGCTTTCGCGTTATATCTATCAGTTCAATGTGCATAGCAAGGCAAGCCAAACCATTTTCTTTGACCGCTCAATAATTGATGCCCTGCAGCTTGAGGGGACACAAGGCAGCTATTTTCAAAAGGCTGCAGAAAATTTTAGGTATAATCCGCGCGTATTTTTAGTGCCGCCATGGGAAGAGATCTTTGCAAGCGATAGTGAACGAAAGCATGACTTTGCGGCTGCAAAGAAAGAATTTGATGAGCTTCTTATCAAATACAAAAATTTAGGGTATGAAACGGTGATCATCCCTAAAATGTCGATAGATGAGCGGGTAGACTTTATCGTTGAAGCTCTTAAAACAAAAGTTATTCTCTATATCGCCACAAGTAAAGATGGATTTATCGCCGATGTAAATGGAAACCTTGACTGGCTGCCGCAAACAGTAGAGCAAACTGGTGGTAACGATTATGGGTATCAGCCATTTTATGATACAGTAGAGGCCCTTGCTATTGGCCGAAAGACCTATGAGCAGATTCTAACCTTTGGCACATGGCCCTATCACGGCAAAAAGTGTTACATCTTCTCAAGCATGCCCGATGCGACAGAAAACCCAGACATAGAATTTGTTACCGACGATGTCGATACCTTTCTAAAAAGGCTCGAAGAAAAAAATATCCATCGCCTCTGGCTTGTAGGAGGAGCCGGCTTAGTAGACAGCTTCTCTGCCAAGGGAAAAATTGATGAGTATATCATCACAATTTTCCCTGTAGTCCTTGGCGCAGGCATTCCCTTACGAATGAATCCCAAAATCTCTCAAATTTCTTCTGTACAGTGCGGCGACGGAGTTGTGCAGGAGCGCTATAATAAAGGATGAATTGGGTCCATCCTAGAGTGTTAATCTAAACGGTTTTTTAGACTAATAGTTAATGTCAAAATATGCCTTTCATGCCTGTGCTCGCTTATTTCAAGCATTTGTCTTTTAAGATAAACTTTTAATATCGATACAGATACTTCCCTTGTTTAGTCTTTAGTGGAATGGTTGAAAAAGCGCACACGGGTGCGCACACAGGTATTCTTGACAGTAAGCATATTTTGTTAATTCATGTTAAATCAACATCCTAGGCGCGCCCTGTGATTCATGCGATTCGGATATGCAAATCGCACGGATCGCAGTATCTAGCCCATTGTGTTGAGCTATAATATAAAATAATGCTGTAGTTGTATTAGATGGATTTATTCGTTATTATTTTTACCATTATGAGGTTAATATGAACATTTATACTAAATTTGTCGTAATTTTATTGCTTAGCCATACTCTTTTTGCTTCTGAATCTGTGATTGATATAACCGAAGAAAGGATAAAGTCGATTCCATTGAATCATACTGCAGGTTTTCTATTTGTGCCAACACCGGATGGTTCTGTTGTCTGGGAGCAGCAAGGAAATGATGGTGGTTTGTTTTCTTGGACTCAAGAAGCTGGCACTCATCGGATACAACCTGGTAAAGCATTAGACGCCTTAAGTTGTCGGAAGCAGGCTGATGGCATTGATTTCTCATTGCAACTTATGTCAGGGGATGATTTTGGCAATATATTTATGTTTGTTAACTACTATTTACCAAATCATATAAGACCGAAAAATGGAAGACAACATGAACGGCGGGTCGGAGTTTGGAATAAAAAATTTGGATTCAAGCTTCTTAACTTTGCGAATATTGTGCATGTTGTAAAATTTCAAACATCTCATGGGAATTTATTTGTACTTGGAGAGAATGCTGAAGGTGAGGAAGGTTTCTTTGTGTTGCACGCAGTGGATGACAAATGGCCATGGGAGGTTGAGCCAGTACAAGGTGCAGAAACAGATGAGACACCGTGGGATGCTCAGCAATTTGGTAGACATGGTGCACGTCTTAACATCCTACAACAGCTTTTAAAGAAAACAAAAGAAAGTGCTGAGAAGAAAGTCGTCATGGTCATGATCGAGGGTGAGGTAGCTCATCTATTCGATCTTTTACAATACGACGTTAAACGGGCTCAAGTATGCGTAACGAAAGCTAATTTGGGTGGGAAAGATGATCAAAAAGCTAAGCAAGTGCTAGCTGAGTCCAAAAAGCATGTAAAGGCTCTTCTAGTCTATTTCAATACTTTGCCAAAAGTGAGCAGAGACAGGATTGATGCTATTCGCTTGCCAAGCAACGAGTGGAATCCCTAGTCTTAGATAATAGGTGCATGAAACGCCGTTGGATGCGTTTCAGGTACCGGTGTAGAAGATAGGCAGCAAACCGAATTTGGTCGTTCGTGAATTTATGTCAGAATAAAATATACATCTTGTCGTTGTCGCATAAAAGCTCAGGGAATCGCTTCGCAAGTGGGGGAAGGGATTTCATGGCACAACAAAAAATGTGTTTAAGCGGTTACTTGTATCCTAAGCTTTTAGTTCTCAATAGATTATAAATTTCTATGTTGCCCACTTTCTCGCATGCTTTTGACCTGATTTCTAAATATATTTATTTTAGGCTATCTCGAGATAAAGATAGTGGAGCACTTGTTTGGAATTTATCCTGCACAAGATAAAGTTGGGAGAGTTGGCAATTTCTTAATGAACCTTTTGACTGACTTAGGGCTGCTTTTTTTGTGCACAATAGAATACACCGACCAGGGCAGTTATAGACATGAGAAGTGCACCTAATCCTGCTAAGTCGTATCCTAAGAAAATTGTAATAAAAGCACCTAGAATTGCACATGATGCAAGAGTAAAGGCAAGTATTTGCCCACGTTTACTTAATTTAATTTGTTCGTTGACTAGCTGTTGTTCTAAGCTGCGTCTATGTTCTGCTTCAATATGAGGTTCCTCCAAAAATCTTTTTGCTGATCCGGGCACCAATTTTTCATAGTTCTCTAAAAAAGCTGGTGGAGGAATCGGACCTGAATAAGCAGAAATTTGCTGCTTATTATTGGGTACACTTTTGTGCTTTTCTATATGGGGATGGGGGTTAGCTGTTTCAATGGCATCAGGTAAGTTTTCTTTTATTTCCGACATTGGCTATTCCTATCATTTTCGTCAAGAATTTGAGTTACAACATTTTTAAAATCAACTTCAAGGATATGCAGATCATCAGTAAGCTTCATATAATCAGACTCAAGACCGTTTTTGCTAGGAAGAGTGTATTTTTGAAAGAGAATGCCGCCTATGTCGAATGCGCTAAGCATGTCATCTGAGTAATCTGAAGAGTGTGCGAATGTGCGTGCCATCGGACTTCTCCTTATTTTATATTTAATATAGCAGATATTTGGTTGGAAGTGAAGTAAAAAAACATCTAAGGCCGGGGCCTTAGATGTTATAGAGGTCTCCGGAAGCTGGGGTCGAACCAGCGGCCAACGGATTAACAGTATTAGAGCACACCACAAACTGCAATACATCACTGAATATAACGACAAGGTATTTAAAGCGTTAGGGAATTTTCAGCTTTTATGACGTATTGCCTAAAGTTGCCTCTTTTTGGAAACAAGTGTGATAAAATTGTGACGCGATTTTTTGGCAGAAGTTCTTAACCTCAAAGAATGTGTTCGGCTTGCAAAGCTCCATATTTAGTCTTGCGTGATGAGGTAGTTATACATTATAAAAGCTGTAATCTTGACTATATATCGTTTGTCCGACAATATTTAAAACCTAGTTAATTTGGTTGTCATAAATAAAAATATAAGAGTTTTTCATGATTGAGCCTGACTTCGAAAAAGCACAAAAAGAGGCTGAAAAAATCCTCAGAGAAAATTATATAACTCAAGCTCCCGTCCCGGTGGAAGAGCTTGTCGAGTATGAAGGACTTGGTCTTATTCGCACAAAATTCGATAACGGGGATGTCGCTGGGGTTATAAATCTTGAAACAAAGTATTTATTGGTTAATTCTGCTGACTCAGAAAGGCGTCAGAGATTTACGATTGCGCATGAGTTAGGACATTGGCTTCTCCATGAGGAGCTTATGTACTCTAACAGAAATCTAGCTGTTCTTTTTCGCAACCCTATAGGTGAGGAGCAAGATGCCTTTGAAAAAGAGGCGAACTTTTTTGCTGCAAATTTACTCGTTCCTAACAACATGTTGGCAGATGCAGTAAAAATGCATCAAGACAATAATGTTCTCGCAAATCTTTTCAATGTGTCGATATCTGTAATAGGGTTCAGACGTAAATTTTTGGGGATTTGATGGCCAAAAAAAGTAAAAGTCATAATTACCGTGAGGTCATTGAACAGAATCAGGCTTATCGTGACACTCTTAATGATCACCTGAAAAATAGCGACGTGCAAAAAATCATTCTAGACTCATTAGAAAATCATAGCGAGTTTGGGAAAATCGTAGTGCATGTTTTGTGGGGTAGTGCACGTTTTTGGCTGTGGTTACTAGGTGTTGCTTTAATAGTTGCTGTAGGTGCGTGCAAATTTCCTGAATTAGCGAGGCTGGGCTGTTTCTTTTTTGGTGAAGTAGTGATCTCTACGCATACTTAATAAAAGATATGAAGTGTTTGAACAGTTATTAAAGTATTTCAGGGTAGAGAAGAAATGACCGCTCAGAAATTTACTGCTTGCTGAGGGCTTTTAGAAACTCTGCCATATCATGTTCACATCGTGTTTCATTTTGCAACTTTTCAAGTAAATATAAAGCAGAGGAGGCAATGGTTTCTGATGAAGTAATTATATAGGTTGCCATAAGCCCTATTAACTCTTTTCTTTGTTCTAATGTAAAACCACAAGCATTCGGCTGTATTAGAAGGGAGCCCTGGAACATTAATCTTTTAGCAGTCGGTTCAAGTGTTCGTATAAAATACTTTGCCGCTTCATACTGACCTAATTTTAAAGACATGGTTGTTGCATCATATCCATGGTGGGCATTTCTATTGCAAAGATCTATTGGGTTGTTCCCTAGAGTAATGAATTTCTTCACCAAGGAAAGGCTGCCAGATCTTATAGCATAGTACAAGCAGGAGTTGTTTTTTGAGCATACAGAAAGAGGATCGACTCCATGTTTTAGTAATAAGCTTATTGCTCTCCCATCATTCTTAAGTACTGCATAATGCAAGGGGGGTGCGCCTTCAGGATTGTTGCTATACTTTGCTAAGATTAGCGTCAACTCATTAAGCTCTCTCTCTGTGTTGGAGCTTTGTATTTCTTGTTTGTTGCGCATGATGCTTCAGCAAACATAAGAGATGATAGCAGTACAGGTGTGATTATTTTATTTAGTTTCATGGTCCCTTTATTGAATTTTGAATTTCTACTCTCGATTACTTTTCTGCTCCAAGGCTTTTAAGAAAGGCCTTCATGTTTTTATCCTTAGTTTTGGCTAGCACAGTCTTTCCCAGCTGATCTCGATGGTTTACGTCTAGGCCAGCATTCACTAGGGTCAATATGAGCTCTTTTTTCATACGCAGAACTGGCTCTGAGAATACTTGACTGTCAATGAGCGTAAATAATGCGTACTTGAATTTTTCATCATGAATATCCAATCCTCTAGAGAGAAGGATCTCAACCATCTCATTTCCATATCGATAGTTTCCGCAGGCAGTATAAAGGAGTGGCGTCTTATGAAAAATGCTATCGATATGTATAATACCTCGATCAAGTAAGTAGACTAAAGTTTCTGGATATGTAGTTGAAATGATACTGCCCCCACTATGGCCATGGATGAAAAAATCCGACAGCTCGCTATTGCTGAAGGTATCAAGAATTTTTAACTTCTCTTTAATAAGAGCTTTTTCATTTGAAAGTTGTAGATATGGTTCTTCAGGTATATTGTACCACTCTAGAGCATAACGAATGCAGGTTCCTTCATTGACGTGTAGACCATTGTATCTTGTTACTAGTAAATTAAATATTTCGTAGTTACCGGCTCGTGAGCACTCTTCTAATAACCATTTTGGTATGAATCGAAGCTTGTCATCCAAATCAAATGTATACGTTTCTAGAATGAAATTTGCTATATAATTTTCGTGCAATTGGATTGCCTGCAGCAACACGCTTGTTCCGGTGTCTTCTATAAGTTCAGGGGTGCTCCATGCTACGTCTGCAAACTTCTTAAACAGCGCTAGGTTACCTGACTGAACGCAAGCATGTAAGATGTCAGGTTTATATGATTTTTTGGCACTTTGTGTGTGTGGGCTTGCACCATATTTCAAAAGCAAATCGACTGCTTCCTCGTCATTCTGCAAAATTGCGTAATGAAGGGTTGGAAGCCCTCTGGGATTGTTGCCATATTTGGTGCAGATTACAGCCAGCTGTTCAAACTCTGTTTGTGGCACTAGTGCTTGGCTTGTGCTTGAGTATGTTTCTGCGGATAGATAGCTACAAGCAGTCAGTGCAAGTAATGCAAAGGTTTTCATGAAGTCCGTTTGGTTTATTAATGAATGCATAATTATCATTATTGAATACAAATAAATCAAGTTATGAAGTTAATTAACTTGTTCTATAATACATATAAATGTAATTATAGAACGATCAATCTACAAATATAATATAGGTTATACATGGCAATCGTAACAGCGGACATACATTACCAGCCTCAACAAGAAATTGTGCGAGACATCTTAATTATGCAAGTTGCGTCCAAGACTCCAAAAAAGAGCTTTAAGTCTGGCAAAAATAGCTCTATGACAAAAGAAGAGCAAGATATCCGAGAATACTTAATCAAACAATGCGAAACAATCTACTTGCAAACAGTAAGTCAGTATCAATTAGGCAGCAGCGCTCAAAAGTGGGCTGCAGAAGAAGCTCAGCAGAACATAATCAATTATTTACTGTCTCTCAATCACCCTGTAGCCGATAAGCTACTTAAAGAGTATCGCTCTCAGTGGAAGAAGGCGAGGACTTAGTTCACTAAAGGACTTTTGCAGACACGATCGTTTGCGGCTCCTTTTTTCTGACAAAAACTAACAGCTGCAGCTCTCAATATCAGCTATAAGGTGCTTGATAAATGAGAACTCAAAAAACATTAGAAATAGTATAAAATTTAAGTTTAATTAAAGGTAATATGAAGGCAAGGTTTGTATTGTTGGTAACATTTTTTCTTTGTGGTTGTTCGAAGCCATTATCCTACAATGTTTTAGAGCAACCCCAAGACAGGATACTAACGGCTAGCATTGGTAGCACAATCTTTAGAATGAATAAATCTAGTGACCTACCAAATGCCTATGGTGGTGCAGATATTTATGGTGGAAAGGTCGATCGTGGCTATACTGAACTAAAATTTAAAGGGTTCAGTGAACGAGGAGATTTAATCTTACAAATTACAGACGTAAACAAATCATCAACAGAAAATACTATTGATAGGTATTTGTCTCAACATAAAAATATTTCCGCAAGTAATACAATTAACTTTGGAGATGATTCAAAACCAGATCAAACAACTTTTGAGTTCGATCTAAAGAAAGAAAAAACTCTTACGCTCAATGGTGTAGTGGTAATCTTTTATGAAATAACTCCGTATAGTGTAAAATACATCTGCAAATTTGAAGGTTAGATGGTAAACAGGCGGTCGTAGAAAAAGGAGCTGGTCGAGTGGGATAAAAGTGGCACATAAATTGCCTGTTTTGGTTCTTGATTGACTTCTTTGCTTGGGGTCATGCTTGATCCAAAGCATACCTGCTGGTCCTGCTATATAAACCGCCGATATAAACTGGCATTGTTATATGTAAAATATTTATTTGTTATAGGAAGGTCGCTTTATCCAGTGAAGGATCCGAAAAGCGAAAGGTGAGTGATATTTCTTACGCCGTTAGAGTAGATCGGGAAGTTGGCTAAAGGCACAGATCATTAGAGCGCACATAGCAGTCACTGTCACGTCTTCTGCAACTTCCTTTACCTTATCCTTTGGTTGAAGCTCCTGGGATGTTAGAATCGTGTATATTCTAGGGGCGTAACTGAGAATGCCTCCTGCCATACAAGCAATACCTCCCCATTTAATCGCATGAGCAACTGCATTAAAACTTGGATACGCTACAAGACATGAACGAAAAAAAGACGCGACTTTGTACTCTTCAACATCTTGAGCATGCTGAAGACAACGTTCTTTAACACCACTTACCGACAATGATGGTACGCTCTGGAATCCATAAGCTGCACCTAATACGGCAGAAGCGGCAGGTAAGAAATCTAGTCTCATAATTACTCTAATACTACGTAATGTACGAAAGCTTGCCAAATTAGGTAATTTGATACAAGGGCTTAGGTGAGCCTGTTATTTTTTCACACGCTTATAGAATGTCGAGAGGAACTTCCTTGTCACAGACCCGTAATTTGCACCTATAGGTACTATATTATGGGTTATTATTAAAATAATTCCTTTGGAACTGAGAAAGATCGCAAATTAGTAAGTTTAAGGCTGCACATTCTTTTCGCTGCAGGTAGGGGACGCGAGCGTTTAAAATTAAAAGCGACGAAAAATCGTCGCACTCCAAAAGCTTCGCTACTCGGGAAGCATTTTAAAAAAAAAGCCCTTAAGGTTTTACCTTAAGGGCTTAGTCTCCGGAAGCTGGGGTCGAACCAGCGACCAACGGATTAACAGTCCGCTGCTCTACCACTGAGCTATTCCGGAATGATGGGCAACAGTTTAGGCGTTTTTGGGTAAAAATGGCAAGAGGAATTTGCTTATTTTTTCACCGTAAATGGGTTTTGGGTTGATGTTGGCTCTGGTAGTGTTGTGGGGTCGATTTCTTCGGTTTGGGAGAGGGCTAGTTTGGTGATCCAGAAAATAAGATTTGATGGTGTTTCGGGAAGTGCATCTTCGTTGTAGGCCATGATCGTGCTGTTGATTGGTTTTAGGCGCTTTGTGTGCTTGTGCAGCTCTTTGTTTCGCACCTCTATTGCCATGTCTTCGATGACGACGGTTTCAATGTAGAAGTGTCTTGTTGAGTTTGGTGCATTTTGGATATTTGTTAGAAGTTCGTTCCAGTTGGCTTTGCCATCTACTGTTTCATACGTTAGCGTAGGGTCTGAAATTGTCACTTTTCGTATCGAAAAGGGGGTGATGTCGAGGAGGGCAAAGAGTGTGCTGTATATTGGTATTTTAACTTTAACTTTTGCGATCTCAAGGGCTGGCTGCGACGCGTATTCGGTAGGGTTAAAAATTTCGATGTTTTGAAACTCTAGGTCAGAGCTTGTTACGCGGATTCTTTCTACTTTTACGGGTGTTTTGTAGATCTTTGAGAGTATATGGGAAGTAAATTCAGCGCGGTAGAGGTAGAGGTATGAGCCGTAGCAGATGCCAAGGGCTAGGGCAAATGCAGCAAAGAAGAGGAGCCATTTTTTCATGTAGTGCCAGATGTAGTGATCTCCCGAGGAATTCTCGGGAGATCATAGAGTTTAGTAGTCCATTTGAGCTGCAGATGCTGCTTTTTCTTCTTGCGGCGCATCAGCGATGATGGCTTCTGTAGAAAGGAGCATGCTTGCAACGGATACTGCGTTTTCAAGTGCGCAGCGGGCCACTTTCATAGGATCTAGTATGCCTGAGTCGATCATGTTGACAAACTTGTCTTCTCTTGCATCATAGCCCTCATTTTCTGAAAGCTTTTCAACTTCTTGAAGGATAAGAGCGCCTTCTTTGCCTGCATTTTCTGCAATCTGACGAAGAGGGGAGGTGAGGGCGCGTGCAATGATCTTTGCACCGGTTCTCTCATCACCTTCGAGCTTTTCTGAAAGCTTGTTAAGAGCCGGGATGCAGCGGATAAATGCTACGCCGCCGCCAGGAAGTATGCCTTCCTCAATTGCTGCAGCTGTTGCATGCTGGGCATCGTCTACTCTATCTTTTTTCTCTTTCATCTCAATTTCAGTTGCTGCACCAACGCGAATTACCGCTACGCCGCCAGCAAGCTTTGCAAGGCGCTCTTGGAGCTTTTCGCGATCGTAATCAGATGTAGCATCTTTAATCTGCTGACGAATCTGGTTTGCACGAGCTTCGATTTCTTTTTTATCGCCTGCACCTTCAACAAGTGTCGTGTCATCTTTTTTGACGATAGCTTTTTTCACTCGGCCAAGCATGTTTACTGTGACGCTTTCAAGCTTTATGCCAAGCTCATCACTGATAAGCTGACCGCCGGTGAGCGTTGCAATATCTTGCAAAATAGCTTTTCTGCGATCGCCAAAGCCAGGAGCTTTTACTGCTGCAATCTTAAGTCCTGCACGAAGACGGTTTACAACAAGCGTTGCAAGCGCTTCGCCCTCTACATCTTCTGCGATGATAAGGAGCGGCTTGCCAGACTCTGCCACAGCTTGAAGAAGCGGGATAAAGTCTTTGATTGCCGAAATTTTCTTTTCAAAGATCAGCACGTAGCAATCTTCGAGTACGCACTCTTGCGTATCTGCGTTTGTCATAAAGTACGCAGATAGGTAGCCGCGGTCAAAGTTCATCCCTTCAACAACGTCTAGTGTTGTGGTAAAGCCTTTGCCCTCTTCTACAGTGATTGTGCCCTCTTTACCTACTCGTTCCATGGCACTCGCGATAATCTCGCCGATCTCTGAGTCGCTATTTGCAGAAATTGTCGCAACTTGTGCAATTTCTTTTTTGTCTTTGATCTTTTTTGCGCGCTTTGCGAGCTCTTCAACGACAAGTTTCATGCTCTTTTCCATGCCGCGCTTAAGATCCATCGGATTTGCACCCGCTGCTACGTTGCGAAGGCCTTCTGCGTAGATAGCTTCTGCAAGGACGGTAGCTGTTGTTGTTCCATCGCCTGCTTTATCAGCAGTCTTACTTGCCACTTCTTTAACCATCTGTGCGCCCATGTTCTCGAACTTGTCTTCAAGTTCGATCTCTTTAGCAACAGTGACGCCATCTTTTGTGATGTGAGGAGAGCCAAAGCTTTTGTCGATGATGACGTTTCGGCCCTTAGGACCTAGTGTTACCTTAACGGCGTTTGCAAGGACAGAAACGCCCTTCAAAATGCGCTGTCTTGCATCTTCTTTAAATTTGATGTTCTTTGCTGCCATACTGGGATTCCTTATATTTTTATTTTTGAACTACAGCGATGATATCATCTGAGCGGACGATCACATACTCTTCATCTTCGATTGTGACTTCCTGGCCTGAGTACTTGTCCATAAGGACCACATCGCCAACTTGCACCGGCACTGGGATAAGCTGTCCATTTTTATCTTTCTTGCCCGATCCAACGGCAATAACTTCAGCGCTTTCCTGCTTTTTCTTTGCAGAGTCCGGCATGATGATGCCGCCTTTTAATTTTTCTTCTTGCTCAAGTCTTTTCAGGAGCACGCGGTTGCCAAGTGGACGGATTTTAACTTTAGTAGCTGTCTGAGCCATATGAATCTCCTTTGTTGAATAATCGTACATGGTAGGGGAAAATCGCTATTTTTGCAAGCATTTAGCACTTCAAGTGCTAAAGTGCTAAAAAAGAAAAGGGACATAAGAGTCGTGTTTACTTATCTCTTATGTCCTTTTGGTTCTTTATGTCATGTCAGAAGCAAGGATAGCGTCCAGCTGAGTGAGATAGTTGTCAAACTCCCCAAGTGCTCTGACGATAGCCTCCGGTTTTCTCATGTCGACACCCGCTTTTGCAAGCTGCTCGATTGGATAGTCGCTAGAGCCTGAACGTAAAAAGTTCAGGTAGGCAGACGGGCCATTTTTAAGGACTGATTCTGAAAGAGCAAGAGCTGCTGATATGCCTGTTGCATATTGATAGACATAGAAGTTGTAGTAAAAATGGGGGATTCGTGCCCACTCAATGCCAACTTCCGGATCTATCACAAGCTCAGGGCCATAGTAGAAGCGCGTAATTTCTGTATATTTTTCTTTAAGAAGCTGCGGAGTTAGCGGAATTCTTTTTTCTGCACATTCATGAATAAAGAGCTCAAACTCAGCAAAGCTCACCTGGCGAAAGAGCGTTCCTCTAATGTCTTCAAGCTTTTCATTGATGAGGTAGGCTTTTTCTTTATCACTTTTTGCTTCAGCGACAAGTTTTTTAGAAAGCAGCTCTTCATTAAAGGTAGAAGCGACTTCTGCAACAAATATTGCATAATCTGAGTAGTGATAGGGCTGGCTCTGTCGTGAAAGGAGGCTATGCATACTATGGCCAGCTTCATGTGCGAGGGTAAAGACATCGCGAAGTATTCCCTTATAGTTCATTAAAATATAGGGCATACTATCAAAGCAGCCGCTTGAATAGGCGCCTGATCGCTTATTTTGATTTTCGTAGCGATCTACCCATCTGCCCATCTTAAGGCCATTATCAAGAAGGCGCACATATTCCTCTCCAAGGGGAGCTACAGAATCAATGATCAGCTTTTCTGCCTCTTCGTAGCTATAGGAAAAATCCTCTGCGGCTACAAGAGGTACGTAGAGATCGTAGTAGTGAAGCTCATCTACTCTAAGGAGCTTTTTTCGTAGTTTCATGTAGCGGTGGAGAAGGTCGATTCGTTTGTGAACGGCAGCGATAAGCGCTTTATACACTTCTACATCGATATTTTTAGGAAAAAGGGCAGCTTCTACGCAGCTTTTGTATTTTCTTGCCTTTGCCTCAAAGAGATGTCCCTGCACATTGCCTGAAAGAAGCTCTGCTAAGCTATTTTCATAGGCCTGAAATTGCCTATGCATTGTCATGAAGGCATTTTTTCTGAGCTCCCTATCGCTGTCTCGCATATAAAGGCCGTAGTTTGCATGAGTAAGCTCTCGCTCTTCGCCTTTGCTATCTTTTACCGTGCCAAATTTAAAGTCGGCATTATTTAAGGCAGAAAAGGTGCGCTGAGGTGTGTCTAGAGCCTGTCCAGCAAGTGCCACGAGCTGCTCTTCTTGTTCTGTAAGGGTATGGGGCTTTAGGCGATCGAGCTTTTCTAGGAAAAAGTGATACTTTTGCAGCTTTTTATCTTTAAGGTATTCCTGCAGCTTTGTTTCAGGAAGGCCTAGAATCTCGGGCTGAAGCCAGGAGAGCTCTTGACCAAACTGGTGATAGATAGTAAGTATGCTGTTGTATGCCTTTTTTGGCTCTTCAAGTGTGATTTCTTCGTCGTGAAGAAGGTGTGCATAGGTATAGAGCTTTCTGAGCTTTCTTTCAGTTTCAAAGAAAAGATCGAGTGCTTTGACGAGCGTTTCAGGTGATGTCCCTAGCTTTCCTTTATAACTTGCAAGCTCATCAAAAAATGGGGGAGTCTCTTTATGAACGATAGAATCAAATTCTTTTTGCCAATCTGCAAGGGATGGATAAAGTGCAGAAAGATTCCAACGATCCTGTTCCAAAACGTCTTGGCGTGCGGTGGGCATATACTATCTCCTTAAAAATAAAACGGTCTATTCTACGACGGGTACTATTTTTTCTAGTACCTCTTTTATGCAGTAGATTGGGGCATTATGCATGAGTGCTAACGTGATAAAATCACTAGGTCTTCCGTCGATTTCAACGATGTGCCTCACATCGCCTCGCATCTGTTCGAGAAAGATTCTTGCAAAGTAGGTTGTATCTTGTACATCATTAATCACAACTTGCTTTACGCTAATTTCAAAGCCTTTGCACATCGAGCTTATAAGATCATGTGTAAGAGGTCGTGGTTTTTCTATATCAGTAAGATACATTTGCAAAATTCTTCCTACTTGTGCCTCTACATATATCGCAAAGCGAACTTCGCCAGTTTTAAGCACGATCATTGTGTAGGTGTGCGTCTGACTAATTTTATCAAAAGAAAGCTGCAAAAGTTCGCTATTCATAAATCATCACCCTGCCATCTTTATAGCCGACAACAACGCGGCCGTGAAATCCATAAAAAAGGCCAGTTTCTACAACGCCTACTATTTTAGAGATTTTACTGTCTAGCTCTTCAGCATTTTCGGTAAGTTCTGTGAGCTCAAGGTCGTAGATAAAGTTGCCGGAGTCTGTAATAAAGGGCATGCCATCTGATCGCATGCGAAGGGTTGCGCTTTTTGAAAACTGCATTAGCTTTTGCTGAACGATCTTGTGGCCAAACTGTACAACTTCTACAGGGAGCTTTGTTCTGCCAAGCGAGGGCTGCTTTTTTGTCTCATCGACCATGATGATAAGCTCTTTACTTGCCGATGCCAGAATTTTTTCTTTTAAGAGCGCACCGCCTGCTCCTTTTATCATCTCTTTCTTTGGCGTTATTTCATCCGCGCCATCGAAGGTAATATCTATTTTTTCTATAGCGTCGATAGAGACAAAGGGGAGTCCCTTTTCCCTTGCATGCTTTTCTGACACATGTGAGGAGGCGACGGTTACAATATTTAGTCCCTCATCATCAAAGCGCTTCGCTAAGGCATCTATAAAACAGGCTGCCGTAGATCCAGTGCCAAGGCCAACTACCATTCCATCTTCGACGAGGGTGCATGCTTGCTTTCCTATCAGATTCTTTACATCATCCATTGCGAGAAGTACCCCTTTTGTGCTATACCACTAAAAAACCATACATTAACCATATATGCCTACTCAGCTCAAGACATTTTCGCACTATATCGATACTATTTTGCAACCAAGCCTGTTTCAAGATGTTGCAATCAACGGAATTCAGGTGGAGGGAAGATCGCGTATCAAGCATCTTGCTGTCGCTGTATCTGCTAGCCACTACAGCATCCAGAAGGCAAAAAGCATCAAAGCAGACTGCCTCCTTGTGCATCATGGACTTTTTTTAAAAGGAAGGGATGTCGTCATTAGCGGCAGTCTTAAGTCAATGCTACAGATTTTGATTGAAAACGATATTACCTTGCTTGCCTATCACCTTCCACTTGATGCGCATCACGAACTTGGCAACAACTGGCCTGCTGCAAAGATGCTTGGACTTTCTGACCTTGAACCATTTGGCAGATTTCAAAGCCAAACAATAGGTGTTAAGGGAACGCTTGCCCCAACATCTCGCGAAGAATTTAAAAAAAGGCTCGAGCGCTTTTATGGACATGATGCTGCGTGCGTCTTTGGCGGAAAAAAGGAGATTAGCTCCTGTGCCATTATCTCAGGCGGTGCTCATAAGGCAATTACTGAGGCTGTCCTCGCAGAAGTCGACTGCTTTGTCACCGGAACAACAGATGAGCCAATCTGGCACATCGCCCATCAAGATAAAATTAACTTTTATGCCCTAGGTCATGCCGCGACAGAGACGCTTGGCGTCCAGCTTCTCGGCGAGCATCTTGGGGAGCACTTTGGGCTACGGGTTACCTACATTCAAGAAAATAACCCCTTTTAAATTTTATAACCACAGAGTCACGGAGACACAGAGAGAAGAGAGAGAAGTTTGGTACTCTCTTTTTTCTTCTCTGTGACTCAGTGTCTCTGTGGTAAAAAAAATCGAAATAGATTGTTTTCTTAATTATCTCTATACTCTCGGCAAAAAATGAGAGTTGCAATTTATGGAAAATATTGTTGATGTGCTTGAGGCAAGGGGATTGGTTGATGCGATTACGCATGAAGAGCTTAGGGAGGCTGCAAAAAAGCCGCTTAGAGTCTATTGTGGGTTTGATCCGACATCTGATAGCTTGCACGTTGGCAATATGGTGGCGATTATGGGGCTTGCCTGGTTTCAGCGATGTGGCCACCAGCCGGTAGCGATTGTTGGAGGAGCTACTGGGATGATAGGGGATCCATCCGGCAAGCAGCATGAGCGTGCGCTACTTGATGAAGAGACACTCCGAAAAAATGTGAAGGGAATACAAAAAAACCTCGAGCAGATCCTGCTTAGCGATCCTACGCTTACCGCGCCTTTATTTCTCAATAACTACGACTGGTTTAAAGAGTTTTCCTTCCTCGCTTTTCTTAGGGATGTAGGAAAGCAGTTTCGCGTCGGCACTATGATGGCAAAAGATAGCGTAAAAGGGCGCATGGATTCTGAAGAGGGCATGAGCTTTACTGAATTTAGCTACCAGCTTTTGCAAGGTTATGATTTTTACCATCTCTCTTCTCAGCACGGCGTACAGGTGCAAATTGGCGGAAGCGATCAGTGGGGAAATATCACCGCAGGCATCGACTACACAAGGAAAGTCACAGGAAAACAGGTTTTTGGTCTCACGATGCCTCTCCTTACGCGAAGCGATGGTCAAAAGTTTGGAAAGTCAGAACAGGGTGCCATCTGGATGTCAGCAGATAAGCTATCGCCATTTGAGTTTTATCAATACCTCATTCGCGTGAGCGATCTTGATGTGATAAAGCTCCTCAAAATGCTCACATTTATCGATCTTGCAACAATCAAAGAGCTTGAACATCAGATGAAGGATTCAGGCTATGTTCCAAACACTGCACAACGTCTTCTTGCCGAAGCGATCACAAATCTTGTGCATGGCCAAGAAGGCCTCAAAAAAGCGCTCTCTGCAACGCTTGCCATGCAGCCTGGAAAAGTTGTTGAGCTTACAAGCGAAAGCATTAGCGCGCTTTTACAAGATGTGCCAAATGCGTCGCTTCAAAAGGAAGAGGTTGTCGGCATAAAGCTCATCGACATCATAGTGAAAGCAGGTTTTGCAGCAAGCAAAGGAGATGTGCGTCGCATGATCCGTAATGGCGGAGTGTGGCTCAATAATGTAAGTGTTACAGACGAAAATCTGGTCGTTGATGAGAGCTCATGTATCGATGGAAAGTACCTTCTCATCTCGCTTGGGAAAAAACATAAGTCGGTGATAGCAATTAACACTTGATTGTTAATGAAGGACATACGAAAATGCCTGTCGTTTTTAACAAGGAGTCTAAGTTCTATGGAAGATACCGCAAATACGCAAACCATCACAAAGAAGCAGCTGATCAATTCCATTTCGCAAGAAAAAGGCATTCATCCAAACGATGTTCGCCAAGTTATTCAAGCGTTTTTGGATAAGATGACAGATTATCTTTCTTCCGGTGATCGTCTTGAGTTTCGCGACTTTGGGGTTTTTGAAGTTGTTGAGCGCAAACAAAAGATTGGTCGTAATCCAAAGAATGCATCAGTGCCAATTTTGATCCCAGCACGCAATGCTGTGAAATTCACACCTGGCAAAAAGATGCGCCGTGCAATTGAGACTGATCTCGTTACTGAGCAACTAGAGGCGGCGATTCGTAAATAATGACTCTTCCACGCATTTTCCTCGTTGTTAGTTTATTTTTGTTTGGTGCTATAGGAGTTGCTGCCTATGTAAAGAAGGGCAAAGCAAAACCTCAAGAGGTGGTTCAAAATACAACTTTAGAACCAATTGAGATCGATTTAGCAACCTTAAAAACAGAACATGCGGCGCAGCCATCTCTTGTTCAAGAGACAGTTGCTGAAAAACAACCAGTTGAATTCTGCGTGGAAAAAGAAGATATGCCCGATGTCGATAGAATCGGGCTTCTCTTTCAGAAAAACTCGCCCCTTCCTATCGTTGAAACTATTACATACAAGTCTAAAGTCTCCTGGAAGACTGGACGATCTGCCTGGCTTGTAGATTATGCTGCCCATCATAAGACCCATCTTCATTTTATCGCGAGATGCATGAATGGAAGGGCGGATTACCAGGCAAAGCCTGCTTCTGAAGGACAAATGTTTAATGTCCTCTCAAATAGCGTAAACTTTTATTTTTATCTTGTCATAGATGTTTCCCGTTGCAAAATGTGGCTCTATGCAATGCTTCCCGATAGTAACGAACGCATACTCTTAAAGACCTATCGCGTTGGCCTTGGCCGTCAAGATAGCGCCAAATCAAGCGGTTTTCTTACGCCAACTGGCAGATATGGCCTTGGATCGCGTATTGCCGTCTACCAACCTAAAATGATGGGTAATTATAAAGGAAAGCGCACAGAGATGATGACTGTCTTTGGCACGCGCTGGATTCCTTTTGAAAAAGAAATTAGCAATTGCAGTGAGCCTGCTAAAGGTTTTGGTATACATGGCACCCCATGGCAGGTAAATGCTGAGGGCAAGCTTGTCGATAGCATGGCAGGCATTGGCCGCTATGAGAGCGATGGCTGCATCCGCATGAAAGCAGAAGATATAGAAGAACTCTATTCTATAATTACTACACGCCAAGCAATTGTAGAGATTGTAAGCGATTTTTGTAAATTTGGACTTCCAGGAAAAGAGAAAATCCTTTAATATATTTCAAAAATGAAGGAAAAAATATGACAAAAGAAATGAGTTTTTATCTTCCTCACGAAAAGCAGATTTTCGAATACTTAAAAACTATCGATCATCTGAAGAAACAAAACCAAGATAATCCTCTCTTTTGCAATGAAATAAGGCAGCTAGAAGACAAGCTGCACAACCTTCAAACAAAAATTTACAGCCAGCTCTCTCCTTGGGAGCGCGTGCTTATTTCCCGCCATCCGGAACGTCCTCATACTATAGACTATGTCAAAAATATCACAGAAAACTTCGTAGAGCTTTTTGGCGATCGCACACAAGGCGACGATCCTTCCATTATCGGCGGCTTTGCTACTATCGATGGTGTCAAGTGCATGCTCGTCGGCCAGGAAAAGGGCGGTGACACGGAATCTCGCGTTAAGCGAAACTTTGGTATGGTAAACCCGGAAGGTTTTAGAAAGGCGATGCGCCTTATGAAGCTTGCTGAAAAATATAGTCTCCCTATCGTCTCATTACTAGATACGCCAGGCGCCTATCCTGGTCTTGAAGCAGAACAGCGAGGCCAAGGCTGGATAATTGCAAAAAATCTGCAAGAGATGTCGCAACTTGCTACGCCAATTATCGTACTTATCATCGGCGAAGGCTGCTCAGGCGGCGCGCTTGGTATGGGCGTTGGCGATGTCATCGGTATGCTCGAGCATTCCTACTATTCTGTAATCAGCCCAGAAGGCTGTGCATCTATCCTCTGGAAAGATGCAGGTAAAAAACAAGAGGCGGCAGCTGCTCTTAAGCTAAATGCAGAACATCTTGTAGAAGCTGGTATTGTTGATGAAGTTCTTCCTGAGCCACTCGGCGGTGCGCATCATAATACAGCGCAGGTGTATGATACAGTAAAGAAATATATTGTTGAACAGCATGGTATCTTGCGCCGCATTTCCCCTGAGCTTCTTCTCGAAAAACGCTACGCAAAATTCCGAACAATCGGTCGCTACAGCGAAAAAATGCCGCAAGTCGCTTCACAAGCAACTGCATAAATCAATTGGGTACAAGCGTGCTTTGGAGTGAGACTTTGGAGTGACCCACTTTAGGGACACCTGCATAGGTAAGTGCCTTGATATTATCATAGTGAGTTTAATACATCTATTTAGAGCCCGTTAGGGCGAATTATTAGAGCCCATAGTGACCGGCGGGAACTGTGGGTAATGGTGTACCAATATGTCCAAGAGCCCATTCAGGGCGATTCAAGTCTCGCAAATTTTATTCAATTAAGCTAAATTGTAATTGATTCGCCCTGAACGGGTTCTAAAACAAGCGAAATTGTCGAAAAATTGCTTTCGAAATTAAAGAATCGTTCCAGCAGAGTGAAGAGAAGAGACTTTTGCAAGTGTCTTTTTAGTGGGTCTTTGTGTAGGCCGATTCATTGGTTGATGAAGCAAGAATAAGATTAAGAATAAGATTAAGAGTAAGACCAAGACTAAGATTAAGACTA
>CAZEGK010000010.1:24589-44020 GCA_964512205.1 uncultured bacterium | reverse complement strand
AAGAATAAGATTAAGAATAAGATTAAGAGTAAGACCAAGACTAAGATTAAGACTAAGAATAAGATTAAGAGTAAGAGACACACAAGGGCACTTTTGTGCCCTTGTGAATTGATTTTACTTAAGTGCTTTGCGAGCAACGAGAGAGAGGAGGATCCAGGACCATCCTGAAAGAACCATATCGATGCCGACAAAGAGGCCGATTACCCAAAGGCCTGAAACTGGCCATTGTTGGTAGATGAGGATACCAAGGATAAAGGTAATAAGGCCGTTGAAGAAGACCCAGCCCCAATGCTCAAATTGCATCATGAGCGATCCGATCATCTTAAATAAACCAGATACAAAGAAAAAGGCTGCAAGCAAAAGCGTAATATTGACAGCAGCTTCAGCTGGGTGAATCATGCAGATAGCACCAGTTACGATATATAAAATACCAAGTAGTAGAGAGAGAAAGAGCCCGCTCCATTGTCTTGCCATAAAAGCTTGTACAACCTGTACAACACCTGCGCCAATAAGCAGAGCGCCAAAGAAAAATGTTGAGAAGAGCGTTGCTGCAAATGAAAAGTTAATGACATATGCTCCAAGCGCTACCAAAATTAATCCAAGTAGAAAAAACCATCCCCAATTTTTGCGGACATTTTCTGTTTCTCTAAAATAGGTACTTAAACCACGATTTCCCATGTAGGGCCTCCATTTTTGTGATAGCTCCTTCTATAGAATAAAATATTATTTAGTGTAAACGTGATTTTGTGGACTGTGGATATTGGGCTGTTTGCAAGCGAAAGCTTGTCTTGGAATCGGTGAATAATCACCGCAAAAAGAGCTTTAGTCAATAAAAAAACCCGAGCTCGAAGTGAGCTCGGGTAGGTGGGGGTTACTTGTTGACGAGTATGAGTCTTGAGTCAACATCTACATTTTTAAGCTCGAACATACCGATAGGGGACAATGTCTCGCCGTAGATCTGCTGGTTTTTGCAGAATTTAAAGGTATTATGGCAGATTGGGATAATTGGCATTTCGCCAATGATAAACTGCTCTGCTTGTGAAAGGAGCTGATCGCGCACTGCTTCATTTGGCTCTGCATCTGATTTGTTGAGCAGGTCGATGAAGTGTGGATGCTCCCAATGTGTACCATTCCAGCCTGTTGCATACTTAAATGCTTCGAGGTTGTAGATAGGATCGTGGTAGAAGGTATACCAGGTGAGGCTTGCGATATCAAAATCACCAGCTGCAACACGTGTTAAGTGCGCATTCCAGTCTGCAGGGTTTAGTACTACATTTACGCCAAGCACCTTCTGCCACTGCTGCTGGATCGCTTCGCAGATTGATTTATCGCGAGGATCTGAAGAGTGTGAAAGGAAAATGGTAGGTACTTCTTCTTTACCAAGATTGAGCTCTGCCACTGCTTTTGTAAAGAGCTCTTTTGCAGATGAAACATCGTTATCAGCAAAGTAGGGCTCATTCATAAAGGTGAGAGTCTCCGGAAGGCAGGTAAAGGCTGGGCGCTCATCGCACTGGAGAAGGTGTTCGACAAGGTCATGGCGATTTATTGCCATAGCAAGAGCTTTTCGTACATCTTTAGAGCCAAGAAGTGGATTTTGAACGTTTACTTCAAGCCAGGTGACGTTGCCGGTATGTCTTGTAACTAAGCTTTTCTTTTCGCGAAGGCGAGAGATAGCTTCTAGCGGCAGCGTTCCAAGAGGGTCTCCTACCCAGTCTAGCTCTCCAGTTTCATACATGTTAAGTGCTGTGAGGGGATCTTCGATGATTGGAAAGTTTAGGCGTGCAACAGTCACTGCCTGGTTATCCCAATACTTTTCATTTTTCTTTAAAGTAAGCTCTGAACGATGTTTCCAATCCTCGAGGGCAAAGGGGCCGTTGCAGATAAACTTATCACCAATTTCATTGTGCCAATTGGGGTTTTGCTCAACTACTGCTTTGCAGACAGGAGAATAGAGTGGATTTGAGGTAAGCTCAATAAAGTATGGTGCTGGATGCTCAAGCTGCACGACGAGCGTATCAGCATCTATTGCCTTGATTCCTACCTCTTCGATCTTCATTTCGCCGGTATGTGCTGCACGAGCATTTTTAATGCAGTAAAAGGCGTATGAATAGGCAGTTGGTGAATCAGTGCGAAGATTGCTGAGCCATGAATATTCAAAGTCATAGGCAGTAATTTGCATGCCATTAGACCAAAGCGCTGGGCGAAGGTGGAAGGTGTAGGTGCATTTGTCATCTGAGACTTCGTAACTTTTTGCAACAGCGTGAGCAGGTCTTCCCTGGCCATCTATGCGCATAAGGCCTTCAAACAGCTCGCGAAGGACCACCTGTGAGAAGCGGTTTCCGGCGATTCTGGGATCCATAGAATAGGGTTCGCTCTGCAGGTAGAGTCGTACAGACTTTTCTTGTTTGGTATCTGCTTTTCTTTCATCCGGCTTGTTACAGCCTGTTGCCATAGCAAGCAGTATTGCTGCCATAGCACATTTTTTCGTAATTGACATAGTGCCCCCACTAATAGTCTAAGTTAATTTTCGCCCACTTAAAGTCTATCTGACCTAAGTGAGATAGGTAGATATTATCTAAGTACTCTTTTTTCATGTACTTAAAGGTATAATAAAAGAGCGGAATAACCGGAAGTTCTTCCATTACAAGGGTTTCCGCATTGTGTAGCAGATCGAGTCTCTTTGTGGTATCGATGCAGTGCTTGGCCTGTTCGATATAATTTGTATATGTATCATTATGCCACTGAGAAAAGTTCATCTCATGGGATACACTTGTGAGCTGATCAAGGATGTAAGAGGGGTCATAGATATAGCAATACCAGGTCATTGCTATAATCTGTGCCTCATTTTTTCCGCACCAGAGCTCCATAAATCGATCCCACTTGTGCGCCTCTATCTGCACCTCGATACCAAGGACCTCTTTCCACTGCTTGGAGACAACCTCTGCAATGGAGTGATGGATCTCTTGATCTGAGCACGTGATAGTAAATGGGGGAAGGTTTTTGCTAGTGAGGCCAAGTTCCTCAAGCCCCTCTTCAAAAAGCCTTTTAGCGTCTTCATTCGCACCATCAGTAAAATAGGGCCTGTCATGCTGAGAAAGGCCAGGCGGAAGTATGCTGTAGGCGCATTTTGCGCGACCTGAAAAGAGTGTATCAAGGATATCTTTGCGATTCAGGGCAATAGCAAGCGCTTTTCTGCATTTTTTTGAGGTAAAGGGTGGCCGGTTGATGTTAAGCGCATACCAGTGAAGCGCTGCAATCGGGTGAGATACGATCTTTTTGTCATAGTCTGATATGGTAAATGCCTCCGGCGGTATCTCAGATAATGGCTCGCCAATCCAATCAAGCTCGCCTTTTTGGTAGAGGGCAAGAGCACGTTCCGGATCTTCCACAATAGAAATATCAATCTGGTTGATACTGACAGCTTCTGAATCCCAGTAAAGAGGATTTTTTACCACCTGAATTTCTGCATTTCTTTTCCACTTTGCCAGTCTAAATGGACCATTGGATACATAGGTATCATCGCCATAGTAGGCCCAGCCTGGATGGAGCTGATCTACCTCTTTGCAAAGCGGAGAGTAGATCCAGTGGGCTGCAAGTTCTAAGAAGTGGGGAGTCGGGTGCTCTAGCTGCACTTCAAGCGTATAATCATCTCGAGCATAGACTCCAAACTCATCGACAGATAACCCTTGTGTCTTGATTCGCTCAGCATTTTTAATCGGATAGAAAAGATAGGCAAATGGTGTTTTAAACTGCGGGTCCAATACCTTTTTCCAGGCATATTCAAAGTCGTAGGCAGTAACGCTTGTTCCATTTGTCCAAAAGGTCTTTCTAAAATGGAAAATATACGTTTTTTGATCTTCTGAAATCGCTACATGCTCGCAAACGGCGCATGAGGGCTTGCCAGTTGGGTCAATCCGCATCAGCCCTTCATAAAGCATCTTTATGACTATGCCAGATGTTCTATCTGTACCAATGCGCGGGTCAAGAAGAGAGGTAGGTCGTGGAAGGCTTATACGAAGCGTCTGGGTAATCTTTGCTTTGCTGTATGTGGCTATTGTCTTATCAACTGCTTCTTTAAAAAGAGCCATTTTCTGCGCTTCACAGTTGATGATAATATAGCCGCCATAGTAGAGACCATCTGAGGAGATTCTGCATGTAGCAAGTTCTGAATCTTTAAAGTCGAGTTTTATAATATGCTTTTGCATCTCTTCAAAGATCGATTGATCTTGGGCTGCAAGCATAATAGAGAGCGAGTTTTCTTGCCTAATAAGCTCATAGCGAGTGGTTGGGCCTTCTTTTGTGTCATTATGAAGAAGCAAGAAGAGGTCAAAAAGTTGTTTGATGTGTTCAGGAGGAAGAAGGCTTCGCATAACTACAGGCTGTACGCTATGAAAGAGATTTTCCAGATGGATTTCCTCTTTCTTTTCCTCTTGAGTCAAAAGCTCTTTTAAGCCGACCAGCAGTTGGTTTTGCTGAGACATTAGCCCGCCGTTAAAGTCGCGAACTTCACCAAGGGCCTTTCGGATCGCAGCTGATATAAATTCCCTTGCACGGCTAAGGTCTACAGAATGATCTGAGCGCATAAATGGCGCTTTTGCACATTCCAAGAGAAAGGTGTTTGCCTCTTTTGGATAGCGGTTTCTCACATGGCCAATAACTTTCCTTGACCGTGGCACAAAGTCTACAAGATTTTTTACCTTTTCAAACTCAGCCTCGCACGTAGGCCCCTCAACTTCTTTACACAGTCGAACGAGTGTCACCAAAAAGCGAAGGGTACTATCGGTTTGGCCTTGAAATGCGATAATCATCTGCGGGATGTCGCGAACATATCTGATCTCCTGGCTAAGGAGCATAATATTTCGCATGATTTCTTCTTCATTTTGTGGGATGAAGAGGGTGTGAGATAGCTGCTCAATGCAGTGTGGAATTTCGTCGACAAGGCCATCTCTAAGGAGGGCAATATCTTTATAGCTTATCTCGCCGCCATCTCGTTTTTCTACTTCGATATAGAAAGACTGAATTGGATCTGATGGGTTTTGGTAGGTAAAGTAGGAGCGGGGCACAATAGTAAGGCCAGGAATTACCCTTTGGCAGGCAGAAGCAATATGGCGAGATTCAAACTGCTCATATTCGTTGAGGTAGCTCATAGCAATAACGAGGCCGAGTACGTTTTTTTCGCCAAATTGAAACTTGAGGGTAGCTTTGAGCGGTTTTACCATAATTTGACGAATGTCAGAATCACTTGTTCGTCTAAGCATTCTTCTAAACCAGTTATGGTAGCAGATGATGCGGCACATATGGCGAACATCTCGTATTCGCTTAAACTCATCATCAGATGCAAGAAGAAAGTGGTGCATCTCAAAGAACACTTCTGGTCCTATAGGACGAAAACGTCTTGTAGAAAGCTCTACAATCGTTTTGTGAATCAACGTAGTCTTATGCTCTTGGGTTAGCGCTTTTGTTACAAGAATGTGTCTGGCATGATGAGCGGAGACTGCTCCAAGGGCTATTTCTTGGGCAAGTGCGGACATGTTTTTTTGAATCGTCTGAAAGGCGCGCTCGTCGTCGACGAGTGCAAAAATTTCGGATACAAAATAGCTTTCATCTGCCATCTCTTGAAAGCGAAATGTGAGGTGTTTTGCGCTAAGTATTGTTGCGGTTTTGCCAGGGACAAGCCAGCGGCTAATCATTTCAGCAAAAAAATGGGAAAGATCGTAGTTGTTAAGTGATTGACAAAGGAGGTAAACCATGACACCTCCAGGGGCACATTCGCATGGCTCCCAGTGTACGATAGGAATATGCTTTCGCATAGCTTGCCAGAAGCTCGTTTCATTCCTGAAGGTAAGCTTGCATTCTTTGAGTATCTTATGGACAACTCTATCCATTTCCTCTGTATGTGATGAGAGGGCAAAAGAGAGACGCATGCCCGCTTGCTGGATGCGGCTTACAGGTGTAATCGATGTTGTTTGAGCGCCTTTGTCTATACTCATAAGGACTAGTTTATATACACATTATAAAGATCTTTGAACCCTTATGCCTTAAGGTCGAATTTTTTTGGGAAAAAATCGGAAGAGGAGGGATTTGAACCCCCGTCACCCGCAAAGGTGAATCTGTTTTCGAGACAGACGCAATCGGCCACTCTGCCACTCTTCCAAGTGGGCACTAGTGTGCCACTATCCTCATAAAAAATCAAAACAAAAACATATTATAGACAACTAAATCATCTATTTGATACATATCCTTTGGGCTTGCGCAATTTGCAAGTCTTAACTCTATTTTAGAGTTTTTCACTTCCTGGTTCACGCAATACCATCGAGTGAAAATCTCTGATGGGAAGCCTAAACATTGAAACAGGAGTATTTCATGAACGTACATATGAGAGTTTTGGGGCTTATGTGGGGAGCAGTTTTTGCTTTCACCGCACCTCTCTCTGCGGCAGCAAAAGTTGAAAATAAGCTGCATGCACAAAATCGTTTGAACAGAACTAAGATTGTTGAAAAAAAACATAAATCATGTTCTTCATCATCTACCGACTCAAGTTCTTCTTCATCTAGCTCATCGAGCTCGCATTCACATAAAAAACCAAGAGTGTGGGACTATATCATTGTGGGAGCAGGCTCTGCCGGCTCAATTCTTGCAAGAAAGCTATCTGATTGCAAAAAAAAGAGTGTACTTGTCATTACTGACGGGGTAAATAGAAATAATGATCCTCGAGTACTTGCTACGCCTAGCGATCCTAATCTCTATGACGATCTTTGGGTATTGACAAATGATCCGCAGTATTCAGAAGCCTATGACATTAGAGTTTTTGGACCTTTTCAATATACCGACTATACTGAAGGTACCCCATGGGGAGGAGGATCAGCTCACAACTATATGGTAGCTGTTCGAGGCACACCAGAGATCTACGATAGCTGGGCAGCGGCATCTAATAACTCCCAGTGGTCATATAGCAATATGCTTCCACTTATGCAAGCGCTTGAGACCTATAATCCTTGCGGCGCATTTGATGGTGCTGAGCGTGGATCTTCTGGTCCAATCAGCATTACACAAAACCCATCTGTGCTTGGCGATCCGCTTACAAATGCGCTAAACTCGGCTACAACAGTCGGTTTTATTGACGACTATAATGATGCAACTGCTGTTAGCTCAACTGGTCACCACTATGTTGGTTACTCAGCTGTGCAAACATTTGCAACACTTGGCAATCCAACATGCACACCGGGCATTGAGCGCTCAGGTATTCGCAGCTGGTCAGGAAGAGAATTTCTTGATTCATCTGTTGTATCTGTAGATGGTCATGGAAAGCATGGAAGAAAGCTTTATGTTTCTTCAAATTCACATGCCAATAAAGTGCTCTTTCATGGTGATAAGGCAGTAGGCGTTCAGTATGTTGTTGAAAAAGATGGCAACCAGACTGTACATGATGTCTATGGCAAAGAGATTATCCTCTGCGCTGGCGCGTTAAATTCTGCAGCTATTTTAGAGCGTTCCGGTATCGGAGATCCAGCAGTACTTGGACCTCTTGAAATTGATATCCTTGTGCCTAACGTAAACGTAGGTAATAACCTTATCAACCAGTATGGAACAACTGTTGTTACAGGCGTGCCAACTGAAAACTTTGCTAACCAAGCGTTTTGGAATTTGCACGAAAATCCATCACTGCCCGCATTTGATCCAGTATATGCCTATCCAGATGATGATGAGAGAAGAGTGCAGATTGACCAGCTGCCATTTCCACTTGTCAATCCATATGCTGGCATATGCCAAACATTTGTGCTTGAACCACAAAGCGTAGGAAGCTCTCACATTGTGAGCAGAAATCCGCTCGTTCAGCCGTTTGTTGACCTCAACATGTACTCTGATGGAGATTGGAAAACAAATGGCACGGATGCAAATAAAATTATAACTGCACTTAATCTTATTGCATCAGGTGTTGGCGTAAACAATATGTTTCAGCCACCTTCATATTTGTTCCAAAACCCACCTGGAATTAATGCAGCAGCAGATGAAAATCTCTTTACATACGTAACAACACCAGATGCACTCCAAATTGAAGATCACATCATCGCAACAACACGCATGGGCACTTCAGTTGCCGATGGCGTTGTAGATGGCGATCTCAATGTATTTGGTGTAAGGCACCTAAAAGTTGCTGACATCGGCGTTCTTCCTGTAGAGCCAAATGGCAATACCTGCTATGCGGCCTATATGGTAGGCCTTCGCTGTGCAACTATATTAGGAGTTGACGTTCCACCAGCTCTTTAATGAGCAAAAAAGCCCAAGGATTTTGCTCAGAAGCAAAGCCTTGGGCTTTTTATTTTCGACCCTTCTAGAAAATAAAAAAAAGACAGTTAAACCACAGAGGCACTGAGCTCACAGAGGGGGGTGAGAACGGAGAGATAGACTCAAAGTGTTACCTATGTGAGTGAACTGGACCCATTCCCTCTCTCTGTTCTCAACGCTCTCTGTGAGCTCAGTGTCTCTGTGGTTATTTATTTGCTCTTCTTTTTATTCGCCGGAATATTCTTTGCCGTTGAGGTCTTCGAAAATATCGTCGATAAGGAAGAACTTGTTCGGATTTGTGTAGTCTGACTGGATGATCGTGTCAAAATGCTTTTCGCTGAAGGACTCTTCATCGATTTTTTTGGCTGTATAGAGCGATTTTATCGGATCATAGAGCTCGCCAAGGTGCATTTCTGCTACTTCTTGGGCAAGGGATGCTAAAAATGCGGGATCGTCCGTGTTTAGCAGCGTCTTAAGAAAGGTTGCTAGGATGTCTCTAGGAAGCGCTTTTCGGTTTACTAAAATAGTTGCTGCGACAAGTGCGACAACGCGATTGACGTAGGATAGGCTTGTGTCTTTAATAACGGCGAAGAGAGGCTCGGGATTGCCTCCATAGCAGCTTGCAATTACTTGTGGATAGCTTTGGTAGAGAAGATCGTGCAAAAGTGCTCTTGGATAGGGCTCAGGGAGTTTTAATACGTTCAAGGTGTCTTCAAACGATGCGCTATCTCGAAATTGGGCTAGGAGATAGAGGGCAAAGATGTGTCCCACATAATCTTCTGGAAGTTCTTTATAGTGCTCTATCGTTGATCTGACAATAGATCTAAGATGAGGCTTTGCTTCATCTTCCTTGTCGATAATATGGGCAAGAGCCTCTTCAGGAAAGTCATCTTGCCAGTAGGATATTTTTTGGATAAGGTCATTCATGATCGGAAGAGGAGGGATTCGAACCCCCGTCACCCGTAAGGGTGATTCTGTTTTCAAGACAGACGCATTCGGCCACTCTGCCACTCTTCCAAGGCCCCAAAGTCTACTGGATCGTCAATTCTAAAAGCAAGCCAAATTTATTAAAAGTTCTCCTTGTCCATTTTTCTTTGTATAATAATTATTTTATTGCGATAATAGGGGTGTACGAAAAAAGGGGTGTTCGAAAGGAGGGAAAAATGACCTACCAGGAAGGACACGAAACATCAGGTTCCGTGGGCATAATTGAGGCAATCGAGACGCTTACAAGCATAGCAGACCTCGAAATCGAAGGGCCAATTGCTGTAGCCGAAAGGCATGAAATACAGCTGCAAGACATGCCTATTATCTATCGGACAGTGCACTGGCTTCACAAAAAGAATGCAGAAAAAGTGATGACCGTCGTTAGAGAAACTTTTCGCACAATTCTCCATTACCTTCGCCGATTTTACCGATCTGAATATGGCAAGCTTGTCCATCACGAGTCTGTAGAGGGGATTAAAACCATCATGGTCCTTGTGGGCGAGGCAGCGAAGAAAGTAGACAAGTATACTCGCGTCTTTCTTGGTGCAAGCACAAGCAGTATCAAAGAAACAAAAGAATTTAGAGAGCTTTGGGGCTTCTACGAAAGAAAGATCGCCCCTATTGCCGTTCAGGAATCCCTTACGAAGTGGATACGTGAAATTCCGCTAAGCCTTCTTGAAGAGGCTGCTAAAGAAAAGGGCAAAAAAGTTCCAAGTGAGCACATTTTCATAGATCTTGATACTGTAAAAAAAGACTCTGAATATGAACTCTTTTTTATTCGGAAGGAAAATGGCACACGCTTTTTTAACCCAAGACTTTTGCGAAATATTAAGCTTGTCTGCAACTTTGAAGAGTACTTCCAAGAAGGGGCCAAAGCCGATTCCTTAAAAGAGCTAAAAGTTTTTAAAGATCTTCTGGCAAGGCAAATTGCACAAAATGTAGTTAGACAAAATTGGCATGCAATTGATTCCTTCATAAAGGCTGCTCGTAAGGTCTATAACGAAGAAATAGTGTCACTATCATATAGAGCAATAGTTGCCCTAATGCTCTCTGCAAACCAGGAAAGTGGTATAAAGGAGCCTATCAAGGGCTCTAGTGACTACCTCATAGATTTTCAGAGGTTTTTACGCACTCTTGTCACATCGCAAGACTTTCAACGGCTTCTTGCCTATCCGCCCAAAAATCCAGATGGTATACATGCAAAAGTTGTAGATCTTGTGCAGCAAATCTGTGGGGAGCTCTATTCGGGATTTCATGTTCCACAAAATGCATCACTCTTTATCAATGAGCTTCTTCAGAAGGGGATGGTAGAGCAGCCAGAAGAGTGGGAAGCCTCAATGCTTTCAAACAGAATGGCAAAAGATTATGACGCACTCCTTCATATCATGAATCACTATGCGCATGTTCCGCTTTTACTTGTGATGGAGGCTCTGCAAGACTTTGAGATAACAGGATATGATCCTCTCTATTTTCAAAACATGCCCTCTTGTGTCTTTGATCTTTTTCCAAAGGGAAAACGTATCGCACTTCTTCGCATGCCATCTCCAACTACTCAAGAGTATATCAATAAAGCGCAAGTGTCAGAAGAGTTTAAAGCCTTTTTACGCAAAGAGCCTGAGAAAAAGCTTTTGCTCTTTGACTTTCAAGATAGGACAAATCTCAGGGAAAGCGCAAGAGTCCATGTCCTTGAAGAGCTACAGAAAAAAGAGGAGTTTGCAAAATCCCTATGCGTCATTAGTATGACAAAAGATAGCGACTTCTACCACCAAATAGGCCCCTATGAAGAGCTTAACCAAGCCGATATATTTATCGACCATCTACTAGAGCATATATCAAGTGAAAATGCGGGCTACTTCTATCCTGAACGAGTGAAAAAGGTGCTCTTTTCTGGTTTTAGCAAAAAACTTGCCTGGGCAATACACAAACTCTTCTTTGGTGAAAAGAATGTTCTTACAAGACATGCGCGGCTTGATTTTATCGAGCTTTTTTACACACTCATACAGCTCAAGATTATAGAGATTGTTCAGCCTGAAATGGTATCGTTTTCCTGCAAGGATGCAATCGATATTGCCATGCCGGCAAGCTGCGAGATCTTTTTGCTCCTAAAGCTCCTAAACCAAAGACCTGTAAGTGAAATAGAAGAAGACTATTTAAAGGTACTTCTTTACTATCCTTCAATCAACTGCCGTGGAAGGGTGCCTTTCCCAGATCGCTTTAGCCGTCTTAACAATATGACAAAGGCGCTCGAAACAGTTGTAGAAGAGCAGGGAGCAAAAGAGTTTCATGCAATTGTTCAGCGCGATCTTGCCCCTCTCTACAATCCGGAAACGCTACATGCAGCCATCACCATTCCTCAGCCTTCACTATAGCTCTACTGCAGGATACTCTTCTGTATAGGTTTCCTCCAGTACGCTGTAGTAGGTCACGGATCTTCGATCAAAATCAACCACATAGAGTACAACACCTGCTTTCCAGGCAGCTATAAGAAATTCAGGGAAGGTGCTCTCTCCCGCTTGATCTATCCGAAGGGCCTTAATAAGGGCTTCTTTATTGAAGGGGGGAACCTCTGCGATACCGCTAATAAGGGAATCAGCTTGCGATACAACAGGTCCTAGTTTTGTAAGGTAGATGCTTTGGCATGAGGGAAGAGTCCAGATGTTTTTGCTGATTCCAGCCCGTCTTAATGCCTCTGCTAGGTAGGGAAAGCCTCCCACTGGGGGACGAATCGATAGTCCATATTGCAGGGCTTTTTGTAGATTTTCTATTGCGCTTGTCATAGTTTACATGTATATCAGGATGGACAATTAAGTTGAAGAGCTTGCGTAAAATCTCTACCTTGTGTATAATTATATCTTTAACAGGAAATTACTATGTCTGTTGGCGCAATTAATTCATTACTTTCCGGAATGCCGGTATCTCCAGTGAATCGCTGGAGCACTCAAGCAGAAATGCCGGTTGAGCCTGCAAAAATCACAGCTCGCGCCTATGCAAACTATGAGACTATAAGCCTTGCAGAGCGTAGAGAATATCCTCGAGCCCAAAAGAGCCTACTCTCTGAAGAGGCGCAAGAGGAGCTTCGAGTGTATATTAAACTCGAGCTCCTTCGTCTTTTCTCATTCCAGAAAGTATAAATTTATACATACTTTTCTGTAAGGTATGTGATGAATGGCTTTGCAGAAAGCGGTTTTTTTGTAATCAGACGAATCAGTTCATTGCCATCATAGCGGCGGCCATGTTGCCATACATTGTCCTGCAGCCAGTCATGTATAAAGCTAAATTCCCCTTTTTCTATCATCTTTTCCCACTTAGGATGTTTTTTGCTAAAGGCTTCAAACATCTGGGCTGCGTAGATATTGCCGAGAGAATAGGTGGGAAAGTAGCCAAGAAGGCCTGCTGACCAGTGTATATCTTGGAGACACCCAACAGCGTCATTTGGCGGAGTAATGCCAAAAAGCTCTTTTGAGAGGCTGTTCCACCTTTTTGGAATGTCTTTTACGGCGAGTTTATCTGTGATAAGCTCCTTTTCGATCTCAAAGCGCAAAATAACATGGAGCGGATAGGTCACTTCATCTGCGTTTACACGTATGAAAGAGGGCTCTACGCTGTTGAGCCTGAGCATAAAGTCATCAAGGGATACCTTATCGAGCTCTTTTTTAAAGCGCTTTTTTAATTTGGGAAGCATAAACTTCCAAAAACCTTTGCTTCTTCCAATCCGTGTCTCCCAAAACCGAGACTGGCTTTCATGAATGCCAAGCGATATAGGCTGGCCAAGAGGCGTGCCTACTTCTTTTATAGGTAGTCCCATTTCATATAAGCCATGACCTGCTTCATGAAGGGTCGTGAGTATCTGTATCACAACTCCATCTGATTCATTTCTGCATGTTATTCTGCTGTCGTAGGGGTGCGGTGCAGTAGAAAATGGATGGGTAGAGGCATCGAGCCTTCCGCGGTTAAAATCAAAGCCAATATCGTGAAGAAGCTCGCTGCATATCTCCATTTCTTCAGCTACTGTGCAGGGCAGGGAAATAGCCTTCTTTTTTGTCGGCTTGCACTTCTTTACAAGGGCTGTAATATCTCGCCTCATTTCTTTAAAGATAGCATCTACTTCTTTAGTTGTAACACCCGGTTCAAACTCGTCAAGAAGAGCGTCATAGGGATGCTCTTTGTAGCCAATGTAACTAGCTTTTTTCTTGAAGAGCTCTACGCTCTTTTTTAAATCCGGCAAAAATTGGCTAAAAGAAGCAGCGTGTCTTGCCTTTTGCCAGCTGATAACAGCCTTTGAGATATGATGGGCAAATTCTTGTACAAATGCTGAGGGAAGTGTTTTTTCTCGCATAAAGTCATGCTTGTACACTTTGAGGGCTGCTTGTTGTTTTGCTGTAAGCGTCTTTGGCTTTACCGCTTTAAGTGCCTTTTCAAATTCCGGACCTGTTTTGATAGCATGTGTGAGCTCGGCAATGAGCTTAAGCTGCTCGCCGCGAGATGGGGCGGCATCTTTTGGCATGTAGGTTTCTTGATCCCAGTTGAGAAGGCGGGAGATGCCTTCAAGGGTGTTTGCGCGCTTTGATAGTTCTGTCAGCGTATCATATGGGTTTTTTTGAGGCATGGTCTCGTTTCCTAAGAAGTGATGTAAGAAGATTTGTTGTTTTTTCGTAAAGTGGCGTGTAGCAGCTTACTGCAACAAAGAGTATGGCAAGCGGCAAGCTTCCAAGTAGTACATCCGTTGCCCAGTGAGCGCCCCCTACAAGACGAGGTAAAATAAAAATGCTCGAAGTGATGAGGGCGATTAGTCCTAATGCTCTTCCCTTATAAAAGAAGATAAATCCAACCCATTCAAGAACAATAAAGGCGTGATCGCTTGGGAAGGACCATATGGAGGAATCCTTAATCTTAAGCCAAGGTATCGCCTGCGAGAGGAGAAAGCTATTTTCACAGCAGAGTGTAGGACTGTCTCGAAGAAAGAGTAGAGGAGTGATGAGCTGTTTTACAGAAAAAATGCCAATTTCAAACCAGATAAGGTAGTAGATAATTTGAACAAGCCGTAGGCGGGCAACAATTGAAAATACAATAATGAAAAGTGCGCCAAAAAGATCGCATAGTTTTACATTTGCAAGCGCCCAAAACGTCTGAAGATAAAAGCTTTCTTTTACGCTATCGTTAAGCGTGCGAAATAGCCACAAATCGAGATCCTTCCAAAATGGGAGCTTGTAGCTAGCAGCTAGCAGCACTGCAGAAGTTACAATCAACAAAAACTTTTTTGGATGCCAGTTCATAGTAAATAGTAAAGCATAAAACAATGTTAGATGCTATACTTAATTTTCATGGGAATTGATTGGAACAAACAGTGGGAGCAGCATGCTCACGGCTTTAAAGAGGGGTATGCACATATTTCTTTTGAAGAGCTCGGCATCAATAACAAAGGAAAAATTTTGCTTACACCCGGTCCCGGATTTGGCGACCTTTCCCACCCTACAACCTATCTTGCTCTACAGATGATGGCTCCCTACGTTTTGGGTAAGCGCGTCCTTGACCTTGGCTGCGGAAGCGGGATACTCTCACTTGCTGCTGCTCATTTTGGCGCGCATTCAGTCGTCGGTGTAGATATCGAAGATGACGCCATAGTTCATGCCGCCCAAAATGCAGAACTTAATGGTCTTGGCTCACTTTGCAGCTTCAAAAAGAGCACAAATGAGCCATTCGATATTCTCGTAATGAATATGATACGCTCCGAACAAAAAATAGCGTATGAGACTACCCATCCACTCTGTAAGGTGGTGATAACATCCGGCATCCTTAAAGAAGAAAAAAAACGCTATCTAGCTCAAACAGCTGCATGGGGCTGGAAGTGCCAAGAGATTCAAGAAAAGGGCGGCTGGCTCGGGTTCCGCTTTGATGTAATTTAAAGCTTTCAATAAAAGAGACGGAAAATTATTGTTTTGAACGAATCCCAAAAAGTAATTGGGAGGTCGTAAAAAATTCAATAGAAGGAAGGTCTTTAATGAAGATTAAAAGATTTATTTTTTGCCATACACTCGCACTGCTTGTGGGCGCGCAGCCAATGCTGCTTGAGGCAAAGCAATGCCCCGTTACTCTCTCATATCAACCGATCTATGACAGTCTCTGGTATACAGAGGAAGATGCCATTCAACACCAGTTTATTTGGGAGCAGCTCATTTATGACTCTGCTACAAGTCAGCTGGAACTCGCAAAAGACTTTACAATACCGCTAAAACCTGTTTTTGCTGGAACAGAAGCCGACCCGCGATCAAAGGTATATGGCTATCATAGAGATGGCACACTAGATCTCAATGGCGGCTTTAAAAAATCCTATAACTCAGGATTTAAAAATTTTCCAATGCGGTATCATGGGGCGCTAGAAGCCAAATATCCATCAGGAGATATTTTGGATCCTGTTGTTACGCAGCCAATGACTACGCTCTTTCCTAATGTCGTTGAAAACATTTATCAGCATAATATTCCCTATTTTGCTCAGCGTGGGTTTGAAATACAAGGAAACGACACGTTTAAAAAATTTAGTGACCAGTTCATCTGGACCTATCCTGCAGGACAAGGCGACCCAATCTTTGGGCTCTTAAAACCCTATGTAGCGCTTCGTCTCATATGGGATGATGAATCGTCATCGAGTACGCATAAAAGCAGTAGCATACCTGCCTATGTGGACCTCCATGCATCTACAAACGATAATGACAGTGAATATTTTGTTTTAGATACATATAAGAAGAGCAGCAGCAAACATAAAAATGGCCACGGCTATCCAACACGGATTCCGGTGACTACTGATTTTTGCCGCTATCAAAATTCGCTTAATACGCGCCCTATAGCATTTTATGATAAGGACTTTGATGTTTTAACTGTTCACGTGCCAACTACAGATACTGAAGCCTACTTTTTGACTTCTCGTGTCGTTGATGTGGGCAATCCAGAACTCAATGTAAACTATACTGAGCATCTAGCCGGCTTTGACGGCAGCTTTAAAGTATTTGGACGTAGTTCGTGCGGAAAACTTCAGCCGTCAAGTATCAAGAACGCTGAGGTATTTGCCCAAGTATCAGAGTTTGTCAGGATACGTAGCCGCGTTGAAAGTAATGGTAGTGTAGAATTCTTTGATACAGCAAATCCGATCAGAAATGTGATTCCTGATCTTGATCCGCTCACACTCTTTTATACAGGTGTTGTTGCCAATCAGATGAATGGCGGCTCAAAAGCATTCGATTGTTATGCGATGCCGATACCCGATCTTAATGCGCACTCAAGTAATCTTGATCCTTTGATTACTCCTTCGCAAGAGTATCATGGACGCCATTGCTCTCATGGTGATAATCCTACAACAAAGCTGCATGAGCACTATAGTATGGTTTCTTCCATAACATTATGGGATAATCCTCTCTGGAACTTTGATGGACTCAAGCTTCCATTAGATGTCTTACATGGGATAACATCCTATCCTGAAAATGTCGCTACGACTGCGGTTCCCGTAAACGTTCCTGCTCAAGAAGATTTTATAAACGTAAATGCGCATGAATTTACTCACCAAGCGCAATACGCAAGTGGCATGATAGAATTTTTGCCGGCTGAAGGAATGGCCGTAGGTATCGAACTGGATACTCATGCATCAGGGCCTGTCTTTGCTCCATTACGAGCTGGTGTATTTACACAAAGGCTTATTCGCACAACGCGAGGTGAGTTTACTGCCATGAGGCCTGATTCTTTTGGCCTATCAACGTATGGAATGGGTATCTGGTGGAAATATTTGCAGGATCAATTTGATTATAATAATCAAGTGATGCGAAGAACAATGGATGTTCTTTCTAGCGATACGCTTGGACCTTTGCTAGAACAAAATAATATCCCAGACTCATTTGCAGCTCTGCCAGTAAACGATGTTGGGGGCAGTGCTGCCATCGATCGTGCACTAAAGGATTTATTTAGGAAAAACATAAAAGATGTTTGGAATGACTATAGTATTTCTATTACGCTTTTACGTAATAATACCAGCATTCCAGCAGAGTGGCGTCACTACTTTCCATACTGGATCTATAACACAGAGTATAGCGGCTTCAATAAAATCCTGGAAACTACTGCACTCTATGGCCTTGAGCAGTTTGCAGACTTCTGGGAGAAGATGGATACAAATGGTGTGATACCGGCTGACTATAATACGCCCTATACCGGTGAGACGTTTATACGTACGCTGCCAGAACATTTTGAAACAGATGCCCTAGCGCTAAGGACCTATGCTTTTACTGTGCCAAATCCAAGTGATGGCGGTCCAGAAAGCATCACAGTATCTGTGCCAACCGGTGAGTGGCGAGTAACGTTAGTGCAATTTACATCTGATGGAACAGCTGCCGGATCGTTTATCGCCGATGGTCCTCATACGTTAACTAGTGGAGGTAGCGATACCATAACATTTGATGTAGCAGGCCATAGCCCGGCATTTTCCGATACAGGCAATATCCGGTTGATATGCGTCAATGTTACTTTTGATGCTACAGGTAAGCAGTTGGAAGAGTACTTTACAGAAGAAGTGCCAAATGCAAGCATCGTCATAGATGCTCCTTTACCACCTGTTATGCAGATTGCGAAAAAGAAGCCATTTCTCAAGGCTTTTGCAGCTGTAAAGTAATAAGTAGTTATTAAAAAAAATGCCTGTTTATCTCTTTCGAGTAAACAGGCATTTTTCTCTAAATATTCTGCAGTTTTGCAAAAATATATTGTCATAGAGATCTAATCGACGTTTCTGTATACTATTTTCCCAATTAAAGAGAATTAGTATGGATCCGTGTTCATTATCTAGTAGTTTTGATAGATTAAGTATTAATAATGACACCATTTTTTTAAGTGATGATAAAAAAACGCAATTTGTCTTATCAGAAGAAGAGGCTGGTTTTTCTGGAAGTCAAGGTGTTGTCTTCTATAAGGCCAGAAGGATCCGATTGCAACCGGATGGGACAGAGAAGGTAAAGGATGTAGTTGCACTTAGCCTTCCAAAGGGCGCGGCAAGTGAAAGTCGTGTCAGGATGATGCAGCAATTTGCTGTTAGCGAGCTTTTTCCTAAAAATTATGGCTTTTTCACTACTGAATATGATCATGTAGTTTTTCAGGAAAAGGCTGAGAAGGACCTTCTTGTGCACTTTGATGAATTAGGTGGTTTAACTTCTCTTTCTTTTGAAGAGAAGAAAAAGCATATTGGCTCAATACTTCGTGCAGCATGTAGGCTAGAGGAAAGTAAAGTACTCCATCGAGATATTAAACTTGATAATTTTCTTGTGTGCAGTAAAGGCAGGATAAAGCTTTCTGATTTTGGACATGCCTGTAAAATAGGGGATAGAGAGCGTGCAAATGATATCTGTGGCACGTTGCATACATTAGCTCCTGAAATTATTAGGTATCTCTATCTGAAGGGAGAAAAGCCTCTACAAGGTGTTGAATCTGATCGCTGGTCTCTCGCTTTAGTTCTAAGGAACTTTTTGTCTGATGAAATATCTCAGTGTGAATCTACCCTGTATGATATTGGAGACCTACTTGAAGAGGGAGCCTTTATTAAAAAATCAATACGATTATTGCAAGAGGGCAGGCTTACAAAGGAATATTCTGATGAGCTCAACAAATACCTTAGGGATAACGAGATTCGTTTAAGCCCAACGGCTTCTGTAACTATTCGAACAGAAAAGCTTCTCGAACGTTCGAGAATTGTTGATTCCAAAGTTATAAATGCGTTTGATAAGTGGCAAAGTGAAATTGCAACTCTTCCAAAACGACCGGAAAAAATCACTTGCCTTCAAGAGTTAGTAACAGCGATGCTTCAAGAGAATCCAAAGGATCGCATTAGCCCAAAAGAGGCGCTCGAAATGCTTAATGCCATTACCCAATAAGGAGAGAGTATGAGTTTATCTGTAGGGGCTATCGATATACTGTATAACGCACTTTCAAAACATCGTAAATATGGTCCGGAGACAAAGGAGCGCTGCTCAGAATATGCTGGCCGCACCGTAGAAGATTTAAGCGAAGTAAAAACTACATTTTTGCGAGAGTTTTTTCAAAAGAAGTGGGGAAAAGACTACATGCCAGAGCTAATCTGTGCACTTCCAGCAAATAACCAAGAGCTTCTTACTTTTCTTGTAGACGTTGAAAAAC
>CAZEGK010000010.1:0-24489 GCA_964512205.1 uncultured bacterium | reverse complement strand
CAAGTTTGACCCCAAGTTTGACCCCAAGTTTGACCCCAAGTTTGACCCCAAGTTTTATAAAGGTGGATTTATGAATGGTTTGAATATGGGCGTTTTAGGGTGGGAACATAAGAAGCACATGACCTACGACGCATCTTCTATGGGGGTTGCTCATGTGGAGCAGGTAGAGGTTGATAGAGCTGTGGAGCAGTTGCAAAAATGGGCAAATGATTTAATTCATAGAAGGCCTTCCATCCATCAAAAGGCTATGTTTGAAAAGAATGACAAAGGATATCATCTAGCATTTGATCGCGCACTTGGCCCTAATGGTAGACGTGGGTATACAATCCTTGAAACAGATAATCCACTTGGAAAGTTAGTTAATAAGCTTTGGCAGCAGCTTTTGGAGCAAAAGCACGCCGTGAATTTTGTAGGTGTGCGATTTGAACAAGGATCTGTTAGGGGACTTGCTGATTATTGGCATGTTGATGAACAGGATCTTTCAGTAACAATCGGTTTTAGTAACATGCCTGAATGGAATACTAAAATCTTAGACAATCAAGCTGCCCTAAAACTTCTTCCCTGTGCAAATACAGACGAAGGTCAAAAACCGCTAGATGCAGTGGCTGAAACGGCAAAACTTGGACATTTTTACAATGCAGCAAGACTGTGTCATCGATCTCCTATACCTAAAGATGTTCCAGACATCAAGTACTCGGAATATCGTATATTTTTGAGATTTCTTTAAAATCGATCATTGGTGTCATGTTGAGGTCTGACACGGGTTGTTTTGCATTTTTGTGTTAAAATCTAAATTTTTCTCAACACAAAGACGTAAAACAGTTATTGGACTTCTGGACTTAATGAACAAACAAGTGTAGCGGACATTGCAATTCCATACTATATTGCTTGAGTATATGCATATTGGTGAAAGGTTCTTTAGTTCAAAACCCTTAGGGCCTCTCTGTAACTGGGTTAAAGCAAAATGAAATTAAACGTGGAATTGTACTGTAATCGGCTAGAGATTCAGAGAAATCTATCTCCTAGTGAAGATTTGCTCCAAGAGCTTTACTACAAGCAGCTGCACACTATTGCCTTTGAAAATATAGATTATTTCTTAGATCTTCCTATTTCTCTTGAACTTGATGCTATTTTTGATAAAGTCATCGTGAAAAAACGTGGGGGTGGATGTTATGAATTATCCATACTCATGCATGCTTTACTTATAGAACTTGGATTTGATGCTAAACTCTACTCAAGCATGCTTTACAAGGGCGGAAATATCCTTGATGTTGAGAGTCGCCATGCTGTGATTCTTGTTTCATTACATGAAAGGCGATGGTTTTTGGATCCAGGATATGGTGAAGGGGGCTCGCTCTTTCCACTAGAACTTTGTTTTGTGCAAAACCCAACAGAAGAGTATCACTTTACAAATGAATCTAAACAGATCGTGCTTAGTCAGGGTGGAAAAAAGCTTCTCATGATCGATGAGATACCTATTTCTCCTTCTTACTTTATTCCACGACATCTCTTTCACTCTAGCAACAGCAGCTCTATCGCAAAAAGCTGTGTTGTCCTTTCACTTGGCCGAAAAAGCCTCCTTCTTGTCCCGGGCAGATCCAAAATGAGCAGTGATGCACTCTTTGCCACCATCACAAAAGAGTATGGAATCAACATTTCCCATGAAATTGCAGAAAAACTGCATGCAAAACTTGGTTTATCCTAACTCAGAATCAGGCCAGCTGTCGTTTTTTATGAATTAAAAAATACATTTGACACATAATTGAGAGAGGGAGACCTTCTGAGTGGGTCAATTATATTATGGGTAAGGATGGCGGCCCCAAAAGAGTGGATGAAACGACATCTCATAAAGTGTATAAAATGACACAAGAAATTTTCACCTCATCAAAGAGTCTTGAATCTTCATATGCCCTCCTACGATCACTGAAAGAGCGCATTAAAGATCCATCCCTTTCTGGAGATGCTTCAGGCCCTGTATCTGCCCTATTTGAGGAAGTAAACAAGCGTTATTTAGGTGATAAAGATAAGAGGTCAAAATTTGAAGAAAATCTTAATTATGCTCTCTTAACTCTCGCGGACAAATTAAGTGAAAAAATGGTTGGTAGAGTAGCGCTAAAAAATACGAAAAAATTGACCAATCAATTAATCCAAAAACTACCCATTGATTTTCAAGCCGAAGGTTTTAACAACATGCTACACATGTTCTTATGGCAACGAAATGATGAAGCTAAAGCGCTCACCGTTCTTAATCGGGAAGGAGCAAAGGATCTTATTTCGCGAGAAAATATAGAAGGTGCAACACCGCTTCATTACGCAATCCATTTTTACGCAGTCGATACTGTTGATAAAATGTTAAGCATGCTCTCACATGAGGAATTTAAAAATTTACCCCGTCTTGATTTGGCGCTAAAAAATCTTTTTACAAATGTGCTTGAAGTGAGCGTTTCAGAAAACCCAGAATCACAAAATGAGTATGAATGTGCCATGTCAATAATGCAACTTGTAGAAAATAAAGTAGGTGACGATCCAGAACTCAAAGCACTCCTAGAAAAGATCGTAAGCGATCTTGAAGCTGGGACTCTCTAGACCCAGTCACTTTTTACCTCTACCTTAAAATATGCATGTAATGAGTTTATCTGGGGCGTAGGGATTCGTCGTAGATGAAGAAACGGCGGATTCTGGGGCCAAGACAGGTCATCAGCTCGTGAACGATAGAGCCGCCCAGGGTGGCAAGCTCTTCAGGGGCGATGTAGTCGCCGTTGTCATCTTCGCCAAAGAGGAGGGCGGGATCGCCGATTTTTGCCTCAGGAATCTCTGAAATATCTACCATCATGTAGTCCATGCAGATGCGGCCTACCATCTTGGCGCGCTTGCCATGGATTGCGACATAGCCTTTTCCGCTATAGTTTCTATGAAGGCCGTCGAAGTAGCCGATAGGAAGCACTGCAATGCGGGCACTTTCTGTATGGACAACATGATCCCTTCCATAGCTTATCGTATCACCTTTTTTGAGCTCGTTGATGCCAACGATTCGAGAGAGGAGCGATATGGCTGGGCGAAGAGGGTGCGCTTCTCTGCAGGCAAGGGATGAATGAAGGCCGTAGGCAGCAAGGCCAAGGCGCACCATGTTAAAGTTTTTAAAGCCAAAGCGCAGAGTAGCACTTGAGTTGCAGGCATGGCGCCACCGTGGGCTATAGCCTGCCTCTTCGAGAATATCTATTGCAGCTTGCAGCCGTTTGGCCTGCTCGAGTGTAAAGGGATCTTGCTCAGGATCATCTGCTGCTGCAAAATGAGTGAAGACGCCTTCAAAGATAAGGTTTGGGCTTGATGTAATTTCTTTTGCAAGCTGCAGCACCGATTCTTGCCTACAGCCAAGACGGCTCATGCCTGTATCTACATGAAGGTGTACTTTTACCTTCTTTTGCATCTCGCTTGCATACTGCTCAAGGGCTTTGATAAGTGTAGGCTCTGATACTCCTACCTCAAGGTCCCAGTTTACTGCTTTTCTTGCTTCACAGGGTGCGGCATTTAACACAAAAATATGCTGCTTGATACCAGCCTGCCTCATCTGGACACCTTCATCCACATAAGAGACGCCTAAAATATCAACTTGGCAGTTTTTTAGAAACTTTGCTATTCGAACATCATCTGTTCCATAGGCAAGGGCTTTTACCATTACCATCACACGCGTATCTCGAGGAAGCTTTGATCGGATGTCTGCAATATTTGATTGTATGACAGCAAGGTTTATGATGACCTGGTTATTGGGCGGACTCTCTTCAACCTGGTTAATAAGGTCGACGATGGGGATCTTGTTTGCCCCTTTAAGCAAGACGACGTCGTTTCGTGAAAAGTGCTTTTTAGCAGCCTCTAAAGCTGCTTTTGTATCTTTACAGACAATTACCTCAGTGTTTGGCGATGCGAGCGTAAGATGCGATACAAGATGCGGGGCACTTTCTGGATGCGAGATGACGACAAGGTGTATTTTATGCTTTGCAATGGAATGTGCTAAGCGCGCCATGTCATTTTCATGAGGCTCTTTAGTGCCTCTAAGGCCACCAAAAACAAAGATTTTTTTGCCTGACGAGCCAGCTTCTTTATCCTCTAACATTTCCATTTGGCGAAGCGCTATGTCGCAAGACATGGGATCTTGACTGTAGGTGTCGTTAATAAAGGTTGTACCGCCTTGCGATTTAAACACCTCGATACGCATAGGCTCTGGAATATAGCTTTGTAGCCCTTTTAGAATAGATGAAGCAGGAATCGAGAGAAGGCCTGCAGTGCTGATGGCCATCTTCATGAGGTCAAGGACATAGCGCTGGGCATCTGAAACAACGATGCGAGCTGTCTCTCCTGATAAAAAATGGATGTCAAAGGTGCCGGCAGAGATGCGATCTACGACATGGAGATCCCTATCCCAGTAGATCACACCCTCTTGGTTCTCTAAAAGGGGCATAGCTTCTAGAGGAGCAAGCGTCCAGCTTGCTTGAGGAACAGCCTGAAGAAGTTTTATTTTTTCGGAAGCGAGCTTTGCGCTTGAAAGGGTAGTGCCTAGTTTGATGCCTGAAAGTGTCGTTAGTATGGCATGATCTGGCTGTATCATCGTAGCAAGCTTTTGCATCTCGCCAACTTCTGAGATACCGGCTTCTATAAAGGCTATCTTATGGTGGGATTCAATCTTTAAGAGGCTTAAAGCAACTCCAATTTGGCTGTTAAAGCTTTCTGGACTTGCAAATGTAGATATTTCCTGTTCTGCAATTTTAAAGAGCAAATCTTTGAGCATTGTTTTGCCAAAGGAGCCTGTTATTGCGACAACCTTTGCCTGCATCTTGCGTCTATAGGCGCCTGCAATCTCTTGCAGTGTTGAAAGCGGATCATCAACTCGTATAAGTACTTTGTCTGGCCCAAAGTCTTCTCCGACATAGTCATTTTTTACAAGGCATGCCTTCGCTCCAGAGCGAAAAGCTGCACGCACAAAAGCATGGCCATCAAAGTTTGAACCACTGAGTGCGACAAAAAGACTATGCTTTGAGATAATCCGACGCGAGTCGATGGTAATCTGATCTACTGAAAGCGGGCATTTTGCCCAGGCGCTAATGTCAAATCGTTCCATAGTAATTTGATGCTAACAGGATATTCACTTATGTGTAAAGGGCACTCAATAGTTTATGCCCAAAAAAATAACGGATAAAATAACCAAGAATGGTATGATGCTTTCAATACTTTAAGGGAGTACGTAACTATGAATACTATACGTCACACTGCACAATTTAGATTTGATTCATTGGCAGAATGTAAAAAAGAAGAATTGCCAAGAGTAAAGAAAATATTTGAACATGTTTCTACCCCAATTTATGGTGAGCAGCCAAAACTTTGGCAAGATATCGAAAGCCGCACAGAGCGTAAGACGGAAATACTGTGTGCTGATGGCAAATCTGTAGCTTGTCTCATCTACAAGAGAGCGCTTTCTCAAGAGTATGAGCATGAAGGACTGCAGGATGCACTTGAAGTTTCTTTTGTTTCGCTCTATCATCCAAATAGTGATAGCGAAAAGGGCTATCAAGCTCAGCTTGTTAGACGAATTGAGGAAGTAGCTCGAGAGATGCGGGCAAAATCGATTGTATATTGCCTTCCAGAAGCACATCAAGAGAGATTTATCGAGTTTGAGCGACAAGATTTTGCTAAAAAATATGTAAAAAAATCAGAAACCTTACTTGAATGTATGTTTACAAAAACGCTCCAAAAGCGCCAAAAAATTGAAGCTGTACAGCCACAAGGCAAGCGTCACGATCTTCCCCTTAAGCAGCCCTATCTTGGTCAGGTCCAGTCGGGAGTAAAAACGATTGAGGGCAGAATAAATAGTGGCGGTCCGGCGAAATTTAGAGTTGGTGATATCATACATTTTATGGGAAATGGTGCAGAGTGCGATTGTGAGATCAAAAAAATTGAAAAATTTAGCGGGTTTCGTGAAATGCTAGAAAAGGTAGAGTTTAAAAAATGCATTCCTTCAGCAACTTCTGTAGACCAGGCATTTGCCGCCTATAGCGCTATTTCAGGCTATCTTGAGCGTGCACGGAAAAGCGGTGTGCTTGCTATCTATATTGAAAAAGTAAACAAGAAGTAGGTACCATGCAACTCGATCCGGTTTCAGCACTATGCACTGATTTTTCAGGTTTAGGATTTTCTGATAAGGTAGCGCCAGTAAAGAAAATCAGAAATGCCCATCAAGATGATATTCATGGTTTTATTAAGGCATCGCCACATTTATTTGTCAGCGGTTCAAAAGATAATAGTGTAAAAATTTGGGATCTTGAGGGTGCTTGCCTCGGCAGCTGCAATCCACAGAATAAAGAAAAAGGCTATAAATTTTGGGTAACGGCACTTTGTCATGTAAACGACACAAGTTTTGCCTCCGGCACAAGAAATGGCGTGATTTCACTCTGGAAACATGATGGGACTGAAGAAAGGTCTTTTACGTATGATCCCCATGGTGGAAAAGCTGTATCTAAAGAGCGCAATAAAAAGCGTATAAACTGTATTGCTGTAGACATATTCAGGGATCAACACTGCATATTTAGTGGCACTCCATGCTATGTGCAAAGATGGGATCTTGAGTCTGGAAAAATGCGAAATTTTTGGAAGGTGCATGATAATGACTGGGTATATTGCATAGAACCACTGAGCGATTCAAGTTTTATCACTGTAATAGGCTCCCAGATGGATGTATGGACTGATATTTACAAAAAGTCTTGTAAAGGACATTCCATAGTATCTGAAAATATGCAAGGTAGACGAGATGGACAGCGAGAGCATATTTCATCTCTTGCTAGATCGAGCATGAATAGAGATCATATGGCCTATAGCGTTTTCGATGGATCTTTTCGTGTTGTAGACATTACTACAGCACAGATACTGAGAGATAGCAAAGAACATGACGGCCGCGTTTGGTCTGTTATAGAGCTCTATCCGCATCTGTTTGCAACTGGTGCTGATGATCACGCAATAAAACTTTGGGATTTACGAGAGAAAAAATCGGTCATAACACTTCCGGATAATGAAGGAAGAGTCTCATCGCTTTTGAAAGTAAAAGATACACAGTTTATCTCCGGCTCATGCCCGGACAAGGTGTTTGAGTCGGAAGAAAAGGCTGCAATTACCTTTTGGGATATCAGCAAACTAAAACCTCTATAGCCAAGACGCCGTAGAGGCTTTCTTCTTCAGTAGTATAAAATCTTCTGTAGACTGCTTCTGCTTCTTTGCTGGTTAAGCCAGGAAGGACTTTTTCAACACCCTCTTTATCTATCATCCTTTGAAAAGTTTCATAGCGGCGAAGCGCTACCACCTGTACCGTAAGGGATTCATTAAAGCAGATGAGGCTTCCCGGCTTAAGTGAAAGATACTTTTCCTTAGCTAGGCGGCCCTCCACTTTTTTCTTCCCGGACTTTATGAGTTCAAAGTAGGGGCTTTGACAGTGTAGTTGAAGCGTCACGCTTTTACCTTAGCTAGGATAAATTCTGGAGCTTTAAATTTATTTCCAAGCTCGCCAACTTGGACAAATTGTTTTTTCTTAAAAAATTCGCACGATTCTGTCTTTGTTTCAGAAACAGTGACAACGATCGATGAAAAAATGGCAGGTTTTGCAGCATTCTCTACACGCTCAAGTAGTTTGGAGCCTAGTCCACGGCCAGAATTTTGAGATGCATTTACAACGAAGAGTGTTTTGAGCTCTAATGCATTTTTTGCACCATATTGAGCAAATTCATCTGTAGGACGGGTTTTATAGACGATAATACCATTGATTTTTTCTGCCTGAACGAGTACTTCGCAGGCGCGGTCTTTACCCTCACCAATTTTTTCTAATGCATCTTTTTGATCACCATAAATTGGCGCAATTACTTCTTCAAATAGTGTGCGAACTTGGGGAAAAAGTTGATGGTTTTTATCAACGCGAATAAATTCACTAGCGGCTTGCATAAAGAACTCCATGATAAGTTGTGCGCAAGCAATGTAGCCGAAATCGAGATTTATGACAATTCTACAAACGGCTACACTGAGATAAAGTATACGCATAGGAAATCAAGTATGTGCAAAGTCCAATCAGATCCGGTAAGATCCAAATTGTGGACTCAGGCAGGACAAGCTGAGCCGCGATGCAGCAGCTCTCATAAAATTAGCATAATCGTCGGCTCTCTATTTGCCGCAGTGGGCACAGCCTGTGTAGTTGTGGGTCTTTATGATGTCTATACAGGAGATACCATGAAGCTGAAAGAGGGACTCATTTTTCTTGGAGGAGGAGCTGCCTCTGCGATTATAAGCACGATCGCGTGGACCTGCTTTTGCTGTACATACTAGCGAGTTGTAGAAGCTAGAGCTAGTTTATAGGCGGCTAGCAGTAGCTCATGTGCATGATCATTTTCACCATCAGGGCAGCTATTAAAGGCGCAGGCAATGATAATACCATTTGCAGGAACATACATGTAGAGCGATCGAAAGCCCATGGTCTTGCCTTCGTAAAACCAAAAGTTCTCTACGGGATTTTCCGGGTTATACTTACAGACAACACCAAGTCCAAAACCCTCTGGATCTTCTTTGCTAACTATGGAGATGGCTTTTCCAGTCTTTGTTGAGTGTAGGGCTAAAAGCTTTTGCCTTTGGGATACATCAAGAAGTGAGCCTCTAAAGAGTGCTTGCACCCATTTTACGACATCTTCTGTCGTAGAGATAATTCCTCCTGCAGCGCCGGCCCAGCTTAGGCTCATTGTGTAGATGTCCTTTCCTACAAGTTCTGGGTTGTCATAGTTATTATATTGATAGCCATGGGCCATGCGAGGGTTTGGTTTGAGATCAGATACAGGATAAAAGGTATTGGCAAGGCCAACTGGTTTTATGAGGCGCTCTTCAAGTTCATCCCTAAAGCTCTTTTCAGATGTCTTTGCCACAATCATATCTGCAAGCATATAGCCTGTATTAGAATAAAAATAACCATTTCGTAGGGGTGGTGCAGGACTGTTTTTTGGATAGACGTAGGCAACTAATGCATCAGGCGATAGCACCTTTTCGGGATTTTTTACGATGTCAACATTAAAGAGGGGAGTGTCTGAATAGTTTGGCAGGCAGCTTGTCATATCGAGCAGGGTGTCTATGCGAATATTTGCCCACTTTGGATATTGGGGAAGGTAATTTTGCAGGCTATTTTGCAGCTGGAGCTTTCCCTCCTTTTCAAGCTGTAGCATGAGCGCTGCGGTAAAAGATTTTGTGATGCTGCCAATCTGAAAAAGGGTTGTATTTGATACTTTGTCACTTGCTGGATCATGGGAAACTCTACCAGCAGAATAGGTAGCTATCTCCTTGCCAGGAAAGTAGATAGAAATTTGCGCCCCGGAGAAATATTCTACCTCCTGATATTTTTTTACATGGGCATCTAAAAGGTCTTGGGCCTCATCTGCATGAAGCGATGTAATGCTAAGTATTGCTGCTAGCGCAAAGAGTTGTTTTATATTCATATTCTTATACGTATCAGATAACGAATTTAATGCCAAATTTTGTTATATCAGGTCACGAGCTGCAGGTAACAGCATACAAGCAGTTTAATGATCTCTTACGCAAGTTTATTTCAAGCTGCAGTATGATAGCTCAGGGAATCTCTTTTGTAGGGAGACGATCAAAGCTGCCTATTCGCTTAGCAGTTGCTGGAGCGAAGGGCGCTAGCTCGTTTTGCCTATGATCGGCTCGTACCTTGAGCTTAAATTTTTCACTTGTAATTTCGCTGAAGTGGCTAAACCAGGGCTCATCACCAGAGGCTATAAGAAATACTGGCTTTTCTATGCTTTTTTCCAGTTTAGTAATGAATTCTGCAAATTCAATTTGAGAGAGGCTTGACCAGCTAATGTCTACCTGCTTCATGCCGGTAAGATCTGTAAAGAGTGACAGATCTCTTAAGGGATGAGAACTACAAGAGAGATCTAGGCAGTCAAATTGTGAGGCTGAGCTTCGCTTGGTACCTCTTTTTTCTAGATAGGATTTTCTCTCATCATCTGTCATGGCGACAAGAGTAAAGAGAGACCTACAATCTGTTTGTATTGTCCCCTTATCAGTATTAAATGGAAATCTACTGCTTGGAGTTTTATCAAACATGTGATTTGTCTGTTCAAGTTCTACAATCCAGCCTGCGGCTTTGAAAATGCGTGGATTCAAAAGGATGGGAGTGTAGCCGCCTACGATGAGGATATCAAAGTCTTTTACTGCATGGAGGGTTTGAAGGGCCGTGTAGGAAGTTTTAGAGACCATGTAGGTAAGAGATCCCATAAACAGTCCAAGTTTTAGAGTATCTTGTCGTAGTCTTGTTGGAAGGTAGCTATCTAGTGTCTCAAAATCTGCCTTTTCAAGAGTTACTCCTTCTAATTCATTAACGAAATTACTAGGATTAATGTCGGATCCAAATGTTTCTGGATATAGTTTAAGCTGCTCTATTAGGCCCCTTCTAACTGCTGCTACGTCATCACCATTTCCACAGCCAAATGAAAAAAGCTGAAGGCCGCCCTTTTCTGCCTTGGCAAAGAGTGATGGACTGCATTCAAGCTTTGTCACAAATCGCTCAGCTACTTTTGTTCGTGATGTGTTATAGTATAGTTCCGTTTCTTTGTGGTTATTTGTCCTATCTGCAAGAAATTCTGTCCAGTTTTGGATGTTTCTATTGCTTTGAGAAAAGAATGCATTATCTATCAGCGCGCCAGCATCAGCTAGGTTTTTGAAGAGTGTAACTATAAAACTTATGCCCGCAGGAACAGGATAAATAAGGGGAAAGCTAAAAGCCTCTTTTGTCGAATCAGCATAGTGCAGGATGAAGCGACACTTTGGAGTATTCACATCTTGATCCGAAACAGCTTTATATCCCTCCAAATTAACCCAAAACGAGAGCTTTTGGATCATTTTTCCTTTTTTATAAAAGGTTTTCGCTGGGACCGTAAGACGTGCTACAGAAAAGTCATCTTCAGGCTGAAAGCTTCCCATTCTGCAAGGTTGTAATAGGTCAATAGCTGTTTGAATCTTTTTTTCTTGATCGCTCTTAAGAGACATGCTTTCGAATTGATGGAGGGCATGAGATATTTTGGCTGTCATGATTTGCTTCCTTTAGAGAGCTCTTTTCAGGATTTCTACGCAGTTTTGGGAAGCAAGAATACCGCTTGTCTACTTATAAATCAATTATACAAGTTTTTATTCATCACTTGTTTTTGTTGATTGTTATTTGTAAAGTCTCTTTAAAACTTGCGTAGCGTAGTAAGGTCCAAAGATAAGTTTTCCTGTATCAAGACTTAGCCAGCCGGGGACTATTTCATAGAGTCCTGTTTTTGCTCGAGAGTGCATGGTGCTTGATGGGTCAAAGGGGTCTGCATCTCCCTCAGAATAGATGATACCTGCCCTGACCTCTAGAAGGGCGGCATCTCTCAGCTGCGGAATATAGTGCTGAGCGCCTTGGATAATTTTTTCGCCAAGAATTTGTTTTTCTTTTGTTAGATGATGGCTGCAAATCATCTTTTCCCATTTTTTAGGGACCTCTATGGAGGATGTCTGGCTATAGTTTGTGACTTCAGCATATGTTAAAAAAGCTGTGCCATCTCGTGTATTTGCCATCATTGCAAAGGGCCCTCGCACAAACATCATCGAATGAGCATCTTGCAGCTCTTTTGGTAGTGCAACCTTGGCAAGCACTTTAAGTCTATTTGTAAAGAAATAGGGAGGGGTTATTCCTAAAAATGAATCAATTTTATGACGATATTCCCAGCTTGCATTTACAACGTTATCTACCTCTATCTTTGTATGCTTTCCGCTCTCGTCTCTATAGGTAAGTTCAAATGTATCACCTTTCTGCCTTGCATCAACAACTTCAGATCCCGTTAGTAGAGTTATATTTTTTGAATCTTCTATTCTTTGAGCAACTGTAGAAACTAATTTAGGTACATTGATCAACTTTTCTTCAGTTTGAATCCCAAGAACCACTTCATTTTTGTTTACAATGCTTTCATACTCATTTTCTTTAAGTATTCGATAAAAGAGTGCGGGATATTTTGTTTGTAAGCGGTTACATACTGTTAGATACTCTTCTTTAGAAATTTGCGAATCTTTGACAACAAAATAACGCGCTCCCGGATCTTCTCTTCGCATATCGGGAAAATAGCTGTCAAAATGGCTTGATCGCTCGTACATCTGGCAACAAGTCTCAAAATCGGTATAGTGAAACCCAAGAGCGGATCTTCCTGGATTTATTCCACTCGTACGACTCATTACACGTTTAGCTTTATCAATAAGAATAACGGTAAAGCCAAACCTTGCAAGTTCTAAAGCTGCGGTTGTACCGCCAATGCCTGCCCCAATTATGCAGATAGTGCGATTGCTTTTCATTTTTTATATCCCTTTGAATATAAATTATATGTGAGACAAGTTTAGCGATGTACAGTACGTAATACTGTATTGTTACCCGCTGCCATTTACCTATAGATTTTTCGAAGGCTTAGCATGAGTATGCCTCCTGCGAGAATCCAGGGGAGTCCAAGGGCAATACTTGGCGATAAAACTTGGCTTTTCGCAAGGGTATAGGCAACCTGCAGGAGAAGAAAAAAGCAAAAAAGCAGACCAAGAGAGAGTAGGTAGATCATAAAGTGCGGCATGTCGCGGCGAAAGCTTAGACAATAGGGCGCCGGCATAAAGAGTGCAAAGAGGCAGATAAGGGGAAAAGTAAGCTTATAGATAAGCAGGCTTCTGATGTCTACAGCACGATCTGAGGTTGAATGACCATAAAGAAGCGTCTCAGAGATAAGGGTAGAGATACTTTGATCTTTAGGAAGCTGGGTGCTTAAATGAAGCGCATTTTGATCTATCTGCATATCCTTTAAAAGAAGGGTGTCATGGTAGCCGGCTGGTACCATCTTGCCGGTAGCATTTCGTACAATTTTATCGACACCATATCCTGTAGGAATTGGATTTTGGCAGTTTAGCTGCTTCATATGGTAGACTTTATCGAGCGATACCACCCAGAATAGATCAGAAAATTCCTGCTTTTGCTCATCAAACTTTGTAAAATAAAGACGGGAGCCATCTGTAAGGAAGATTTCTCGTATAGGTGCAGTATCTTCCGGACTTAGCTTTTTACCAAAGCTGTTTTCTTGAATTTCAAGTGCCTTCGGCTGAGCAAGTGGCAAAAAGAATTGAAAGTTTGCAAGCAGAAGAAGACTCATAAGAGCAGCTGAAAGTGCAAAAGGTCTCAATAACTTTTGCATAGGAATACCGCTAACTAAAAGCGCTACAAGCTCATTTTTTTGCTGCAGGGCAAGAAAGATGCGGATAGAGCCTATGAGAACAGTAAAGGGAATCAAGACATCTAGTCTTCTAGATAGCGTGCAGAGATAGTAGGTAATCCATACAGAGAGAGCAGTTTTATGCTCCCGAAGATCTTTGAGATGGGTCATAAGATCTACGACAATATAGATAGCAAAAAAACCAAAGAGCAAAAAGGCAAAGGTTTTTAGTATCTCCTTATAGAAGTAGCGTTCCCAGATCATACTTCAGCCCCTCTTTGGATGTTAAGAAGGCGCTTAAGGGATGCGATAACTATAACGATGTGTGGGATAGTATATAAGCACATTGCTGTAATTGGCTTTTTATCTAGGCCCTTTGCAGCAAGGTAGGAGACTAAAAAGAGCCCTGTTAATAGTGCCACCCAGAGAAGGCGTTTAGTTTTATGCATGCGCCCTACTGTAGATCCATAGGCAATTCCTAAGAGCGTAAAGGTAATGATAGAGAGAGCTAGGGAAAAACGCCTTACAATCTCGGCATCGATTCTTCTGATTTTACGGAGTTTGTTTTTTGGGCTTTTTTCACTTGCAAGCTTTGCTTCTGCCTTTTGCTCTAGCTCAGATCGCTTAGCAAGTAGTAGCGGAAGGCTCAAAAGGTCATTTTGTGCTTTCCACATTCTATTTTTGTTGGCAACGAGGGCAACTTCCGCAAGCGATGTGGCATTTTCTTTCGTATTTTCAATGATAAGGCCATTTGGACGCGTTGTAATGAGGGTAGTATCTTCGCCGTGAAGGATGTTCTTATCGGATGCTACCTTTTTAGCGAGGATCAAAGAAAGTGAGCCTGTATTCATAGCAAGGATCATATCTTCTGCATACTTATCCGAAATAAGCGATCCCTTCATATCAAGCTTTATCCCTTTTTTATCGAGAAGGGAGGAGTTTGCAAGCATTGCAAGAGGCTGCGTATTACGGACAGAATATTCAAGCTTTTTTCCTTCAAGGTGAGCTTGCGCGCTCAGGTCAAAGAAAATCTCAAAAGAGCAGACGGCGATCAGCGTAGCAAAAATCATAAGGGGAGCAAGAAGCTCAAAGAGGCTAATGCCAGAGGCTCTTGCTGCTGTAAGCTCACTATTTGCAGATAGCCTTTGGAAGAGATAGAGCGCGCCAATAAGCGTCGATATTGGAAGTGCAATCTGTAAAACATAGGGTATTTGGTAAAAAATATAGAGACAGACAGACCCAAAAGAGGTGCCAAGGCTCAATAGTTTTGCCGCATCCTCAAGACGTGTCGATAGCAGGATTAAAAGAAAGCCGGCTAAAGATAACAAAAGCGTCTTTGCATACTGAAAAAAAAGATAACGCCAAAGAAGTGGTAAAAGCATATACTAGACAAGTATACAATTTTTCCTGTTTTGCATGCAAAAAGAAGCATTTTCCTTTTTTGAAAATAATATTGATACAAGTTTGCCTGTGCTCCTTGGACTTTCTGGAGGGCCTGATTCAACAGCCCTGCTCCATTTACTCGTTAAATGGGGTAGGGTAAAAATTCATCTCGTACATGTTGACCATGGCTGGCGGGAGGAATCGGGAAGGGAATGTGAACTGCTAAGAGAGCTGGCAAAAGAGCTTGGCCTTCCCTTTCATACAAAGCGCCTCGAAGGAAAATGCTCTGAAGATGAATGTAGGCAAGAGCGCACTCATTTTTTCAAAGAGGTATGTGCAAAGGTTCAGGCAAGCGGAATCATCCTTGGCCATCATGCCGATGATCTATCAGAGACTGTCTTTAAACGAGTTCTTGAGGGGGCAGCCCTTTCTTCACTTGCCGGCTTGCATAAAGTGCGCAGCATCGATGGTCTTGTCATCTATAGGCCTCTTCTTACTGTAAGTAAAAGTGAAGTGATAGAGTGGCTTTCTGCTCATGGCATAAACTACTTTATTGATCCAACAAATAGTACAGGCAAAAATCTTCGCGCCAAATGTCGTATGGAGATCTTTCCCTACCTCAAAACTCATTTTGGCAAGGAATTTGAAAAATCTCTTGCAAAAGTAGGTATGGAGGCAGAAGAGCTTTATTACTACCTTATGGAGCGATGCAAACCTTACTTTGAAGGGCAAATTGTCGGGCCGTGGGGAATCTATCTTGAAAATCTTCCAAAATCAAAAGTCGAGCTCAAGTTTCTTCTGCGACAGTTATCAAATAAAGTATTAAGTCGTAGTGAGTTAGATACAGCAGTTGCCCTTTTAGAGCAAAAGGCGGCAAATAAGCGGGTAGCAAATATCTCTATAGATAGGGGAAGGGCTTTTTTAGCCCTGCAGGATATCGTAGACGTAGAAGGCTCTCTACCTATTAAAGAAGGCAGATACACCTTTGGCAATTGGCTGGTTCACATCACCAAAACTTTCGCTGCAGGACCTGTAAAAAACCATTTTAGGGATGGCTGGAGAGGGGAAATATGTACTATTATTCCCGAGGGTAATTATGTGCTTACCAAAGGTCTCAAAACGATGCGGCGACAAAATAAAGAGTATGGAGATTTTCTCAGCCAGCATAAGATTCCCCATTTTTTAGCCTCAAAAATTCCAGTAATTGCGTGTGAAAATGAAATTATTGAAGACTTTCTCTCAGAGACAAAACCGCCTTGCAATGAGAGAAATTTCATGATACACTGTATAATGATGATGGCAAAAAATCGGGATTGATGTTAGGAATGGGAAAAAACCATCAAATAAATATTTAGGGATATCATGGGAGACGAAAAAAAACCTGAACCGAAAAAGGGCTTTTCTAATTCATTAGTATTAGTCATTATGGGCGTTATATTAGCGCTTATTGTTATTCAGAACTTTGTCGAAACTAAAGTTGCGAGGGTGTCGTTTAGCTACCAGCTAGAGCCTCTTGTAAACTTAGACCTCATACAACCAGAAGAGAGCCGCAAGACTGCTGCAGCTGCAAATCTCGTTACATTCGCAGGTCGTTTTCGCGACAGACTGACTGATGAGGGACAAACTCGCTATAGGTTTTTAGACCTCCTTGATACAAGCCATGAGCTTGCTCAGGAAAAAGAGCGTCTCGGTACACAGCTTGGTATAACCAAAAAGCGTGTAGAAGATGCAGCAGCCCTCTTTTTGAGCATAACAGGCCAATCTATCAATGATGGCGGATACGTTGTCTTCGATGAGCTTTTTGACTCGCCAGAGCGCCGTGACCACATTGTCATTAAAAAAGCAAACGAGAAGAGCTTTGCATCGCTTGCCGATATTCAGGCAAATGCTAATAGCCAGCCAGCTGAAGAGACTATCAATCAGCTTCAAGTGGTTGTTCGAAACCTTCGCTCACCACTCCTTGGCATTGGTAATGAACAGATAAAGGATCAACTTCGCTCAATTGACAAAAATTTGACAGCTGCGAAAACTGAACAAGTGGCGAAAGCAAACTTATCACAGCTTACAGCTATCTGCCAGCAACTCAATCAGCAGCAAGAGCATGTGCGCCTCACACAGCTTCGCTCTGTACGTGCCTACAAAGATACGCTCGATGAGATTAGCCAAGTAAATCAGAAGATTGAAGATAATCAGACAAAACTTGACAAAGCTTCTCAAACTGTAGCGCAGACAATCTGGTTCTTTAATAATCAAGAGCTTTCCACACGTGCTTTAGAAAAGCAAGATCCAGAAGTGTTTCACCAGTGGTTTGCCAATGAAAAAGAAGAGTGGCAGGCATTTGATACGAACAAAGGTGCCTATTTTAAAGCTCCAGACCAGCCTCTTAATAAGGTGCTTGAAAAGACTTTTAAAAGCGAAGAGCTAGCACCTAACTATATTAGCTACCTCTTAAGCATAGCTCCAGTCTTCTTGATTCTTTTCCTTCTCTATCTAGCCTTCTCACGTCAAATGAAGGGAATGGGATCAAGTGCACTAGATTTTAATAAGTCTCCAGCAAGACTCTATCCACGAGGCCAAAATAAGGTAACATTTAAAGATGTAGCAGGTATTGACGAGTGCTTAGAAGAGCTTCAAGAGATTGTAGAATTTTTGAAAAATCCTCAGAAATTTACAGCACTTGGCGGCCGCATTCCTAAGGGTGTTCTCTGCATCGGCTCTCCAGGTACTGGTAAAACACTAGTTGCAAAAGCGGTAGCAGGCGAAGCTGACTGCCCATTCTTCTCCATATCAGGCTCAGACTTTGTGGAGATGTTTGTGGGTGTTGGTGCAAGCCGTATTCGCAAAATGTTTGAAGAAGCAAAGAAAAATGCCCCTTGCATCATCTTTATGGATGAAATTGACGCTGTAGGTCGCCATAGAGGCGCAGGTGTTGGCGGCGGACATGACGAGCGCGAGCAGACATTGAACCAGCTCCTCGTTGAAATGGACGGCTTTGATACAACAGAGGGTATCATCATCATCGCAGCGACAAATAGACCAGATGTGCTAGATAAAGCACTTCTTCGTCCTGGCCGCTTTGATAGACAAGTATACATTCCGCTTCCAGACATTAAAGGTCGCTTTGAAATTTTAAAAGTACACGCTCGTAAAATTAAGCTTGATACTTCTGTAGACCTTATGGCCTTAGCAAGAAGTACTCCAGGCTGTTCCGGTGCTGACCTTGCGAACTTGCTTAATGAAGCCGCTCTTCTTGCTGCAAGAAATGATCGCAATGCAGTAACGGCTAAAGAAGTATTTGAAGCTCGCGACAAGGTTCTTTATGGTAAGGAACGAAGAAGCCTAGAGCTTGATGAGCAGGAAAAGAAAACTACAGCATTTCATGAGTCTGGCCACGCTGTCGTCGGCTGTTTCGTGAAGCATTCAGATCCTATCGATAAGGTAACGATTATTCCTAGAGGCTACTCTCTTGGTGCTACGCAGTTTCTTCCAAAGAAAAACCGTGTTAGCTACTGGAAGAGCGAGCTTCTTGATCAGCTTGCAGTCCTTATGGGCGGAAGAGCTGCTGAAGAAATCTTTGTTCATGACGTATCGAGCGGTGCTAAACAAGACATCGAGCGTGCTACACAGATTGCAAGAAGCATGGTTTGTGAATGGGGCATGAGCGATAAGCTCGGTACCGTTACCTATGATGAGCGATCAGAAAATGGTCAGTACCTTGGCATGTCTCAGTACAAAGAAAAGCTCTATTCAGAATCAACTGCACAAGACATTGATACTGAGGTAAAAGAGATTCTTCAGAAGGCTTATGCCTATGCAAAAGAACTTATCCAACAAAATCAAGATGTCGTAGTCCTCATGACAGATATGTTGATGGAGTTTGAAACGATCGATGCAGAAGATGTGGAAAAAATAGTGAAACGCGAATGGAACATTGATGAAAAACGCGCTAAACTAAAAAGCATTGAAGAGCTTCATAAAAAGCTCGGAAATGCCCAAACTCCACCTCCAGCCCCACCAGTTGAGCCAAAGCCGGAAGAACAATTCCAGCAGGCTACAAGCTAATAAAAAGGGCCCGCGAAACCGGGCCCTTTTTTTCAAATCAGTAATTGAAGACAAATCTTAAATCTATTAGAGTTATGTTATGGGTAACATGAGTCAGGTTTGAATCGATGGATTATGATAAAAATCTCGCAAATCTCTTCATAGTAAATTTTAATGAAGCGTATCGATCAGCAAAGCTTCTGCTGATGTCTTGCGAAAGAACCTCAAAATTATTTCCTTTAAAGTCCGAACTAGTAGAGAAGATAACAATTGATGATTTGGACAAAATTGATGCTTTTAGAGTTCGCTATTGTGACTTGCAAGATAGTTTAGGTAACAAAACGTTTCGATCGATATTAATGCTTGAAGAGGAACAAATTGGATCCAATTTAGATATTCTTAATAAAATGGAAAAAAGAGAGATTTTGTCTTCATTTGAAGAGTGGAAACAGTTACGAGAAATTCGCAACCTCTTTTCACATGATTATCCAGAGACAGATGAAGAGAAAGTGGAAATTTTAAATCTGGCTCATTCACATGCTTTAAAGTTAGTGGAGATCGTAGACAAAGTTATTGTGTATATGATAAATATATTAGATATTTCAATGGTGCAATTTCCCTTGCTTTTACAAGGAAGGGTGAAAGCATGAGACTCACAAAAGAACAGATTATCACACTTATCAATGCTACTCATACTTGCTTTGGTTGCACTGCTGATATCTGGCTTTTTGGCTCTCGAGTCGATGATAGTAAAAAAGGTGGCGACATTGACCTCTATATAGAGACTGATATGAAGGAAATGCTTATAACAGCGAAACTTAAGATGCGCAAGTTGCTATGGCCACTTTTTGGTGAGCAAAAAATTGATATTATTATACGAAGTAGAAGTAGACATCCTTCTCCATTACACGAGATTGCTCTTTCTTCTGGTCAAAAATTAGCAGCGTAATAGGGGTTTTATGCGTAGATTTCTTTGCTGCTTGTTTCTCTTTCTTTCGTTAGGAATCTTTTGCGAGGCAAAATGTTTTAAAAAGCACCTTGAAAATACTACGTGGATTGTTCCTCCATCAACCTTGCTTGCCTATTCTTATGATTCCGGAACTACAAAAGCCGTATCAGATCAAACTGTCTGGGTGATTGATAGGTATGAACAGGGATATTTTTTTGGGACGGCCTACGCAAGTGTCGATACATTTACTCTTTCGGAAACAAATATGGTCGGATCCATTACGCCATCGGGTGAAGTATATATAACCTTTTATCCCATATCCGGCTCATCAAGCAGCACTGATGTGGTAAAGGGTATTGGCCAATTTAAGAAAAAAGATGGCAAATACAGATTTGTCATGCAGATGAATAGTGCAGATGGAACTCCTCAGGGACTCTCGCACTGGTCATATATGATCAGTGTTCTACCAAATGATTATTTTTATCAACACCTTCCCGGTATTGGTAAAAGCGTTCCGCAATTTATCAACTCTTTCAAATAGCGTTTACAGGCATTGGGTTATGGTTTGCAACTAATAGCATGAGCCCAATACGCTCACTTAAACATGGCACGATAAAACGGATATCTATCCTCTATCAGGCAAAAGAATATCCTAGAAAAGTAAGTGCTAGTTTCACGTTATCTCGTGATACCATTGGTTCATTTGGTTTGTCCGTTATTTTTAGTTCGAGAAGACGTGCTGCATATAGATTGCTTGTAAGAGCGCGGTTTCTGGACTGTGAAGCAAGTGTAAAAACCACGCCCAAAGCCTTGATTTTATGTTCAATAAGCGTTGATTTTAGCCACTCTATTTTTGTGCTTTCGTTTAATTTTTTGATGAGAGCATTTTGCTTTTCTGCTAACTCTACAATGCCGTTGAGAATGGAGTGAATGCTTTTATGGATGAAAAAATCCGTATCAGAAGTAAGGGCTCTTACATTGCGTATAAACTGCTCGTAGTAGGGTACCGGGTGGAGCTGGACGACATCTTGCTGCCAATCTGCATTCTCTAACTGCTTAAACAGTTCATGTTTATGTGCATCATTTTTGCCAATTTGTGCAATAAGGTCGATAACAAATTGAAGTCTATACATTTGCTGGTTCTCAAGCCACTTGAGCACCACTTTAGTGTTTACTCTTGCAAAGCGTAAGCAATATTCCTCACTAAGGTCAGGAGGTATATTTGCGCAAAAAATATCAATTGCTCTTCTTGACCAGCGATCAGGGTCGCTTACTGCAAAATAGTGCTTTAAAAATGATAAAACAAATTCAGAACAGCCTGGAGATTTTGCGACAGCCTCTTCATCAAAAACCTCAGGACGATTTCTAGAGGTAAGGTAGAAGAGGGCATGGAGTATAGGAACTTGTAAATCGATTGGCATGTGCCTTGAATTAAAAAGCCTTGGAAATTGTTGTATGAGCTCTTTTTTGCTTATGCCAGGCGAAATATGAGGGGCAATTCGTGTAAAAGTGGTGGAAATAAAGTGCTGATCGCATTCTCGATCGTCGGAGCCATAAAATTTTTCTAAAAAGGCTGCAAGAAGTGGAGGTTTTGGATTTTGACATACTTCAAAGAGGGAGTTTATCCACGATTCTGAATATGCAGACATCGTATAGACTCTGCCCACAAGCGTGACAAGTGCAGCAGGACATCTTTGAGTATTCGCCGTAGCTACGATTCCGAGCAAAAGCTCTGCAAAGCCTAAATCCTCGTGAGCTTCCTCTAATTTTTCTGAAAGCAACAGCGGGTTATCTTTTTGTAGGGCTTTAATCAAGCCGCTTCTTGGAGATATCTCAGCGTCTGCAAAGCGTGCAAACATCTCCTCTTCACTTCTTGTAAACTTCTCTCTAGATCCGACAAGATTCATACAAATCGTGCGTGGTTAGTTTTATCAACTATCAACTAATGAGGGATTTTCATCAAAAGAAATTTTAGTCTAAGAGCCAGCGTCTTAGAATTTGTGATACAGCCTCTTGCTGCTCCATAGGGCTCATATGGCCTGAATTTTCAACGATAACTAATTTGCTATTAGGTATAGCGCGAACAAGTTCTTCGTGATCCTGAAGGGTGAAGTTTTGATCATTTGCTGCATGCACAACATACGTTTTGCAGGAGATTTTTGCTAAATGCGAGCAGCATTCATTTCTTTGTAGCATCGCTTTTTCTTGTGCGATAAAGGTATCTTTTCCAACTCGTAAGAACATCTCTCTTACGCTCTCTTTGCATTCGATATTGCTGACAAACTTTTCTACGATTGCATCTACGATCTCAGAAAAAGCGCCATTTTCAGCCTTTTTGATAAGCTCTTTACGAAGCCGAGCTTTTTCTGGACTGTCGATCGCACAGGATGTATTTAGAAGACAGAGGCCTTTGACGCGCGATGGGATCTTTTTCATCACTTCAAGGGCAAGCCATCCACCCATAGAATGGCCAGCAAGATAAAAAGTTGGAGGTGATTTTTTTATGATAGTCTCGACCATCTCTTCGGGACTTGCTGCTCTGCTATCTAAAGAAGTAGCTGTAGCAATGTCTGAAAGGGCATCTATTTGATGCTCCCATACTGTTTTATCAGAGAGAAGTCCTGTAAGAAATACTACATCTAACATATGCAGAGAAAGTGAGCTGACGGACTAGAGTCAGTCAGCTCATGAATATGGGTTAGGAGACTGGAGCTTCTTCTTTAAGCTGAGGCTTTCTTGGAAGAAGCGCTTTGCGGCTCAGTTTTACTTGGCCACGGTCGTTGATATCCAGCACTTTGACAGCGATAGAATCGCCAACTTTGCACTTATCTTTTGTATAGTCAAAGATGTTTTCGATGCGCATTGTATCAAGCTCTGAAATGTGGCAAAGGCCTTCCTTACCAGGAAGAATCTCTACAAACACTCCAAAGGCAACAACTGAAGTGATTTTACCTTCGTATGTTTTGCCAACTTCCACTTCTGCCGTAAGGCCGTAGATAATCGCTTTTGCCTCTTCAATGCCTTTAAGGTTAGAAGAGGAGATGCTTACGATACCTTCGTCGTTGATGTCAATTTCTACGCCTGTTTGCTCAATAATAGCACGGATTTGCTTTCCGCCAGGGCCAATGACTGTGCCGATCTTGCTTGGTTTTACTTGAAGTGTGATGATGCGAGGTGCCCATACTGACATCTCTTCTTTTGGCTTTGGACATGCTGCGAGCATCTTATTGAGGATATGGATACGTCCCTCTTTTGCTTGAGCAAGGGCTTTTTTCATAATCTCAATGGTAATGCCTTCTACCTTAATGTCCATTTGGAATGCTGTAATGCCATCGGCATCGCCAGCCACTTTAAAGTCCATGTCACCGAGTGCATCTTCGACACCCAAGATATCAGAGAGGATAACGGCATGCTCTTTTTCAAGGATAAGTCCCATAGCAATACCAGAGACCGGTCTTTTGACAGGAACGCCTGCATCCATAAGAGCAAGGCAGCCGCCGCAAACAGAAGCCATAGATGATGATCCATTAGATTCTGTAATATTGGACTCTAGACGTATTGTGTAGGGGAAGTCCTCTTTTGAAGGAAGTATGGCTAGAAGTGCACGTTCAGCAAGTTTACCGTGGCCGACTTCTCGTCTTCCAGGTGCTCCTACGCGGCCAACTTCACCAACGGAAAATGGCGGGAAGAAGTACTGCATATAAAAGCGCTGTGCGCCTTCACCTTCGAGGTTTTCAAAGCGCTGGGCCATATTTTCGCCGCCAAGTGTGCAAACGGCCATAGTCTGTGTTTCACCGCGCGTGAAGAGCGACGATCCATGTGTGCGAGGAAGAAGGCTTTGCTCGATGTAGATTTGACGGATTTCTGTTGTCGATCTGCCATCGCTTCTGATCTTGTCTTCGATAATCATCTTGCGCATGATATCGCTAGAAAGCTTCTTAAAGGCAGCCTTAACATCGCTTTCCTTAAATGGTGTGCTTCTTGATTCGTTTGTGAGCTCCATAAGGGCATTTGCTTGGAGTTTGCCGGTGCCGTCTTCGCGGAGTTTCTTTTCTTTTATGGCTAGAACCTTTCTAAGCTCTTTGCCGATAAGGGAGTCTAGTTCCTTTACGATTGCCTCATCTAGCACCTTTAAGGTGTCTTTTTTCTTGGGTTTGCCAAGAAGCTGCTGCCAATTGCTTATTGCTTTGCAGATCTTTTGTATTGCTGCATGGCCAAGCTCAATAGCTTTTAATACCTGGTCTTCAGTCAGAAACTGGCAGTTACCTTCAATCATCAAGACAGCATCTTCAGTACCTGCAATGACAAGTTCTAGCTTAGAGGTCTTTTGCTGTTCAACAGTTGGGTTTATGATAAATTGATCTTCTACTAGTCCGACTCGTACAGCACCAATTGGCTTTATGAGGGGAATATCTGATATTGCAAGAGCGCATGATGCGGCGCAAATAGCAAGCACATCAGGACTGTTTTTACCATCGTAGGACCAAACGTAGGAAAGTATTTGGATATCGTGGTAGTAGCCATCTTCAAACATTGGTCTGATCGGACGGTCGATAAGGCGGCAGACAAGCGTTTCGCGCTCGGTAGGCTTGCCTTCTCTTTTAATATATCCGGCAGCTGTTCTTCCAGCTGATGAGAATTTTTCTTGGTAATCGATTCTGAGGGGAAGAAAGTCCACATCAGGAAGCGGTGCAGGTGATGCGCAGGCGGTTGCTAGTATCATCGTTTCGCCGCATTCAACAACGACTGATCCATTTGCTTGGCGGGCTATTTTGCCTGTTTTGAAGATAATATCATCGCCACCGACAGATACACGCATTTCGT
>CAZEGK010000009.1:0-71057 GCA_964512205.1 uncultured bacterium | reverse complement strand
GCGTTGCTGTATCATTATTAACAAGCGCTTGTCTGAATTTGCTTTCTAATTCTATGCTCATAAACATCAAGCATACCCTATAAAGATTAATTACGCCAATCGATATTTGTTTATTGAAGTGCTTAACTAACCTATAATTTGAAGCTAGTCGAGAAATGGTTCCATTATGTTTAACAATGCGTTCTCATTAATTAACTAAAAGACTTGTAGAGAGTAAGTGCAAATCGCACGAATTACAGCCTTTTTAGCCCCTTTTATTAGGAGGCATTGTAAAAGAGTTCGTAGTTGTTGATTATGGTTTGAAAGGCATTTGTTTGAGGATCACCCTTCATCCATTCACAAGAGTCATTTTGAAAAAGAATTTCTTGAAAGGCGTTATAGAGAGCTTCTGTCTCCCTATTTTTTTGAGGATAACATCTATCGAGAAGGTTGATGATCGAGCGGCAGGCAGCACAGAGAACCTCTTTGGGATCACTGCGTGCGAAATGGCTGCAAAAGCGAATATACTGCTCATCAGCTGTACGCTCAAGTGCCCCTTGGTAGCTGCTATTTTTTTCCCTTCCTGATACAGCGAGCAAAAAGCCTGCAAATTCGCGAATAGATTTTTTTACTGCTTTTTGTTCGAGTTTCAACGCTTTATGCTGCTCGCTCTTTGCCTCATCGTCATAGCGAACGCGTAGGGCATAGTCAAGCCTTGCTAGCTGATGAAAAAGTGCACCAAGAGTATCTAGTATCGGAAGAACGATAGTAGCTGCCCAAATAACCCTTCGTACTAGATGCCAGTTTCTTGCAGATGCTTCATCAGAGAGTTTAGTCAATATGCGCTTTGCTTCTTTTGGGGAATCAATATAGTGCTGAACAAAGAGATATTTTGTCGTAAAGAGACGCACTTTTGGAGTAGTGCCTGTGACAAGATTAGAGGGAAGTGAGAGCGCATTTGATAGAAAATCAATACAAATGCCGAGACTAGATGGGGTGTATGAGGTAATAGCTGTCATAACGTATCCTTCAAAAGATCTAAGAACTCACTCTCTGTTAAAATGGGCACATGTAACTTTTTGGCCTTGTCAAGCTTAGAGCCGGCATCGCTCCCTACTACAAGGTAGTCAACCTTTTTGCTAACGGTATCAGAGGTCCTTCCCCCTTTTGCTTTGATCAGATTGGCAGCTTCAGTCCGGCCCATCGTCTCAAGAGTACCTGTTAGGACGATCGTTTTATTATAAAAGGGATGAGCGCTATCATATTCGACATGCTTCTCCTCTGTCTTTACACCAAACTGTTCAAGTTGCAGGAGCATGTTTTTATTTTCTTCATCAGCAAAATACTCGATAAGTGATGCTGCAACCTTTTCACCGGCTCCAGGAATAGCTATAAGATCTTCTTTTGACATATGCATCAGCACAGTGAGGCTTTTACATGTTCTTGCAAGCTCATCTGCCATCTGCTTTCCTACATGTCGTATGCCAAGTGCCATAATGAGACGTGAAAGCTCGCAATTCTTTGCTTTTTCAATGCTTGCCAGCAGATTTTTAATTGATTTTTCTTTAAATCCATCAAGCGTTGAGAGCTTTTCAGCATCGAGCGTGAAAATATCTGCAAAGCTTTTGACATAGCCTTTTGAGAAAAGCTGCTCCATGATTTTATCACCAAGATGTTCAATCTCAATGCCGCCTTTACTTGCAAAATGGATAAGGCCTCTGAGTATCTGCTCCGGGCAGCCCTTTGTATTGGGACAGCGCAGGGCAACCTCATGTGGATCTTGTATTACTGGCGTATTGCAGCTTGGGCATCTCGCAGGAGGTATAAATGGCAGGCTCTCATCACCCCTCTTATGACGATCTACCGCCACAACTTTTGGGATTACATCCCCACCTTTTTCAATGCAAACGTAATCCTTGATGCGTATATCTTTTCGCTCAACCTCTTCAAAGTTATGAAGTGTTGCTCGAGCTATGCAGCTTCCGGCAAGCTGTACGGGCTCTAGCTCTGCAACCGGAGTAAGCACACCAGTCCTTCCTACCTGTACAACGATATCGCTGACATACGTCCATGCCTGCTCAGCAGAAAATTTAAGGGCAATGGCAGCCCTTGGATGTTTTCCCGTCGTTCCAAGCTGCTCAAATAAAACGAGGTTATCAAGCTTAATAACAACGCCATCTATCGCAAATGGAAGCTCTTCGCGCTCATTTTCTACCTGATGTGCAAATTGCATGATAGCTTCCACAGAATCAAGCTGTGCTAAAGAGCTATAGGCGCCTTTAAGAAAGGTGGCAGGGGTTGGAAGGCCGATGCTCGCTAAAAAATGATGCACTTCAAATTGGCTTTTGGGAAACTCTTTAGCAAAGCCGCTTATCCCATAAAAAACGACAGAAAGATCGCTTCGTTTTGCAACTTCCTTTGGATCTAAAAGCTTTAAAGAACCAGCCGCTGCATTTCGAGGATTTGCCCAGAGGGGTAAATTTTCTGCCGCGCGCTCTTCGTTCATCTTAGTAAAGGCCGACTTTGGTAAAAAAACCTCTCCACGCACCTCAAAATGCTCTGGAATAGCCTCACTACTTAGACGAAGTGGCAGCATCTTGATTGTTTTGAGATTTTGTGTAACATCGCTTCCTACCTTGCCGTCACCGCGTGTTACAGCACGAACAAAGCGCCCCTTTTCATACGTTACGCTAATGGCTAATCCGTCAAGCTTTAACTCTCCACAATAAGAAACTGCTGGAGTCTCTAGCAGTTTTTGCATGCGCTTGTTAAAAGCAAAGACATCCTCTTCAGTAAATGCCTTTTCCAGTGAAAGCATCGGCTGTTTATGAATAACTTCCGTAAAGCCCTCTAAAGGGCGCTCTCCAAGCCTTCTTGTTGGAGAGGTAGCAGAAATCCATTCAGGATGCTCAGCTTCTATAGCCTCTACGCGCCTAACAAGCGCGTCAAACTCATCGTCAGAAATCTCTGGCTTATTTTCTTGAAAATAGAGCCTATTATGGTGCCACACTTCATCACAAAGTGCTTCATATTGTTGATAGTTCATAAGTCGTAAGTATATAGACTAAAGAGGATGGCGACAACATAAAACCGCACCGAGAAAGCGTCCGAAACCGATGAAGCAACCTCTCACATACTCTTAGTCTTATTCTTTCCTTCCCAAGGAGAATAAGACTAAGAATTTTAGTAATGAACGCCATAGATCTGTGTAGATCGCATTAGACTTCTGTCTTTACTTTTTTGCGAGACGCTACTATTTCTTCAACAGTTCCATAGCCTAGATTGTCAGCAATTTCTTGTGCGCCTTTGCCATTGTCTTCAAGTGTTGTCCACTGCTCTTTATAGATAGGAAATACGTGAAATACGAGATCCCTTAATGTTTTGTTTGCACATGAGAAGCTCTTAAGCCTCTCCAGCACATCCTTAAAGGCACTTGTAATCTTGTCTACATTTTCAAAATCATGAGAATTAATTTCGCCTAAGATAAGCTCTTCACTATATTGGATTTTTTGAAGGAGTGTTTCAAGCTGCTTTTGCGAGTCCCCTTCTAGCGGCTTTGTTGCTTGTGGATAGCCCATAAGGCCAAGGCGAAGTCTTGCAATCTTAGTGCCTTCTTTATAGTCGTTACTTTCTGGCCAGGTTTCATCAAGGTCAATAAGCGTGAGGTTAAACTCATCTTCGACCTTAGTAAAGAGAAAGTTAGCATCTTTTAAATCGCTTGCCTTGCCATCCTCTGTGCGAAAAAGTATTGCAAGAACAACTGCATTAATAAAAGATGTAAGGCGTATCTTACTAAAAAACTGGATAGTTTCTGGAGACTCACGGGTAGTGAGTATTCTTTTGCCACCGATCTCTGTTACAGCATCTTCCACCATGTCTTGTAGAAGCCCGGAGACATTTCTGCGAACAAGTGTGATATTGTATGGAATTTTGGGCTCGATCGCTCCATCTTCTTCGTCACCTTCATCTAGTCTGCATGAGCCTCCTTGAGAGTCCTCATCTGAATAGTTATCCTGAACATCCTTGTTCTCTACATCGCTCATGGCCTCTTCATCTTGGCCTGAAGATTCTACCTCAAAGCGTGCGCCATCTCGAATAATATAGGGCCCTGTCTCGTCAAACTCAATGAGATAAGCGTCGCGAGAGGCAACGGCATGTTCCTCGCCATCAAGTCGTATTATCCCTACCTGCTCACCCAAAAGTGGATGATCTTCCGCTTCTTTATTTTTTGGTGTAAGCAGAATAGCTCCATTTGCTGACGATTTGCTAAATTCAGCACCATCTTCAAGTGTAAGCTCTTTTTCACAAAGGCTGTTCACAAAATAGCAATCTGCTGGGTTAACAAGGCATAACCTGCCATCACTAAGGCCACTCTTGTATGTGATATCGATGTCTTGTTTACTCAACAGTGCATTTGCATGTGCTTTAATTGTTTGAGGAACAAGCTCTGAAAGTCCAAGCATTTCGGCAACGCTTCGGCAAAGAATTGCCTTTTTTGTCTCAAGCTCGCCAGGCTTAAAAATGGCGCTTCCTCTTAGGGCTTGGCGTGGCGAGTCAATTACATAGACGTCGTTTGCATGGTCACCTGTCAAGGGTAGAAGCGTAGATGAAAGACGTCTTAGCTTATCTTTTTGTCTATGCAGCTGATCATCGGGGCCATCGAAATTAAGTCTTCGCCTTTCTAGCCGCTCTCCATCTCCATCAGGTCTCGGCAACTGGCGATGATCATCTACTAACTCAATACGGCGAAATCCAATCGAAAGTCCCGGAGTATCAGACTTCTGGGGAGATTTCTGTGGAGAATTTTCAGCCGAAGAAAAAGGAGATGATACTACAGAAAGCATATTTAAAATTTCCTTGCTAAAATTAATAAGAAATTATACTAGTAAAATGAAATTATTTCAATTTATTTATAAAATAATCGCTTGTTTCTATAAGACGAGTAAAAAGATGAACTGAAGGCCACTCACTCAGTAAAAGGAAAAGGGGCCGGATACTGCGATTCGTGCGATTTGCGATTTATGACAAGGCAATGACTAAGCATATGCGCCTCTTCTCCCGCGGAAGAAGAGGCATGTATCAGTGAATGCTATATTTCTTTAAGACTAAGAATTTTAGTAATGAACTCTATAGATCTGTGTTGCAAGCGGCGCAAGACTAAGCTTGATACCGCAGGAGTCTGAGAGGATTTTTGTGGGCATTCCTACTTTACCGGAGCCTCCAAAGCGTACATCGTCACTATTAAAGATCTCCTCGATTCCTTTCACCCCTCGCGGATGGACGCAGTAATCTGGATGATAGGTCGGCGTAAAGTTATGGATGCAAAGAAGAGTTTCCCCTTCCCCTTTTCGCAGATAGCTAATGACGCTATTTTTGTCGTCTCTAAAATCTACCCACTCAAAGCCTTGAAAGCTGAAGTCTTCAGCCCAAAGCGCCTTTTCGCGCTTGTATAAATTATTTAGCTCTTTTACGCATGTTTGCAGTCCCTTATGAGTTGGATACTCTAAAAGCATCCACTCCTCCTCGGCTTTGCAATACCATTCATTCCACTGGCCTATTTCAGCTCCCATAAAAGTGAGTTTTTTGCCAGGCTGGCACATTTGATAGCCTAAGAGAAGTCGTAAATTTGCAAATTTTTGCCACATATCGCCAGGCATTTTGCTGAGCATGCTCCTTTTACCATGGACAACTTCGTCATGGGAAAAAACAAGGACAAAATGCTCTGAAAAGGCATACAAAAGACCAAAGGTAAGGTCATTATGGTGGTAGATGCGATACATGGGATCTTTTTCGATGTAGCGCAGCGTATCATTCATCCAGCCCATATTCCATTTTAGGTCAAAGCCAAGGCCGCCAGATTCCAAAGGATGAGAGACTCCGCTAAAAGAGGTAGACTCTTCAGCGATTGTCATAACACCCGGAAAGTTATTATGTATTGTTGCATTTGCATGTTTAATAAATGAGATAGCGTCAAGATTTTCTTTTCCACCGTAGATATTTGGAATCCAGCCCCCCTCTTCGCGGCCATAATCGAGATAGAGCATAGAAGCTACAGCATCTACACGAAGTCCATCGATATGGTAGAGATCGCACCAAACGAGTGCACTTGCAATCAAAAAGTTTTGTACTTCTGTCCTGCCAAAGTTAAATATCAACGTACTCCAATGGGGATGCAGGCCTTGTCTTGGGTCTTCATGCTCATAGAGGCTTGTTCCATCAAATCGCGCAAGAGAGAAGTCATCGCGCGGAAAATGGCCAGGAACCCAGTCCATAATAACGCCAATACCCTCTTCGTGCATATGGTTGACAAAGAACTGAAAGTCTTCAGGTGTTCCGAAACGGCTTGTAACAGAAAAGAATCCTGTTACCTGATAGCCCCAGGACTCATCAAGAGGATGCTCAGCAAGGGGAAGCAACTCTACATGCGTATACCCCATCTCTCTGCAGTAGTCTGCAAGAGAATGGGCAAGCTCTCGGTAATTAATAAACTGTCCATTATTTTTCTTCCATGAGCCAAGATGTACTTCATAGATAGACATTGGACGATTGAGCGAAAGCTCTTTTCTCTTTTCAACCCACTCGTCATCTGTCCAAGAAAATTTGTCTATTTCAGCTACTACAGAAGCTGTCTTTGGACGAACTTCGGAAGAGAGCGCATAGGGATCTGACTTTATGAGGAGGGCGCCAGATTGTGTATGGATCTCAAATTTGTATTTTTCACCAGCTTTTAAACCGGGGATAAAGAGCTCCCAAACACCGCATGCACCAAGGGACCTCATAGGGTTTACCCTTCCATCCCAATGGTTAAAATCACCAACCAGGGAAATCGCCTTTGCAGAGGGTGCCCAAACAGTAAACTTTACACCATCCGCTCCTTGATGATGGCAAAGCCTGCCACCCATCTGGCGATGAAGCGAGTAGTGAACGCCTCGTCCAAAAAGATATTGGTCCAGCTCACTAAATGTTGGCCAGTAGGAATAGGGATCGTGTGCAAGTAGGCCATTTGAGTGATAGACCCTATAGTCATTATAGCCTACACTCTTTGGTACGATAACTTCAAAAATACCTGAATCGTGAACCCGTTTTGCCTCAACAACGTTTCCAAGAACTTCTACATGCACGGTTTTTGCATCTGGTCGGTAAATGCGAATAACCTTGTTTTTTTCATCATATGAATGTAGACCTAGAACAGTGTGAGGATCATGTCGCAGCGAATAAGTCAGCTTTTCATGCATATCAAGGCCCTTAGTATTTAGTTCCTGCATAAGTTCACCTCTCTCAGTTCCTATAGTGAATAGGCCTATTTGAGAAAATTATCAAGCATTAAAATGCTATCTTTACGAAGGGTGATGACGGCGGGGCATTCATATAAAACGTTATTAGCACGAAAACGTTTAACATCGTTTTGAAAATGAATGGTGATTTCATCATCTGCTGCAGGCGTAATTTCAACTCGGCGTATGGTATGTTTTGTCCACTCAAGAGATACTACATGCCCTCTTTTTGTGGTAATATTGGCTAAAGTTCCTGAGACAAAAGCCGGCTTTACAATATGCCAAAGAGCATCCCTTTCCATAAAAAACTGCGCTCTTGCCTGCTTGTAGATCTGTGAAAAGAGTCCAAGCGGGCTTTGATTTATGTTTGAAACAATAGGATTCATAAAGCCATGAAAGCCCGTATCTACAAGGCGCGGTATCATCATATGGCTAAATGCTGCCTGAAAAAGCTCTTCGATGCCAAGTCTTGGAATCTCATCTAAAGTACTTTCCGGGATAGTTTGAGAGAGCGCATATAAATAAGGCAGATACTCTTCGAGTTTTTTTCTACGGACAACCATATCCCAATCTTGAGACTTATCTACACCAAGAAAAAGCCTCTCGGGTGCAGGAAGATGCAATGGCTCTGAAGGTTTATCGTTATATAAAAAAGAAACAATATCACCTTGTTTAATAGAGAGCGTCTCTTGCATTTCTCGATCATCTTTTTTAACGAGTGATGCTGCAATAGGGCGCGCTAGTTTTTCAAACTCCACTACCCAGCTTCGGGGATCCGTTTGCGGACGGATTACATAGCGAATAAAGCCAGTGGATGAAAAACCTGAGACAATGATTTCTGCCCGTTCAATATCTTGTAGAACGGTAAATTCTTTTAGCGTACCAAGATCGGAGAAGCGAATAGCGCCAATTACATGAGGCGATGCTTTGCTATAGTCAAATATGCAAACAAGCTCCATAAAGCACTGAAAAGCAAGATGAGAGCCTGGAAGAAGGCACATAGTGCCTGAAACATGGCTAAATGGGCGAAAACGTATGGTCGGGCTTAGTTTCATGAGACAACTTTTCCAATGAGTGCATCTGGTCTATTTTCTATAAGCAAAACTTCTACTAGCTGGTTTGGAGGGACTTCCTTTCCTTCAATGATGACAGGCAAAAAGTTCTTTGTATGGCCACTATTTGCCGTTTCGGTAAGCACTTCCATCACTCTCCCTACAAAGCGCTCTCTCAGTTCAAAGCTTAGTTTTTCTGCAAGTGCAAGCACCTCTGCCTTTCGTTTTTGGATTATCTCTTGGGGGACCTTATTTGGATAAAGTGCTGCGCGCGTTCTTGCACGTTCGCTATAGGGAAACATATGCACTTTTGCAAATTTCACTTCACGCATTACTTCAAGCGTTTCTTCAAAGTCAGCATCTGTCTCTCCCGGAAAGCCTACGATGATATCCGTAGTAAAGGTAAAGTCTGGATCATATTCTTGCAGCCTTCTAACCGTTTCGAGAAAAACTTGCCTTGTATATTTGCGATTCATTCGCTTTAGCGTGACGTTAGATCCTGCCTGAAGGACTATATGCATGCTATGGCATGTGTTTTTTCCATTGATAACAGCATCTAGAAGCTCATCATCTACTTCATCCGGGTCAATTGAACTTATGCGCAGCCTTTTTAATCCTTTGATGGAGTCTACTTCTCGGACAAGATCGACAAGGCGCTTTGGGGGATCTTCTGCTCCATCATAGTCACCTACGTTAATTCCCGTAATGACTATCTCTTTGTAGTCAGATGCGATAAGATCTTGGACTTCGTTTACGATCTCTTGCATCTTTCTCGACCGAGAGCGTCCTCGTACGTAGGGTATAATGCAGTAGGTACAAAAAGAGTTACATCCATCTTGCACCTTTACAAATGCTCTTGTATGGGCATCAAAGCTTTTTATAGCAAATTCAGGAACATCCTCTTCCGGCAGCATAATCTGCACAAGCTGCTCTTTATTTTTATTGGAGACAACCTCATGGACGCCGTTAATTGCTTTAAGTGAATCAGGATTTCCTTCGGCAAGGCAGCCTGTCACATACATCTTTGCCTTAGGATTATTTTTGATAAGAGACCGAACGAGATGGCGAGAGTTACTATCGGCACTTTCTGTAACTGTGCAGGTATTTACAATAAGGACATCTGCCTCTTCACCCTCTTCGGCTTGGGTATAGCCCAGTGCGAGCAATTGATCCCTAAATCCTTGAGCTTCATATTGATTGGTTCTACAGCCAAGAGCTGATACCGTAAAGGTCTTTTTTTTATTCATAAGGAAGATATTTTAGCAAAAGAAGATCTCCTTTACAAATAAAGAAATATTTTATATTTAGAGGGTATATGCTAAGGAGTACACGTATGGACCAAGATAAGAGAATGAAAGATGCTATGCATCTCTTTCAACAGTCATATAACGACGGCTATCGTATTCTGGTCGAGGAGCTTAAAAAGAATCCTCAGGAAGATATGAAGGCATTTGAGGCGAAAAAAGATGGCCTTGCAATGCTCGATAACCCAGATTCATTCAAAAACTTTCTCGCAAATGGTAAATCTATTAGCGAAGTGCTTGGCTTTTCAGAGCATGCAATCGACAAATTTTATGAAGCTGCCCACCGTCTCTTAGCTCAAAAGCGCTACAAAGAAGCAAAAGATGCCTTTTTCTTCCTCGTCACCATCGCACCGCAGGTCAGTGAATGCTGGCTTGGCCTTGGCCTTGCCTATGGCCAGTGCAAAGAGACAGAGGGAGCGATCCAATCTTTTCTTAGAGCAATCGCCCTCAGCCCCCATAAAGCTGATGGCTATGTTGCCTTTGCCCGCCTCTTTACGGCACTCGATGACAAATCGCGAGCTGAAAAGGTATGCGATATCGGCATGAGCTTTGTTAAAGAGCACGAAAAGCAGCCTTGGGCACAAGAGCTTGGAAAAGCACTTAAAGAAACTAAGCAAGACCTTGCCAAGAAGCACTAACAGAGCATCAGCTTAAGGTTTTTTTAGTCTTGGTATAAACTAGTTGACGTAGTTTTATCAACTACTCAACTGTTTTATTCTAAAAGCTTGACGACGTGATTTGCAAATAGCGGAAATAGGCGCTCATGCTTTGGATCGAGAAGATCTACAGCCATTCGCGTGTTTACCGTTGTGAGAAGATCAGGTATTCCGCTCTTTTCGACACCCCACTGGGCTGCCTGTTTTGAAAAGCCATCATAGAGGTTGACAATCGGCTGAAAAATAGGCGTAAAGATAGTTGCAAGTAGGTTTGGCTCTTGCGGTTTTTCTTTAGGGACAAATACCGCATGGTTTCTTTGAAAGACCTTGCTCTGTACAAGTTGAAAAATTCGCTTCGGATCATTTGCCGCGATTTCGGCAAGATGGGCAGTTTTAGCAAGCTCTTCCTCAGTTCGCTCTCTTCTGATTCTGTCATTTGCAAGCTTTTGACTGAGCGTATGTTCAAACTGAAAATCATTGGATGAGACAAATTGTGTAAGGCTTCCCTTCCCTTCCCATCTACCTCCTTCATCAAGACAAAGCAGCATTTTTTCCATCAAAATTCGCATCACTTCCTGAAGCGATATGAGCGGCAGTACCTCTGCCATTGTAAGAGCGCCAGAGGATGCAAGGGTTTGAGGAGCAATCTGTGTGACAAAGTTTGAGAATTGATCTGGTATTGCATAGCTAAAGCCATTATAGAGCGTACCATGGAGCACCTCTTCAAGCTCTTTGAGACGAGTTGGCGGATAGTCTGTACGAAGCTCAGGAATATCTGGCTTAGACTCTGCTTCAATATTTACCTTCTCAAGCATAAGCCCTTGGTAGACAAGCATAGACTTAATGCGCGGCGTCTTTGCGATAAGCAGTCCCTCTTCAATCAAGGTTGGCATCACTCTCTTTTCAATAAGTGAATAGAGCACATCCCCTACCCTTGTCTGAAAGGAAGCTCTAATAGGAAGGTCAAAGTCCTCTACACCATTTGGTAAAAAGATCTGCATCGCCTTTTTTATAAGGGCATTTTTAGCCTCTTCTTCTTGCACTGCAAGCGGCACATCCTCTGCCGCATGCTCTGGATGTCGTTTTGCTTGATCTAATGTATAGAGATGGCTATCTGCTACTCCGAGAAGATCTTTGACAAGATCTAAGAAAGCAAAGGTGTTTTTGCTTTGGATTTTATGGATTTTTTCGGCAAAGCGCTCGAAGCCCTTAAGCATGTTAAGTTCTATATAGCGCGCTATGAGCTCTTCGTTTTCATGCAGTGCCGTTTCAAATATTTTTCCCTTAATCGTAAAGGCAAGTGCACCATCTGGAGTTTCCCATATAAGCTCCCTCATCCAGGGCATTCTGAGCTCATCTGGCATTGTTTTAGCATGAGCTATTGCGCTTTTGAGATAGGCTGTAACATATTTGCCAAAAAAGCGAGAAGTCTCGATATAGTAGGCGCTATTATGGTCCCATGCGATAGCAGCCTTTGCAGCTTGAAGCTTCCTTTCAGAATCCTTATCCATGATGAAAAGAGTAAGGAGCCTTCTTGTAACAAGCTCAAAGGGCTTTGACTCTAAGATAGTGGCGTAGAGGGAAAGAAAAAAATTATGAATCTTTTTGACAAGATCATGGGCAGAATGAACAAGCGAAATGCGCCACCCGCTCAGCTCTCCTTTTGCAACAAGAGCAAGGGGTGTAAAGAAGGAGTACTCTCTCGTTCTTGCAACATCACCTATTGGAACCATCTAACTTCCTCGTACGTACTTACTAAAGCGAAAACTTGTGTCTGCAGGGACTTCAAGATCAACAAGAACATCATTTTCATCATACTCTTGTTTGAGCACGTTCCCCTCGCGTATTGCTGATGCTAACACATGATAATCTTTTTGTGGAATACGTAGTTGCAAAGTAGTGCGTCTTTCTTTTAAGCGATCGATGATTTCCGCTTGAAGCGTATCTATTCCTTCGCGACTTGCAGCAGATATACATTTTGCACGAGAGAAGGCAAGCTTAAGCTTTAGAAAGATCATCCGCTGTTCAGGAGTTTCTATTTTGTCTATTTTATTAAGTACAACGATCTGCGGTGTTTTAGAAGCATCAAGATCACTAAGGACAAGGCGCGTCGTCTCTGCATGCTCAAGCGCAGCAAAATGTGTAGAGTCGATCACATGCAAAATAATATCAGCATGTATCGCCTCTTCAAGGGTACTTCTAAAGGCAGCGACGAGAAGGTGCGGAAGTTTTCTGATAAAGCCTACGGTATCAATAAAGAGAACTTCCTGGTTGTTTGGAAGTATATATTTTCGTGTTGTTGTATCGAGTGTTGCAAAAAGCTTATCCTCAATAAGGACATCGGCACCTGTTAGGGCATTCATCAAAGTGGATTTACCGGCATTTGTATAGCCGACAATAGCAATTACTGGGATGTTTGTGCGCTCTCTCAGTGCTCTTTGCGTTTTGCGATATTCTTTAATCTCCAGAATTTCCTTTTGAAGCCTTTCGACGCGGCGCTTTAGGAGTCTTCTGTCGATCTCTATTTGCTTTTCGCCCTCGCCCTTAAGGTAGCCTCCGCCAGATGATCCCCCACCCCCGCCAGATTGCCGGGAAAGGTGTGTCCACATGCGCTTAAGACGAGGTATAAGGTAGCGAACTTCAGCAAGCTCTACCTGCAGCTTAGCCTCTTTTGTTTTTGCCCGTTTGGCAAATACCCCTAAGATAACTTCCGTACGGTCGATAACGGCTATGCCATAAAAACGTTCGAGGTTTCTTTGCTGTGCAGGTGAAATTTCGTCATCAAAGATGATGAGGTTTGCACCAGTCTCTTCCACATAGCGCTGAAGCTCCTCTAGCTTTCCTGGGCCTAAAAATGTTGCCGCAGTTATCTGCCTAAGGGATATGATGGATGATCCGACTACAGGTATGCCTTGAGTGTCTGCAAGAAGCTTTAATTCCTCAAGATGCTCTTTTACCATCTCTTTTTCTGTAGGCTTTTTTGTAACGCCTACAACTATAGCCTTGGTATTTTGCCTGAGGGTCTCATCTTGCCAAACAAATCGGAGCGGCTCAAATAAAAGTGCATCTTCTGTCATAAAAGAGAATCCTCGATTTCAAATGTAAGCTCAAGCCCATCATATGCCGGCTGTACTGAGGGTGGCAATAGGCTTGAAAGGTGGCTGTGTTCGATTTCATGTGCCATGTGCATAAGGTAGGTGTTTTTAGCTCCGACTTTTTCGGCAAAATCTACTGCTTCGTCGACAGAAAATTGAAGCTTTGTTTCTGTAAAGCGAAGGGCGGAAATAATGAGCGTGTTTATTCCTTGTAAATCCTCAAAAATGGTCTCAGGGAAGGACTTAATATCCGTAACGTAGGCAAGATCACCAAGACGATAGCCCGTTACCTCCATGCTTGGTTGCTCATAGGTAAAAAATTGGACTGGAAGATCTAGAAATGAGACCACTCCCCGCCTACCCACAAGCTCTGTAAAGGTAAACTTTACAGGGCGCGTCTTATCTGCAGTATGCTCTTCAAAAATGTAATAAAACAGTTTTTTTAAGTGAGTCAAGCTCGTCGCTGAAAGAAGACATGAAATCGGCCCCTTATCCCCAAAAGTAAAGACTCGAAGCTCCTCAAGCCCTCCAACATGGTCATAATGAGTATGGGTAATCATCAGCCCATCGACATGCTTGATACCAAACCTAAGTGCCTGCTGACGAATATCTGGGCCTGCATCAATAAGAATAGACCTTCCTTCAAAACGGATAAGGCAAGATGCCCGACTTCGTTTATTTTTTGAATCGCTAGAATGACAAACTGCGCACGAGCATCCCATGATAGGAATTCCAGCCGAAGCCCCAGTGCCTAAAAGTAATAAAGAACCAGATACCATTAATTTTCCCTATCGAGACCGAGACCGAGACCGTGACCGTGACCGATTTTGAAGCATAGTTCTAATAATGCAAAAGAATCGGTCACGGTCTCGGTCTCGGTCTCGGTCTCGAGATCAACACCTATTTTCTCAAGAAGGAAATACGCTTCGCGACATCTTTAAGCTTTGCGCATTCTGTAGACAAATCATTCTATCAATCCAACACCTTTTTCGAAAGTTTTTAATATTCCAAAACTTCCTATAACAATAGTCCGCAACTAGCTTTTATAGTTGTTTTTTGCTATCATTTGGGAATGAAAATTGCTGTTGTTGGCGCAGGATTTAGTGGCCTTGCCGTTGCCTATTTTTGTACAAAAATGGGATATGAAGTTACGCTCTTTGATAAATGTGGCATTGGTGCTGGAGCATCAGGTATTGCCTGCGGCCTCGTTCACTGCTATGCAGGCCGGGAGGCTAAGCTAAGCTTTAGAGGACATGAGGCGCTGTCTGCTACCCACCAGCTCTTTAAAGAAGTTGGATATGTTCCCAAGATGGGGATAGTGCGGCCGGAAGTTGCTGGCATGGATTTTTCTCAAACAATTCTCTACGATGATCTTGAACGAAGGGAAGCGGGTCTCTTTATTCGCTCAGGTGCCACTGTAAACTGCAAAGAGTATCTAGACGCACTTTTTAACGCATCAAAAGCTCCTCTTATAATTGAAGAGGTTACATCTCCCCTAGCAATGTATGACTATACCATTTTTACGGTAGGGGCAGATCTTGGCGCGCTTTCAGCCTTATCCCACCCCAAAATAGAGCGAATACGCGGTCAAACTGTTGAGCTTGAATGGCCCTATCCAGAACCCCTTCCCTATGCACTAAACGCTGGCGTGCAATTTGCGCAGATAGAACAAGATCGTGTATGGGCAGGTGCTACATATGAAAGAAAACTGCTCTCATCCGATGAGGCAGAAGCTGAAATCCGCAAAAAAGTTGCCCTTTTTGCACCGGAATATGCCGCTCTTCCAGTAAAATCGCGAAAAAGCGGCTATCGCGCAGCAACAGCAAATAAACGGCCCTTCATTGCCCACACTCCCCCAAACTGCTACGTACTTGGTGGGATGGGCTCAAAAGGCCTTCTTTACCATGCCCTCTACGCAGCTGAACTTGTGTCAAGCTTGCATCCTTTACAACAAGCCGACTAACAAGTTATAGTCTCCTGAATCAGAGAGGATACGCCATATGTCAAAGGTCTACTTAGCACAGCATCTAAGCCAAGAAGAAAATATTCAGATCCTGCTTACTCACGGAACGTTTGTAACAGAAGAGTATGCTGCACTAGAAAAAGCAAAACTTGTAAAAGCCCCCGACTACAGAAAATACATTAAAGCTGCATCATTATGCGGTGGTGTATTAACGGTAGCGAATGTTGTATCCAATTATTCACGTGTTGCCTCTTTAGCTTTATCTGTCGCCGCTGGAGGAATTTGTATAGCGCTCCTCCAAAAACGAAAATCAAAAAAAGAGGCAGCTCAAATAGAGGTAATTTCTGGCATTTTTGCTTCTTTGAAAGAGTATTTTGCTGAAAAGCGCACTAAAAAAATTGATGATTTATGCACAAATATTACAAAGAAAGCACCTTACAATCCTGCAGATGCCCGAAAAAGAGTCGATGAAGCGATTGAAGCTGCAGATCTAAATGATCAAACAGATCCACTCCGAGAAAGCGCAAAGAAAATTATAAGACTTGTCAATCCTATGAATAAACTCCTGCCAAAGAATATTTTTGATCGCACAAGCTGGGATGATCTTGTTAGAGAATGTAGGCGCTACATTAAGCCATTCAGAGATGAAACAGCCTACAACTCTTTAGAACAACGAACAAATAGGCAGTGGTCAGATTTATTATACCTGTAATCGGCTAGAGTTTATATGCAATCAACTGAATATTATAAAGTAACAACAAATCATGGCGAGTTTTGCTTGGAACTTTTTTCCGATAAAGCTCCCGAAACCGTAAAAAATTTTAGGCGATATGTAGAAGCAAGCCTCTACGTAGATACTGTTTTTAATCGCATAATAGGCGATTTTATGATCCAAGGTGGTGGCTACACCGAAGATGGCACCAAAAAGTCCACCTTTGATCCGATACGAAATGAAGCAACAAATGGCCTATCAAATCGTAAAGGATTTGTAGCCATGGCGCGACATCCAGAACCACATAGCGCCACATCACAGTTTTTTATTAATCTTGAGGATAATCCAAGCCTTAATCATTTCTCTGATAGTGACGATGAATATGGCTACGCCGTATTTGGCAAAGTCTCTTCCGGCTGGGATGTTGTAGAAAAAATTGGAGCCCTTGAGACATGTATCCGCGGGCCTGACAAGAATTATCCAGTAACATCCGTTATCATACAGAAGATTACTCCTCTCACAAAGTAGCAAGGAAGATCCAGTTTCTTGCTAAATAATGGAGTAAGGCAAGCGATGTCTTATGAAAGAGAACTTACTGCATGAGGATATGGATAAAACAGACATTATGAACAAAACATGGCAAAGTAAGCTCTTTAGCTCGCACAGCTCTGCCTTTGCTTTGATTGCTACAGTCGAAAGACAATCTTCTTGCTGAAGTGTAACTGCCGCCACAAGTTTTGGTCCAGAACCCACGATAACAGCATCATAGCTCCTGGCTTCAAATGAGCCCCTCACTTTAGACTGATTTGGGTATATACAAGGAAATGAAAATTATCTACGTTAACTTATTATAGATCCAAGCAAGAACGTAAAGTCCAATTCCTGCATCAATAAATCCATAGACAAGACCGACAAAGCTTCCAACCCAAGAAATACTATAGCCAGGATAGATATCTGCCATCATTGTCAAAAATATAGTTGCATATCCCGTATACATCGAAAATATGGTCATAATAAACATGCAAAAACCCCATAGTATGGCTCCCGCTAACCCAAATCTTTTTTCGTTAAGCATAAGAAAACTCCTTTTCTAGTATCCATAGCGAAACTTCAATTTACTATCTAGAATTTTATCGATAGATCGGAAACTGTTGCACGAAGATCTTCTGTACACTTTCTTACAACTTCGGGAAGTGATCCTGTTTCATTATAGATGCTGCGCTGCCGATGTGCTCCATTACCTTTTTTAAGGATATTTTTAATATTTTGCATCTCATCATAATTATTAAGACTCTTGGCGATCGGTGAAAGCTCATCTAGTATTTCATATATTTCCTCAGCCATTTGCTTTCTAAAACCTGAGCTATTTATCACACCTGTAAAGCCATCACGAGCGGCAATTAAGAGATTTTCAGGCAAAAGCCAATGCTGCTCTTTCGTCCATTTCCATCGTTGTAAATCCCTATCAACCCACTCAACAAGGTTTTGAATAAGGGCGACAATAGACATGATATCTGAAACAGAATTTACTGCATCGCAAATGCGAAATTCTATAGTTCCATATGTTGAATTTGGACGAATGTACCAGTAGAGATCTTTTGGTGATTTTATTGCCCCTCCTTCTAGTAATACATTATAATAATATTCATATTCTTTCCAATTTTCGAGATATGGTGGAACTCCGCCAGTAGGAAATGACTGCAAAATATTAGGTCTTGCGGTTTGCATGCCGGTATTTTCTCCATGCCAAAATGGAGAATTTGCCGAAAGAGCAAGAAGGTGCGGTAAAAATCGATACATTGCACGAGAAAGTGCCATTACCTTTTCTGCATCTGAAACTCCTATATGGACATGCAGACCATACACATTCATTCTCTTTACAAGCCAGCGAAACTTTTTTTGCATAGTAACGTAGCGCGGATTGGGAAAGAGCAGGCGCTCATGCCACTTCTGAAAGGGATGCGTTCCGCAAGCACCCAAAGCAAGTCCAAATTCATCAATTATAGGATAAAGAGATGACAAAGTAGATTCAAAACACTTTTGACACTCTTTCACATCATTTGAGACTTTTGTATCAATTTCGAGCATTGACTGATGTATTTCTGCTTTTACATGCGAAACTGCTTGCCTTTCACAAAAAGCAAGCACTTCTTGAGCGCGGGGAGTAAGATCCATTGTTTCGGGATCTATTAGTTGCAATTCCAGTTCTAGACCAATGGTTGCTCGGTCTGATCCAAAAAATTGAAGTGCCATATAATACTCCTTTTAATTATGTGTTAAAAGATGGTCCAAGTGTAGTTTTTTTGCACTGCAAAGCCTGCGATTGAACTTCTTGGGGAAATATCCATAATGCATGATAAACTTATTACAGAAAAGTCATCTTTGGGAGAAGACTCCCCTAGCTAAGCTTTGTGTTTTTGTTCATCTAGGCAGTATTTAGCAAAGTCTTCTCCGGCTGGGATGTTGTAGAAAAAATTGGAGCCCTTGAGACATGTATCCGCGGGCCTGACAAGAATTATCCAGTAACATCCGTTATCATACAGACGATTACTCCTCTCACAAAGTAGCAAGGAAGGAGTAGATTTCCTTGTGATTGCTCTCTATAGCTTCCTTTTTATACATTTTAAGCTCTTCAACAGTGGCTGTATACTGCTGAAAGAATGCCCTTAGGATCTCTAATTCATTATGTTTGATAGTAGCGAGGATAAGATCGCTCGTTATTGCTGAGCCACCCTGATTCAAAAGCTCTCTACATGTATCTTTTTTATGATGCTCTACAGCAAGAATCAGGGCATTTGGATGGGTAAAGCCATGCTGTACCAAAAGACAGGCTAGTGCATCACTTGACCGAGAAATAGCAAGCTCTAGAGCCTGCTCATAGGGCCAAATTCGAGCAAAGAGCTTTGAGACAAGAGCTCCATTTTGAGTGACTATTGCCTTTTCAAACAGATCTTTTGCTATGTTTAAGGTGTCGAGTAGAAGATCGAAACATTCTGGGTAGTCTGCAGCCTCTATAAGAAGAGCATCTGTTACAGTATGACCATGTTCAAGCAGCGTTCTAAAGCTTAAAACATCGCGATTTCTCAAGGCATCAACTAATGAAGTAGTTCTAAAAAGCTCCATAGTAGCATCTGATATTTCCTCTTCAGATGTGATTGGGAGTATACCTGCTCGCTTTGCTTGATAAAAGAGCAGTTTCTTTATGAGAGGCACATCACCTAAGCTATAGGCAAACTGGAGTGCATTTTGAGAATAGTCTATCGCTTGAGGCAGCCTAAAGCCTCGGTGCGAGGCAAAACATGGAGAAAAAAGCGCTCCCCGGCTTAGTAAAAGATCAACAACTTCAAGATTTTTTGCCTCTATCGCCCAGTAGAGAATGGATTTAGCGTCCCACTCGTTTGTCCATGGAAACTTTACCCGTTCATAGATTCTACCACCACCACGTGGTTCCCAGTATTCTGCAACACCTATAGTCCATTCAAGTCGATAGTCGTTAGGATCTGCTCCAAGATCCAAAATCTTTTCAATAAGTTCTCCATCACCATATCGTACAGCAAGTTCCAAGGCAGAGATGCCGCTTTCATAGGTTCCTAAAAAAGCGTCATAATCTTGAGAGGCATTATTGCCAAAATGAGAATACATAAGCTTAAGTGCTGGCGTTTTTGCAGTAGCTTGCTCAGGATATAACTCCAAAATGTCCTTTGCGACATCGGGCCTCTGCATCTGAAGTGCATAGTGGAGCAGAGGCCAGTTGTAGGGATTATGGGCATATTCAACAATGAGCGTATCTTGCGCGAAAGCAAGAAGAGGAATAAAAAGAAAAAATTGGACAAAGTGTTTTAACATAGATAACTCCTTTATCCTTAAAAAGTTTAGACGGTTTTAGAATTTTTATCAACTTTATTGCCGATTATTATCCCTTTCTATAAGATCGCCAATAAAAAGAGGTTTTATATGATTATACCTCCAGAGCTACCTCCTTCAAGATTTCGCGAAAACACTGTTACTATAGCTGATGAAGCGAGAAAGACTCGAATCAGCGAATCGCTTACAAGTGCCTGGAATAGAAATGCATCTCCTCGAGAAGAGGGTAATAAAAAGCCGCAAATAACTCAGACAGTAAGATTAGGCATAGGACGTAGAGGAAGCGATAAAAGTGGCATACGACGCCCCTCTCAATCTGAAATTGTCAGTGAAAGTCCAAAGCAGAGTTTTTCTCCCCTCCACTCTCCAAAGCTTAGCAGATCTCGAGATCGCATTGCCGTAGGGCTCGCAAAACAAAAAGCAAAAGTCAAAAACACATTCGCAAATATCTTTTCGAGGCGACAGCCCTACGCAACAACGACAGTCTACGAAACAACGGGATCTTATGTAAGAGCTCCTGAAAGCCCAAAAGTAAGCCCTAGAAGGCACATAGTAGACCTCACTCAATCTCTAGCTGAAACAAAATCACGGATAACTACATTTTACGATGAACTTGCAAAATCAATAACTAAATTTACGCTTACGATTGAAGAAAAAAAGAAGCGCATTGCCACCTACATTGGAGCTGTGGCAGTTATTCTGAAAGCTGAAGTATGTCATGGCGATTTAAAACCTGAAAATATCTTATGGGATGATACAGGTTTTGTAATCAGTGATTTTTGCGGTGCTATCTTTATTGATGATATGTGTAAGTTGATGAATAGAGAATTTTTATTTGCTAGTGAAGATGAAAAAATGGAAATGAGAAATCTACTCCATCTACTTACAGCCGTAAATCCCAAACCTATTGATAAAGATAAATATAATGAATCCCTCTATAAACTCGTCTCTTGGGATATTCTTTCAACTCGTGTTCTAGACCACGAATGCACTCTTGCCGACGAAATAGCAGATCAAGAGAAACTGCAAAAGCTGACAGAGTATTTAGCGACAAAGTTTCTTCCGGATGGTACTGAGGGTTATGGAAGTACGCAATATCGCATAGCAATGTGTCACTATTTTTGGCGCTGTGAAGCCAAAAATTTTAAAAATGCTTGCAAAGCATTGGACATGCGAGCTGCAGCGCTGACTATTTATGCAATCCTCACCGCAACGCACCCTCCTAAGAATGAAAATGACAACTCCTTCTATAGTTCTTTAGAACGAAAGCTTAGAGAACTTGGATTTTCGGAACGTGCCGCTTCAATTTTGCGCGCTATGGCAACACCTACAGTTCCTCCTCTTGGTACAGCCTTTATACTTCCGGTATCGCTCGAAGACCTTGAATTTTTGGAAGATGAATTTCATCCTAAAAAACTCGCTTTAGGAAGAGGAACCCATGAGTTTGTTGATGAAGAGCGAAAGCAACTTGAACAAATGCAGCAAGCACTCAAGCGCTTCACGCTATCAAGATGTGACAGCAGTGAAGATATTGCAATTCGAAAACAACTTCAAGATGATGAACAAAAAATACAAGATGCCCTTGTAAACTTGCTCGACTCACTCTCAGACGATGAGGAATCAGAAGATGAGGAAATCCCCTATTCACTAAGACTTCAACTTATTGAAGGAGCTCTTAAAGAATACTATGAAGATGCTTGTGAGGCTGTCATTACAATTGATGGCAAAGAGTATTCAACTGTCTTACTTATAGATCCTGCAGCTCCTCAGACATGCGATGTCCTCCTTAAGAAAAAAATGATTGGCAGTGGAGGCTCTGCCATTGCCCATCAGGCCCTCTCTCTTCGCACACTCAAATATATGGTAGTAAAGTACCCCCAAGAGCTTGCAGATCCCCAAGAAGCAAATAATGCAGATAGCAAACTTAAGAAAATTGCAAAGCACGAAGGAATACAGAATCGGGCAAAGCTCTTTAGGCTTCAAAGAAAAGAAGAGTATAAACAAGTAGCTTTAGAAAAATTTTATAAAAATCGCGATTTTGCATCTTGCGTCTTTGGAGATCTCTTCTGCTCAAAGTGGAATGTGTCAAAAGATGAACAAGCAGTTCGATGGATCCTGGGTGAGTTAGACACTTCGTTACAAGCACTCCTTGACAAGGATCTCCTAGAAGCTCAAATCAATAAACATCTAGAAGCTTTTATCGATGAATATGGCAAGATATTTACAGGTGTTTTGGGCCTTGAGCGCACTGTAGAGCATTTTCGTGATTATCGATCTCTAATTACTATGGCACATAAGCTAAAAACCGTTCAAGCACAAGCCGCAAAAGCACTACAAGATGAAAAACGCATCTCTACTAGAGATGAGGCTAAAGGACTCGTCAGAAACTGTATGAAAAAGCCTAAGGACTTCGAAGTTTTACTTGTAGATAAAGAATTGCTCGGAAATCTGCTGTCAAGAGAGCACGAACCAGATTTGGAATGCGCGATACGAGACGAAGCAAAAACAGTTATGCAAAAGCTTATAAGGAAATACCAGGCAGATATCGTTCGTCGACACATACAAAACTCTAATCTTATGAATGAAGATCCCCTTCAATGGGAAAAAGGTGCAAATCAACCTGGGTTTCGTGATAAACACCTAGATCTAAAAGGAATAAATGCCATCACACGAAAGTTGGGGATGGATTTTGTTATTGACATCAAGGACGAATGCATCCAAAAAGAAAAGGAAAATTTGAATAAAATTTGCACGTATTACTTAGATTTACAATTAGACAGTAAACTTGAAGATCGACTTATCTATTAAAGATAGCGCTGGAACCTTTATCAATCCCCATGCTTCTGCCAAAAGCCATGGCCTCTGGCATGTGATTTTGTGGAAGCTGGGCTATTATAGCGATACAAGAGAACTACAACCTATTCCCTCTGATTTTATCTTTCCACCATATCAACCTCCAGAGCAAGGCGAGTTGACACTCCAATGGATAGGACATGCAACATTTTTGATACGGCACAAAAAGTGGACGATACTCATTGACCCGGTCTTTGCTGAAAGAGCCTCTCCTTTAACATGTATCGGTCCAAAAAGACACCTTCCACCTGCCCTATCACTTGAATCAGTAGGAAGCGTTGACTACATCCTTATAACCCATAATCATTACGATCACTTAGACCGTGCAGCATGCAAATGGATATCGCATCACTACCCAGGAGCACTTTTTATAGTTCCGTTAGGGCTTAAGGAATGGTTTAATAAACAGGGTATTTCACATGTATGCGAGCTTGACTGGTGGAAAACGCATGCGATCGGTCCAGGAACCATCACTGCAGTTCCAGCCCAGCACTTTTCAGGAAGAGGGCTCTTTGATAGAAACAAAACCCTCTGGTGCGGCTATATGGTTGAAATTGGCGGAAAACGGCTCTATTTAGCTGGAGATACAGGCTATAACATGCGCTACTTTACTCAGATACGAGAGACATTCCCAAACATTGACCTAAGCATTATTCCAATTGGCGCCTACATCCCCCGAAAATTTATGCATCCCATGCATGTAGATCCAAAAGAGGCACTTCAAATCCATGTCGATGTGGGATCAAAACTTTCGATCGGGAGCCACTTTGGTACATTTAGACTCGGTGATGAGCCATTAGATCAACCAGCGTATGAGCTCTACCTTGAAAAGCAAAAAAACGCTTCCTCTGATACCTTCCATCTTTTAGCGCATGGCCAAACGATTTCATGGGGTTAAATCCCCGCTCTTAATCTTATTCTTAGTCTTATTCTTATTATCGCCTTAGTTCTTACAGATTTTATTTCGAAATAAAAGGGGTAAGAACAAGAACAAGACTAAGAATAAGAATAAGATTAAGATTCGAAAATTAGTCCGTGTTGTTTGGCTATACCTTTGAACTTTCTAGTTTGTGGAGATAGACATGCATTTCTGCAGACATATTAAAGAAAAACACAATACTTGGCGAAAGAAGCATAGCATAGGGAAGCATGATCATCAGCCACTGCATAACAAGCTGCAGATGGTTTGAAGAGGCAAAAAAGCTATGCGTCGTCATTGTTGCGGCAATCGAAAGTGCAAGCGATGATAGTATGAGCGGCAAAAGGCCGACAAAAAGGAGCACAAGTCGTATAAAAAGGTGTGAAAGATAGCGGCTTGAATGCTCTGTCATAAGTGCTGCATCATGAAAGGACTTTAGCGCAAAATTTGGCGTCATCACAAAGAGTATATAGATACTAAATGCCACAAGTAATATGGCTGCAGTATGAAGCAAAAAGGGACCAGTAGATAGTAGAGAAGCAAAAAATTCGCCAAAGCTTGGGATCTCTCTTACAAGATAAAAGAGGCCAAGGAGCGCCCAAATAGAGAGAAAAAAGAGTACAAGCGGCATAAAGACATAGGCAGAGCTGATAGCTGCATGCCATGATCTCATGACAAGCGCTCCAAAAGAGGTTTCTGCATCTTTGATTTCATCATGGTAGCTTCGAATCAAGACAACACCAAGACCCATAAGAAGGCCACCAGATAAAAAAAGCGGCAAAAATGTGAGGCTAAAAGAGGCCCATGCTCCAGAAAAGAGACCAACGCTTTGTGCAAATACAATAAGAAGCCCGCAAAGGATTATCACAAAAGAACAAATAGCAAGCTTTGTCTTTTGATAGCTATGCTCTAGTGCTCTTTGGCACATCGTCTGTATTTCTGTAAAATCCATAATTACCTTCTACTTATAGTCTGCTGCCACATTGTTATTTCGCCCTTCGCTCCACATAAGCTGATGCCAGTAGGGATAAGGAGTTACCATTTCACTTGCCTTGTCAAGACGCTCAACTTCTTCTTTTGTCAAAGCCCAACCTACAGCGCCCAAGTTATCTTTCAGCTGCGCTTCATTGCGAGCTCCTATAATGATACTTGTAACTGATGGCTTTCGCAAGAGCCAATTGAGTGCAACTTGAGGTATCGTTTTATTTTTTTCTTTTGAAATAACGTCTAGTACATCGACGATGTTATATAATTTTTCAAAATCGATCTCACCAGGTGTATCTATATGGGCAAGGCGGGTATTATCTGGTTTTGGAGCGCCGCGGCGATACTTTCCAGCAAGAAGGCCAAATGAAAGCGGACTCCAGATCAGCATACCAACTTTTTGATCAAGGCTTAAAGGAACGAGCTCATGTTCAAGCTCTCGAGCAAGAAGTGAATAATATACCTGCTGCGAAATCATCGGCTGGTATCCACGCTTGTCCTGAATAGCAAGAGCCTTCATAAGATGCCATCCAGAAAAATTTGAACAGCCGACATAGCGAACCTTGCCCTGCTGGACGAGTGTTTCTAGAGCCGATAGCGACTCTTCGAGCGGAGTAAAGCTATCATATTCATGAAGCTGATAGAGGTCAATGTAGTCGGTGCCTAATCTTTTAAGACTCTCTTCACATGCTTTTATGATATGCCGCCTTGAAAGACCGAGATCATGCCTATCCGATCCCATGGGATAAAAAACCTTAGTTGAGATAATAAGACTATCTCTTCTTTTTGCACCGATTGCTTTTCCGAGAACTTCCTCAGATTTTCCCACAGAGTAGCCATCTGCCGTATCAAAACAGTTGACACCAGCATCCACGCAGATGTCTACGAGCTTCGTAGCCTCTTCAAGTTGCTGATTGCCGGAATGTTTAAACCACTCCCCACCACCAAAGGTCATCGTACCAAAAGTAAGACGAGAAACTTCAAGCCCTGAGCGACCTAAAAACTCATACTCCATAGAAAACTCTCCTAGTAGTTAGCGTGCAATCTTAGATAGAACAATCTTTTATGACAAGGCTGACAAATGCTATCCAGAAACAGACTCATCGCCCAAATAAAGATACTTAGGCCTGACGATCGCTGTCCCCTTACCATCGCGAGCTTCGAGACGCTCGTGCCAGATTTGGCGAGCGATGCCAACGATTCTGGACATACCAAAGAGCACGACAATGTAGTCTGCATAGCTAAAGCCGGAAGCTGACAAAACAACTCCAGAAATAGCATCTACATTTGGGTAGGGATTTGAAATTTTGGGATTTTCTGCGAGAATTTTGGGTCCAACCTCTCTCAGATAGGTAGCAATTTTAACAAGAGGGTCATTTGGATAGTTTTTTGAGGCAACATCATAAAAGATCGCAGCTCTCGGGTCTTCAACGCGAAGTACTGCATGGCCAAAGCCAAAGATAAGCTCACCTTTTGCAAGTTTTCCTCGTATTAGCCCCTCAATCTGCTGCTTGGTAGCATTTTCGCCAAGGTCTTTTACAATCTCCTCAACAAATTCGAGGCAATCTTGATTTGCTCTTCCATGTCTTGGCCCCGACAAGGCAAGCATAGCAGAGGAGAGCGATCCATACATATCTTCAAGACCAGAAGCTACCGCCTTTCCTACAAATGTTGAGAGGTTACCTCCTCCATGATCATAGTGAAGGATATTAAAGAGCTTCATCGCCTCTGTAAGCTCTTTTTCTCGTTTATTTGGCACGTTGAGCATGCTAACAAAATTTTCGATGTAGCCAAGCTCTGGCCTGGATTCATATTCTTTTTTCCAGCCAGCATGATGGTTAATGACAAGTGCTGCAATCTCAGGGATCTTTGCAATGATATTGAGAGAATCTTCTTTGTAATTGTCAGTTCCTTCAAACATTCCAGCAACAAGAAGAGCGCTTGCAAAAAGTTTCATCGCAGTGCCCTCTTGCGGAAGTCGCAAAATTGCATCTACGACCCTTTTTGAAAGACGAGCCCTGCCTTGCAGCTCTTTTTTAAAGGATGCAAGCTCTTCATTACTAGGCTCTTTACCGAAGTATAACAGATAAATAACAGCTTCAGGCTCTTTATAGGCAAGCTCTTGTATTGGCTTTCCTCTGTAATAGAGCCCTTTTATAGCATCTACAGATGAAGTTGTGCAGTATCCTACAGGATAGCCTCGCATTCCCGTATCTAGATTTTCACGTGTGATTGTAAAAAGCACCTCTTCCATTTGTTCCTCTACAAGTAGTGTCTGACTAAGTCTCGTTCTTCTATAAGCTCTTTTTCCGATGCCTTAATGCGCTCTTCCAAAAAGTTATTTATCTCTATCCCATCCACAAGAGATCCAGCACCTTGGCATGGAAAGGAGAAAACAAGGTCACTATCTATTCCATAGCTATTTTGGCCAGAATGAAGTGCCGCTGAATAGATAGCATCCCCACTAGATGGCATCACCCACGCCCTCATAGCATCTAAGGCAGCAGATGCTGCAGATGCTGCAGAGGATTTACCGCGAAGAGCGATAATCTCAGCGCCTCTTTTTTGCACTTTAGTGATAAAGTCATTTTCTAACCAGTGAATATCTGTAATAACTTCACTAGCTGGCCGTTTATCTATACGCGCATGAATGAAGTCTGGCACCTGCGTTGTGCTGTGGTTTCCCCAGATGATCATGTTTTGAACAGAAGTGACAGGCCTTTTTGCCTTCATGGCAAGCTGAGCTTTTGCCCTATTTTCATCAAGTCGCATCATAGCTTGAAACTGCGAAGACTTAAGATTTGGCGCGTTATGCATAGCTATAAGGCAGTTTGTGTTGCAAGGATTTCCTACAACAAGCACCTTTACTTCCTTTGATGCAACGTCACTAAGTGCCCTTCCCTGCTCGACAAAAATTTTGCCATTATCTGCGAGTAAATCCTTTCGCTCCATTCCAGGCCCTCGAGGTTTTGCCCCTACTAAAAAAGCGCACTCTACTCCCTGAAATACCTTTCGTGGATCAGAACCTACTACTACTTCCTTAAGAAGTGGAAAAGCTGAGTCATCAAGTTCCATGCGTACGCCATCTAATGATCCAAGTGCTTCTTCAACTTCCAAAATATGAAGGCTTATAGGCTGCGAAGGACCAAAAAGATCTCCATTTGCTAGTCTAAAGAGAAGGCTGTATGCAATCTGCCCGGCTCCGCCAGTTACTGCTACTTTTATTGTCATGTCTTACTCACAGATTCAAGTTCCTTTCTAATATCTTCTTTTAGCTGCTTTACCTCAGCAACTCGGCGCTGTAAAAGAGCCTGCACAAGCTTGTTTTGCTCTATCTTCTCTTTTACATGTGACACTTCAGTTTTGAGGCCATCTCTCACCTCTTCAAGCTTTTCCTTAGCCTCATCCATCAGTTTTGCCATCTTATCAAAGCATTCTTTAGTCTTTTCGTAGACTGCATTATCTTTGATATGTAGTTCCTTAAGTTTTTGAAGCTGCTCCCCTAACTTTTTTGTCTCTTTCTCAAGTTTTTTGGCTTCTCTACCTATATCCTGAAAAAAGCGCTGAACAGTATGGCCAACCTTTGGTCCAATGGTCCCTACAAAAATAGAGATCAATGGCAGCGGAGGAAAAATAAGTCCCCCTACAGCACATCCCACACTAGACACCACTTCTCCAATGTCTGTCATTACTTCCGGAGGCGGTTTTTTAAATCCTTGCTCAAAGGAGCGCTGAATGCGAGGCCCTAAATCTTTAAAGCCACGTTCAATATTTTGTCCAAGCTCTCTAAACCATGTCATGATTACGCACCTCTTTATAAATTTTAATAGCAGCATGAAGCTCTTTGAGCGCTTCAACAACAGGATCTGGTACATACGCGCAAACGGCTATATCTTCAATTTCCCTTTTAATCTCGCGATAGCGCGTGACTTTTTGTTCAAGTGCAGGAAGAGCTTCTTGAATAGCGCTATCTATTTCAAGTGCAACTTCCTTTACTTTGTCAAGGCCTCTCGAGAGCCCTTCAGCACATGAGAGTTCCCTTGCAAAGAGATGAACATCTGTATCGCTTTGACTTTTGAGCTCATCGAATTCCTCTGTTAAGCTTTGAGTTCTTTGTGCAAGTACGTCTGCATGATGAGAAGAAAATGAAAGCCATGATAGCGCCCCTAGTATTTCATTGACGAACATCCACTTTCTCCTTTTGTGCAAGCTGCAAAACAATATCGCGAAGATCATGAATCTCTTTGACAAGATTATGTGCCTCAACATTTTGATAGAGCGTAGTTAAGAAGCTACTGTTTGAGTCTATGAGCTCTCCATAGTCCTTAATGGAGGCTTTAACATCATCTGCAAGTGTCGTGCGCTTCCAATATTCTTCAGCTGCCTTCAATTTTGCCTCACATTCTTGAACCATGGATTCTCTCTTTGCAATCAGATCATCGCGTGTTTCTCTGATCTCTTGAACTTCTTTCCTATTTTTCTTGAGCTCGCTTCGTATTGTGTAGAGCCGGATGTCTTGTGTAAAAGAGGAAATGGTAGCCAAACAGACGGAGGCAATAATCCCCCACGTACCAAAAAAGGGAAGCGTTGCCATCAGCACAATCCGTGCTCCACCAAGGGCAAAATCCTGTTCTGATATTTCTGTGATGATATGAGGAAAGGTAAATCCTATAACAGTAGCTGCTCCCAAAAAGCTAGCTGCAGGAGCTGTTCCCCAGAGCTGATTGATGATAAGAGCAGTAGCCGTCATAACTGCCGCAGGCATTGCATAAGGCTCTACTTCCCTATACACCATTTGCATATGACTTTGAACACTCTGCAGCATATTTTATCCTTAACAATTTGAGTAGATGTACCCAATTTCGCTGCAATTTGTCAAACAAAAATATCTAGTGTGTGCGCTGTAAAACATGATTCAACGCAAAAAGCTGAAAGGCAGTAAAAAACGATATAACGATAAGGACGATGAAAAAATAGATAGGGTATCTCTTGTCACTATCTTTTTATATGTTAGATTTTGGAAACGTGATGCTTAAAGCTGCTTAGGGCCTAAAAAAAGGCCCTAAATCGAGAGATTTCTACGAGAGCTGTAGATGAACGCGAATAGAAGGAGATCCTACTCTACGGGCATCTTGAACAGCAGATACTTCAACGCTGATGAGATCACCTGGTTTTACAGATAGCTCCCCACCAAGTGAGTAAAAGCCATCTGAGAAGATGTTATCTGCAGTCATAGCAGTTGGCCTGCCATTTAGCCAAATAGTTACAGTAAATGGTATTGTAGAAGAAGGAAGGTTCTTTACATACACCCCTCCAACAACATGTGTTGTAGAAATAACTGCAGGATGCTCAACATCAAGTACTGTTGAAGCAACATATTCTTGATGATCACCGAGAAATGCAGAAATCCTATCAGTATCATCTCCTAGTGTGACAAGGCCCGCAAAGGTATAGGATGTTGCGGCATTTGCAAAGGCAAAACCCGCTGGACCTATTGGACCAGTAGGACCTGTTGGACCTGTTGGACCTAAATCACCTACACCTGTTGCCCCTGTCGGCCCGGTAGGTCCTGTTGGTCCTGTAGGGCCTGTTGCTCCACCAGTACCCGTTGCACCGGTAGCTCCGGTTGCACCTGTTGCGCCATCTGCACCTGCTGGCCCTGTTGCACCAACAGTACCAGTTCCCGCGGGACCTGTTGCACCGGTAGCTCCCCTTGCACCTGTTGGCCCGCGCGGCCCTGTAGGACCTCTCTCAGGAGATGAGGATGAGGATGAACTTGAGTGATGATGGTACCGTGACATGTGATCTTTTTTGGGCTTTGCGGCTGCATGTGCATCTATCGAAAAAAAGACACAAGCGACAGCGCTTAAGAATAGCAATTTTTTCATTGGACACTTTCCTTATATTGGTTCCCGGGAAGACCCGGACTTCAAATACAAAACCATATATATTTATACATTGCAACAAGAAAAGATTTTCATAACCAGAGAGTTTCAGCTCGCCTGCTTGACTTCTATCAAATGGTGAGCAACAATTGTTGCCCTACATTTTAGTATGGAGAGAGTACATGTCCGTTCCTCAAGTATCTTGTGGGATCTGTAAAAAAGAGAGTGATCAGCCGCTTGTTTGCAGAGGATGCATTTCTCTTTGGAAAGAACTCTTCGGAAAAAAAAGTAATAAAAGTAGCGCCGAAGCCTCAGCTCAAAAGACTAAGGAGTTCTTTTGCAGCGCTAAAGATGGCTTGCCTTTCAACTGCCTTGCTTACACATATCGACTTTAACAGGCAAGAAGCAAAGATTCTATCGTGCTTCCGATTGGCGATGAGCGCTCTATTGCCATTTTGGCATCTGCTAAGCTTTTGAGTACTTTGGAGAATTTATTTGTGCTTGCCTTTCGCTCACGATCTACTGCAAAGGCAAGGATTTGGGTAAAGAGATGATCAACCTCTTCTTGAGCAATAAGAGCTAAAGCTCCCTCTATTTCTTGTTCGATAAGCTGCTTTTGGCTCGATGTAGCCTCTTTGAGCACATCTGAAAACTCTTTTTTTAACTCCTGTTCTCGCACCTTTTTCTTTGAGTCAATGCTCTTTTGAAACTCCTTTGCAAACTGTGCAATCTCTATAAAACCAACTGGCATCTTAAGCGCTAAAAGCTCCTCAGCTTGCTGTGGAGAAAAGCGAACCTCTTGACAGCGAGAAAGGATTGTTGGAAGCATGCGGTCTTTTCTGCTTGTAAGTAGCATGATAAGGGTTTTTTCTGGCGGCTCTTCAAGTGTTTTTAAGAGCGCATTTGCAGCAGATGGAAGCATGCGCTCTGCATCTACGATAATAAACACCTTTCCATAACCTCCAAAAGGCTCAACTATTACTTCGTCAATCAGACGCTTCACAGCCTGCACGCTATGCATACCGGTTTTTCCTTCAGGCAGGTAAAGATGCAGATCTGGAGCTACTTCTTGTTCCCCAAGCTTTAAAAACTCCCTTGCTACACATTCTGCACACGCCCTTTTCCCCGATCCCTTTGGACCTGAAAAGAGAAGAAGATGAGGAAGGCGTCCCTTTTCTGCAAGGAGCCTTAGCTTTTCACTATTTTGCAATTGACCCATAAAATAAAATTTATATCTACTTTTGCACTTTTACTTGTTATGATAGCAGCAACTCAGCTTTTTGCAAACGAGCAACTAGTGCGCCTTGCTACACATACCCTAAACTGCTCAAAGCTCCAATACGTATCGATAAAATAGTAAAAAAATCTCATTGTAAATGAAATTTATAAAAACAATAATTAATTTATAATTTAATAATTTTATATTTTTTATTATTTTGTCATTTTTATCTTTATAACCTATTCAATCCCTTTATGAGAATTGTTGATAGGCAAATAAAGCGTAGCAGGGTATCATTGATGCTACTTGAGGAGAATTGCTATGGTATCAAGCGTACGCAGTTTTGGCACCTATCTGCAAGAGCAGATTGAAGTTGGCTTTACGTCTCTTGGAAAAAGTGTTGATAAGATACGAAATGACCACATCCCTGAGGGGGCACGTGCGATAAGTCATTTTGCGCATACCTTGCTTAAATCCTATTACTTTGTGCTTCCTGGCGTTGCGCTTACCCTTGGACACTATGGAGATGCCCTTGCTGCTTCAGCGATATCCCTCGTAAGCCTTGGTGATTGGTTTTTAAAAGATTCAGACTGCAGGGAGGCATCGGCACTGATGGTGGGCGTTCCCCTTGGAATAGCCATTATTATGCAGTCAGAGCAGTTTGTTACAACAAATGCCACTTTTGCTTTTGTCGGGCTTACGCTAAAGACCATATCACTTGCAAAACTTGTGCTGATTGCACGCGGTGAAAACTATTAAAAATTCTATAGGTATACATTATGTCTTCTATACTCACTCATGTACAGCATGCTACAAATAGCGTAGTTGAACATACAAACCAGGCTCTTACCTCCACACGAGATACATGCATCTGGATGGGAAGAAAGGTCCATGACTTTACCTCCCGCTTTTTACCAGAGCCTTTTGCAAAAATTGTAGCACTTTCCCTGATAGCGCTTCCCCTCACAGCATGTCTTACCGGACTTTCTTTTGTCCTTCCGGAAGTTGCCTTCCTTATTGTAATGGGTCTTCCCTTTGGTATCTGGCAGACAGGCCTTGCAAGAAAAATTGATGAGACTGTCGGAATGGAAAATCGTCAAGCCTTCCTCACCGGTATCCGCGATGCCTCTATTATTCAGATTGGCATCCACACAGCAGCTATGATTACGACTGGCAACTGGTTTATCCTTCTTCCGATAGTAACTAATTTAGCAACTGCCGTTCAGACAGGCCTTGCCGCAATCAAGCCTACTCCGCCGGAGAAAAAGCCGGAGCAGCCACAAGCATAGCAAATGACCCCAAAAGAGACAAAGCGCATACTCTTTAGCTCCAACCTTTTGCAAGAGCCTTTCATTGCGCTCAATTTGATGCTCGATGTTGTGCTGGTAGCTCACTTTGGCGCAACTGCCTTGCAAATTGCGATCCTTACAACGCTTAGGCCGCTTCTTGCCGTATGCGCATTCTATTGGGGCTCATACCTTCACTACAGGCCGGAAAAGCTTCGCTTAAGCCTTGTCCTTGCAACAGCCCTTGCTACCTGCTTTTTCCTTTTTGCCCCCTGGGCAGATACAATATGGTACTATATCTTTGCTGAGAGCTCTTTTATCCTCTTTTCGCGTGCCGCGCAGCCCGCACAAATGGAGATCGTAAAGACAAACCTCGCAAAAGGGGTGCGAGAACAGGTCTTTTCGCAAGCCCTATGTGTCTCTCACGCATCCGGCATGATTTTAGGGCCGCTTCTTTGCATTTTTCTCAAAGAAAACCCCACCATGTGGAAAGAGCTTTTTGCAACTACTGCCCTCTTTTATATCGCATCGGCTTGGATGAAAAGTAAGTTTCGGATAGAAGAAGTGCTCTCTCCTCAAACAAAGGCTATAACTTCCATTAAAGAGGCAATAGTTGGCCCATGGAAAGAGTCATGGAAGCTCCTTAAGCAAAATAGGCTCTTTTTACAGTTTCAGCTGGGGTTTTTTATTGCGGGATCGGGCTTGATGTTTGCAAAGCCATCGATTCCTGGTTATTTACGGGAGATACAGCTCTCTTTTTCTGAGATCTTTTTGCTCTTTACACTGCTTGAGGGTTTAGGCTTTATTTTAACTGCAAGCGGCTGGGCAAAGCTTTTAGAAAAATCAGGCATTCATAAAACATCCATCTTTGTAGCAATATGCTTTTCTCTGCAGCCGCTCTTTCTTATCATGCCTGTGGGAACAGCCTCTTTTGCCTTTTTAGCCTACTTTTTTTATGGAGCGGCACAAGCTGGATCTAAGCTTGTATGGAATCTTTCAGGACCTCTTCTTTGCGGCAACGACTCAAGCGCGCAGTACACCTCGGTGAACATTTTGGCAATCGGTGTGCGAGGCTCCTTTGTTCCCCTGCTGGGAGCTACATTCACGCACCTCTTTAGCTCGGAAGCTACACTCGCTGTAAGCTTCTTCTTAATGATTATCGGTGCTTTTTATCTCTTTAAAGTATCTTCAAAACAGATTGTAAAGGAGGCTCTTTAATGGCTATAGGAATTGGTCAAATCTTTATACAAACTGCCATAGGCGGCATATTTGGACAGTATTTTGGAGCCCTTTTTGGCGGACCTTCACAGCAGGAAACCGATGAGCGAATCCGAAGAAATTTTACCGAGTTTTTAACCCTCATATCGCGAGATTTTTCTGCGACAGTAGAAGGGGCCATTAGAGAGGCTTTTTTAGACCACAGCTTTGAGCAGATAAAAGCAGATAGCATTACAGCTATGAATCTCTTTTGCCAGCATTGTCATTCCATCACTCCAGCCGCACCTCGCGGGGAACTAGCTTCGCTCGATAATGCAGCACATACTATTGAAAGAGCGTATGCTGCTTTGCAAGTTGCTTGCGACAGAATTTGTCAAGAAGCTCTTCCTGAAAGAGGACAACTAGACTATGCCGGAGCTAGTTTAGTTGCAATACTACCGCCCGGACCAAATCCCACTCGAGAGTCCGTAGAGACAAAAACTAAAGCTATAAAAATTGCCCATAAAAGATTTAAGCTCCTCACTACGTCGCTTATGACCGTGATGAGCATTCGCCTGCTTATTTTAGCAAAACGTGCAGAAGGATATCCTGGCCTTCGAAATTCCCTCACACAAAATATCTTGCCAAGGTTGCAAGAGATGGTGCAGCGGCTCGATCAGCTTGGCAGAAGAATACAACCGCTTCGAATCAAAAATATTTGCATAAGAGAAGGCTGTTATAACTCTCATCTTGCCGGTCAAGTCGAATCTTTTCAAAGTATTATTCAAAACACAAACAGACCTGGCCCAGCAAATGACGAACAACATATGGGAATTATAGAATATACCTATGACGATGACAGTAAAACTCGAGGGTTACTACGCTATACGGCGACAAATCGCGTGCGACATTGGGGACTAAGTAGAAGATATGGTCCAGGGCTTTTATTCCCCTCCAGATGGCATGGAGCAATCCTACTCCCAACAAATCAAGAACCAACAGCTGCCCTTCCAACCATAGATCAGCCGGGCACAAGCCGGATTACTCCTTTCAACATTGAAAACCTTCCCTCATGTGGCCCTCCATTTACCACCCACCTCTTAGAAATGGCAAAAGCCCAAATGGTAAGCAACTTGACAGCAACTTATGAAGCGGAAGACTATGCCACACTGCAGCAGACTGTAGGGCTTGCACAGGCAGTTGCAAATCAACTGCCTGCTCAGTAAGTTCAGTCCTAAAGCTATTTTGTACAAGGATTATGCACTGAAATAAAGCGATCCTTTCCATATTCTAGAAGCTTTTGATCGCATGTGACAAGGACTGCATTTTCTTCATAGGCTGCTGCCACGAGAATGCGATCTGCCGGATCGCCATGCATGACCCCGGGCAAACGGCTACTCAGAATTGAAATACGCGGAGTAAGAGGGATAAGCGTAACACCTCGTGAGGCTAGGGCATCATTTGCCCAATCAAGAGCATCCATTTCTATTTCGATGCGCTTTTTTTCTACAAGCATGCCAAGTTCCCAAATAGAAATTGCTGAAATCAGGATGCCGTCATGATTCTGGGCTTTATCAACACTTGAAACAAAGTGGCTCGATAGCATGGGATTGCCCTCCATCAGCCAGATCCACACATGCGTATCAAGAAGAAGCTTATGCTGCTGCAGCTTTTTAAGTATCGGCATCCCACGCCTCCCCAATAGGCTGGATAATGTCACCTTTAGTATGAATTGTGCCTTTCATCTTACCAAAAAGAGAGGTGTCTTTTGTGTCTATGGGGCATAACTTTGCAATTGGCTCATGCCGCTTTGTAATGATGACCTCATAGCCGCCTTGCTTTATTTCATCCATAATTCTTAAGCATTCGGCCTTAAATTTACCCGCTTGAATATACTTTTGCATACACCACATCCTCCTATAGTCATATTACCATAGTCATGATATATCCTACAAGAAGGATAATGGACTACCCCATATCACCCTTTTAGAATAAAAAGACCAAATGGTAAGCAACTTAACTGCCCCTATGAAGCAGGAGACTATGCCGCGCTGCAGCAGACCGTAGGGCTTGCACAGGCAGTTGCAAATCAACTGCCTGCTCAGTAAGTTAAAGACCTACCTTATAGCCAAAGGCTGGAATAGGCTGCGGCGGTGCAATGTTGTTTTGTTCAAGGGTCAGATCGTTTAGATCCCATAAACTTGCTTGAATATCGAAGGAAAGATCTCTGCAGTTTTTTGCAAGAGAGACTGTGCCCTCTACTTTTGCCCTTGCAAAGGGAATTGAGAGGCAGCAGTCTTCTGGATTTTTGGTTGCAAAGACCGCTGTAGTAAATATCTTATATGTGCGCTTGCCAATTTGCTTCCATGTTCCGGTGGCAACTGTAGTAGCAAGACCATTAGGAAAAACAGGCGAAAGATCCTCTCCAATATCACCGGAATCCATAAATGTAAGCGTTCCTCCTTCATGAAAGGCAATGTTACCCCATATCGTATGTCCTGCAAAACCCGTTGCTGTGAATGTATAAACACCAACGATGTCACAGCTCTTTTGATGACGAGATTTTGTCTTCGAGCAAGTGGATGATTTTGCCTCTACAGAGGAGCCTAAACAAACGCAAAGAGCAGCAATGATAAATAAGTATTTTTTCATTTTTACCTCAAAAGTGTTACTCAATTCGTCAAGGTACAGATAGTACCACATTTTTTCTAGTAAAAATCAGAGTAACCCACTCTTAAGATTTTACTGCTCAACTAAGCGATAAAAGAAGATATACCCATCATACGCTGCATCATCAGGCATAGTTTTTTGCTGAGAAACCTGGCTGTCGTTAAAGGTTACCCAGGTGCCATTTGCTTGTGGCACGTGAGAAAAGTAGTGGCCCCGATTAAGTGAGCTTCCTTGATGCACGACCATCGAGACGAGCTCATAGTTCTTTCCTGAGACCACAATGTTTTTGTCCGGCTGCACTGGAGTTGTAATTTTTTTTTCTGCTTTACCATGAGTTTCATAGCGCTTTAGGAGTATTGGCAAAATAGTGGGTGTTTCAATGAGCGTAATTTCTTCCTGATTGATAGCCTCTTGTAAGCTTGTACCATGGACTGAAACGCTAATAAGGTTGCCGACATCTTCAAAAAAGCGTTCTTGGTCACTGTTGTAGTAGCTAAATGTAAAGGTATGAGTGCCAAGAGCATTAAAGAGTGCAAGTAGAGCCTCGCACGCATCTTCTTGGCTATACTCCTCATCAAGTGAGCTAAAGTTGCATTCAGTAATCAAAAACCGACGAAAATCATTTATTTCTTGATAATGCAACGTGCGATTATTAATTGTATGTAAAATCCCTTCTAGTCCCTCACGAGTGCCCTTTACTCCTTCCCTCTCTTCATACAGATTCTCAACTCCCGCAAATCGAAGTGCCTGAATAAGTGCATTTAAATAGCAGGAATTGCCGCCATTTTGAATGCCATTGCCAAGTTCGATAGAGACCTTTTTACGAGTAGTTTCTCCAAGAAGCTCTTCTCGCTTAGCAGCAATTGCATCAGAAACAATAGAAATCATGTTTTCAATAGCAGGATCACTTGCAGGTATTTGACTCAGCTCACCTTCAAGATCATAAAGTATTCCAATATCATCTGTCTGAAGAGCAATCTCTAGGATAATTGTTAAGCCGCTACTTTCATTTGTCATCACATCTTTTGTATCAGGTGATGAGTTTGGTGGAGAAGAAGGCGATGGTTCTTTCGGTGTGTTAGCTTTTGGAGAAGCCTCTAAAGGCGATAGAGATGAAGGTTCATCTTTTGGAACAGATTTTTGCTCATGCGGGGACTCTTGCTTAGTTGATTGCTGGGGTACTGCCTTTATTCCCATCTCCTCTGCCACTTTGTTAACTTTAGCTGCAAGCTGATCTACTGAAACATGCCGTACAAAAAACTTGCTGTTATGTATGCGCACCTCGCTAAGCAAGTTTTCTACGGCTTTCTTGTAGAGCGAGCTTTCGTCTTGATTTGGACTCAGCTGTCCGATGTAGTCTGCAATTTTATTAAGGCTGTAGCTTCCAATTCCAAAACGACCAAGAAAATGGAGGAATGTATCCCAAATTGTAAGGTCTGCTTTATTTACATGTACGAGCTTACCACCCTCAAGTTTCAGGATGCCTTTGGGAGCAGCCTGTATTGCAGAAAAGTCCTCTTCTGCATACGTCTTAAGTGCATGCAAGGTGGTAGCATCCATATATTACTCACCTTCAGCTGTTTTGCTTTCTAAATCAGAAATCTCAACAGGCAAGGGTTTATAGGGATGTTTTTTTGTATCTTCAAGCCCTTTATAAAAAAGAAGTGCCCCTCCACAAATAAACACGAGCGAGATACATGTTAAGATACATGAATCAAGGCGAGCGATTTTTTTAGCCATCCAGCAGATAGCTTGAGGAAAGATTATAGCAAAGATTCCATAGAAAAAGCTTATCCATCCCAAAAGTGTGATAAGAATGAGAAGGTTTGCACTCCAGGCCGAGTGAAAGATAATACTTACTATCCCTCCTACAAGCGCTAATATTCCAGATAACACGATAGCAAGGTATTGACTATCAGCCTCAGCTAAAAAATAGACAAATTTATTTCTGTTACACAAAATGCCAGTAAAAAAGGCAATGCATACGATCCCCCAAATCCTTGCGAGAAGATGGGTAACATCGGGAAATCCTAAAAGATGCAGTACAATTTCTAGGCCTGTCATATCCATTCATATACATAACTTGAAAAATAGCATCAACTAAATACTTTCTTGCTCTCTTTTGTCAAATCTTGTATCTAGAATATAACGTAAGGAGTGTTCTATGAGATTGTATACCATAGTCCTTATTGCCTTCTGTTTTCCAGTTACCTGCTTTTGTGAAGAAACGTCATCTCAAATAGGCGTCGAAGAAGTTGCTCCTGTAGAAGATCTGATGAGAGAACATGGCCTTCTTGAGCGGATTTTACTTATCTATGATGCACTCATTGAGCGAGTAGATGCTAAAGAGCCCTTTCCAATGGAGGCTCTTAAAAAGTCTGCAAAGCTCGTTCAAAGCTTTATTGAAAACTATCATGAAAAGCTTGAAGAGACCTACCTCTTTCCACGATTAGAAAAAGCAAATGTTCTCGTAGATCTCGTAGGTACCCTCAAAGAGCAGCATCAAAGAGGCAGAGAGATAACTTCGTACCTTCTCGCAAATGATGGAGATCGTAAAAAAATAACAACGTATTTAAAGGAGTTTACAACAATGTACCGGCCGCATGCTGCTCGGGAAGATACAATTTTATTCCCTCAGTTCAAAAAACTCATTACCAAAAAAGAATATGATGCCCTTGGAGAGCTTTTTGAAGAAAAGGAGCATGAGCTTTTTGGAAAAACAGGATTTGAAGGAGTTGTACAGGAGGTAGAAGCCATAGAAAAAGAACTAGGCATCTACAATCTTGCCAAATTTACTCCTCAACAATAACTAACTAGAGAAAAATAGAAATACAAACTACTTTGCTTTTACACAACAGAATCATTGTAAAATATCTATCTTTTATATGACACGAAAAACCTTTAATGAGATTTTTTGTCGTTGAGTAAAAAATGGAGCGGCACAAGTGCCGCTCCATTAGTCTTAGTTGACACCCACAACAACGACAGGTCGATTCCAAGAATTGACACCCTCTTGCATGATTGTAGTGGCAGATTGCCATGACTGATTAGCGTTTTGCCAGATGACAGCTGCCTGATTGCCTGCACCTGTCTTAACTTGATAAGTACCATCTGTCAAAAGGCTTCTCACTGATTGATCAGGACTAGAAACCATAGCCGCTTGAGTCCATGTACGACTTCCCTGAAGGGCTATCGTTGCTGCATAAATGCTGTTACTAGCTGTAATGCTATTTACCGATTGCCAGACAGCCACAGCCTGTCCTGCATCATTGATCGCAATTTTGGGATTGCCCGAATTTGCATCAGCAAGCGATAAAAGCTCTGGACTACTCCAAGAGCCGCTTTCTGCCATATAGTAGGCTCCCTGGATGGTAATCGAACTATCGCTATGCGATTCCCACACCGCTAGCATATTCCCCTTTCCATCCATGTCTACTTTTGCCTGCTGAGGAATAGAAACAGCAAAAAGCGAGCTTGTAGTCGTGCTTAAGACAAATAAAAAGAGTGTTAGAGCCAGTTGATATTTTATAGATTTCATATGTAAAAAATCCTTAGTTGTGCAGGTTAAAAGTGAGAGAAATATTAGCCACTTGTGTGCCAGGGCCAACGACATTTCCTATCCAGACGGCAATCTTCTCGCCAGGACTTGTCACTAGTGGTAGATCAAAAGTATAGCAACCATTTGCAGCTATTGGACTTGTCAAAGTGAACGTCGTAACAACAGTACCCGGAATCCCATCATTAGCATAGAGAACAAAATTAGGCACTATCGATGTGCCAGGTGTAAGATTTGTTACAACTACAGCGCCAGTAATACGGGATGTTGCATAGAAAACCGATTGCTGAGCATTTATCGCCGACAGCTGATCTGCAGCTCCTACATAGTTTAATATGAAATACCCTCCAACAGTATGCAATCCTGCAAATGTATAGGATGCATTGCTTGAAACAGGACCAGTTGGACCAGTAAGCCCAGTAGGGCCTGTTGGACCTGTGGGTCCTGTAGGTCCTCCTGCAGGACCTGGGGGTCCCGCCTGCCCTGTTGGTCCTATGGGACCGGTTGGCCCTGTTGGACCTCCTGCAGGTCCTGTCGGTCCGGTAACACCAGCAGTGCCCGCGGGGCCGGTATAGCCTCTAGGACCCATTGGACCGGGAGGGCACTTATAACAGTCTGAATGACTACTGTCATGAAAAGCAGCATCTTTACTAGCAGAGGGAAGCTCTGCCTCTGCAATTTCCGCCCTACGATCTTGTAGCCTTTTTGCCAATTTTTTTTGCGGCAATACTCTCGTCTTTTTTTCTTTAGTTTGTATAGGAATAGCTGTGCATAAAGGCTCATACGTTAACGTAAGCGCTGTTATCAGTAATACATGACAAAACTTCACCGTTTTTCTCCTGCTAGTGATTTACTTTTGGGTCATATTAGCAAAAAGATCAAAATATTTTGCTAAAACCGTACAACATAAAACCGCAGAAACTGTTTATATGCAAGAAAAAATTATCTATCAGAAAAGATGAGGCTTTAAGATAGCATACGCACTTTCAAAGAGGGCCTCTTGTGAGAGTGTACCATCAAGTGTTTGAATGCGGTTTGGCTCGCTGGAGGCAAGCTTTTGGAAGCCAGCACGAACTTTTTTATGAAACTCTGGAGCTTCGCGCTCGAGTCTATCTTGGCTAACTCCTCGCTTTTGGGTGCGAAGAAGGCCAATTTTTGGGTCGATGTCAACGTAGAAGGTTAAATCCGGCAAAAAGCCGCGAGTTGCTAAGTTCGCAACAGTTGCTACATAGTCTGTGCCAAGACCTCGCGCTTCACCCTGATAGGCAATGGAGGAATCGGTAAAGCGATCACAGAGCACGACAGCACCACGCTTTAAAGCAGGTTTTATCCGCTCTTCAAGGTGCTGGATGCGGCTTGCAAGAAAGACAAAAAGCTCAGCTTGCGGAGAGATTTCACCTTTATGATGGAGAAGAAGGCTCCTGAGCTCTTCACCAAGAGATGTTCCACCCGGCTCTCTTGTAACAAGGACTTCACGTTTTTCATCCTTTAGCTTTTTTTCAAGCTTACTTATGAGGGTGCTCTTTCCAGCACCCTCACCACCTTCAAAGGTGACAAAAAGGCCCTTTGTCATTCCTCAGTGCCTTCGACTGTAGTTTCACCTTCAACCTCTTGGATCACATCAGCGCCATTTTGCTCTGTAGGCTCTGCAGCTTCCTCTTCTCCCTCGATACGGGCGATCTTTTGGAGCGCGACGAGAGTATCATCTTTGAGGTTAGCAAGGCGTACACCTTGAGTATTTCTACCCATAATGCGTACATCAGAAAGACGGATACGAATCGTCTGTCCACCTTGAGAGACCATGAGAAGTGCATCGTTATCAGTAACCGAGAGAGCTCCCGCAACATTGCCGTTACGCTCACTTGTGATGATGGAGCGAACGCCAACACCGCCGCGGTGTGATTTTCTGAATTCATCTACCTGCGACTTTTTGCCGAAGCCATTTTCACAAACGACTAAGATCACATCTTGAGGTGTTACAGTCTCGCAGCCTACCACTTGGTCATCATCGCCGCGAAGTGTTACACCACGTACGCCTCTTGCTGTTCGTCCCATAGCGCGAACTTCCTGCTCATCAAAGCGAACTGCCATACCATTTTTGGTAAAGAGCATCACTTCTTGGCCTGCTGTCGTTCTGCGTGCTGCAATAAGCTCATCGCCTTCATCGATAGAAAGTGCAATTATGCCTTTGCGACGTGGGTTACTAAACTCATCAAGTGATGTCTTCTTCACAACACCTTTCTTAGTAGCCATAAGAAGGTATGTATCTGGTGTAAAGCTTGACACCTGAACGATCGTAGCGATCTTCTCTTCAGGCTTCAAATCTTCAAGCAGGTTGATGAGCGGTTTACCTTTTGAACGTCGTCCAGTATCTGGTATCTGCCATACCTTCAGCCAGTAGAGTCTTCCGAGCGAAGTGAAGATAAGGAGGTAATCGTGGGTAGATGCAATATGTACGCTCTTAATAGCATCTTGCTCCTTCTTGAGCTCAAAGCCTGCAATGCCTTGGCCCCCTCTTCGCTGCTCGCGGAAGAGGTTTGTAGACATGCGCTTGATGTAATCGTCATTTGAAATAGTGATTACTACATCTTCATTTGGAATCAGATCTTCCATATCAAGTTCTGCTTCATGGGCAACGATCTGTGTTTTTCTCTCTGATTTATTGTACTTCTGGATATCTGTAAGCTCATCTTTGATAAGATCTTTTACCTTTTGCTCAGAGCCTAAGATTTCCTTGTAGTAGCGGATCTTTTCTAAGAGTGCGTTATATTCATTTGTAATCTTGTCTCGTTCAAGGCCCGTAAGCTGATAGAGGCGAAGATCAAGAATTGCATGTGCTTGACGCTCTGAAAGCATATAGGTCTGCATAAGGCCGACCTTTGCTTCTTCACGAGATGCACTTTGACGAATGAGGCGTACAACTTCCTCGAGGTGATCGAGTGCCTTGAGATAGCCCTCTAAGACGTGGGCTCTAGCTTCTGCTTGTGCAAGCTCATAGCGTGTACGACGGCGTATTACCTCCATACGGTGCTCTATCCAGGCAGAAATCATCTGCTTGATGTTCATCATGCGGGGAAGGCCCTTATCGAGTGCAAGCATGTTGCAACCAAAGGTCACTTCAAGGTCTGAGTGCTTGTACAGCTGGTTAGTAATAACCTCTGTCATCTCACCTTTTTTAAGTTCGACAACAACGCGAAGGCCGTCACGGTCAGATTCATCGCGAAGATCAGATATACCTGTTATCACCTTGCTCTGAATACATTCAGCAATCTGCTGAATCAGGCTCGACTTATTAACATTATAGGGAATCTCACTGATGACAAGGCGCTGGCGATCTGAATTTTCTATCTCTTCTGTAGTCACCACGCCGCGAAGGACAAGCTTTCCTTTACCAGTATGAAATGCCTCTTTAATGCCTCGATAGCCACAGATGACACCGCCTGTAGGAAAATCAGGCCCCGGCATAACCTGCATGATCTCATCGACTGTTGTTAGCGGATTGTCAAGTATTAAGAGGGTGGCTTTGATGATTTCATTAAGGTTATGAGGCGGTATGTTAGTTGCCATACCGACGGCAATACCTGAAGATCCATTGCAAAGAAGGTTTGGAAACTTAGAAGGAAATACGGTCGGCTCTTTCTTCGTCTCATCATAGTTTGGGACAAAATCGACAGTATCCTTGTCAAGGTCATCCATAAGCTGCATCGCTGAATGGGTAAGGCGAGCTTCTGTATAACGCATAGCAGCTGGAGGGTCACCATCGATAGATCCAAAGTTACCCTGGCTATTTACAAGCGTATAGCGCATCGCCCACTCCTGCGCCATACGGACAAGAGTTGGGTAGATAACCATCTCACCATGTGGGTGGTAGTCACCGGATGTGTCACCGCAAATCTTTGCGCATTTACGATGTTTTGCCGTTGGTCCAAGGCTTAGCTGCTTCATCGCAAAAAGAATGCGCCTTTGTGATGGCTTTAGGCCATCTCGTACGTCGGGAAGGGCTCTTGAAATAATAACAGACATCGAATAGCGAAGATAACTTTCACGAAGTTCCTCTTCAACGCTGCGATTAACTAATAGTTCGCCTTCAGTATAGGAAGTCATAAAAGTCTCCGTCAGATGTCTAAGTTTTTAACTGCAAGTGCATGCTGTTCAATAAAGGCTCTACGCGGCGGCACCTCTTCGCCCATAAGCATGGTAAACATATGTTCGCAGGCAACGAGGTCTGCAAGACTTACTCGTACGAGCGTTCGCTTTTGTGGATCGATCGTTGTTTCCCAAAGCTGGTCGGGGTTCATTTCACCAAGACCCTTATATCGCTGGATTTCAACATCTTTTCTGCCATTGAGGCGAACAGCGTCGATAAAGTCTTTAAGCCTATATAGCGGCGTCTCCCTATCTCCATGCTCTACAAGAGTAAAGAGCGGTGTTTCAGATGGGATAAGGTACTGATCGAGTGTTGCACCAACAGTTTTGAGGTGGTTTTCAAGATCGCGAATGATAATGTCATCGTAAAACTCTGTAAAGGCAAGGCCCTTTGGACGAAACTCTCTCATCTCGGGAGTGATTTCATCATCAGGGATTGAGGCAAGCGTCTTTTCAAAACGGGCTCTCTCATGCTCTTCTTGGACACGTCTTAAGCCTGCAAACTCCTCATCGGTAAAGACAAATTCTTCACCATCTACAAGGTGGGCGATATAGCGCGGCAGTGTTCCATCGGATCGTCTTCTTGCAAGATATTCTCTAAAAGGAACTCCTTTTCGTTCAATTCTAGCAATAAAGTTTTCAATCTCTAAAACAGCCTCAGCAAACGGCTTTAGCTTATCATGTTCGATGAGCTTTTCATTTCGCTTAATTTCAAGGTCGCTTATGCCAAGCTCGAGGAGGTAGTCATCCATCTCGCGCTCTGAGTGGATATAGCGAGATGTCTTCTTACGGACAACTCTAAAGAGCGGCGGCTGGGCAATATAGACAAAGTTATTTTCTATAAGCTGCGGCATATGTCGGTAGAAGAATGTAAGAAGCAGCGTTCTAATGTGCGATCCATCGACGTCAGCATCCGTCATGATGATGATTTTGTGATAGCGAAGCTTTTCGAGCGAAAAGCCATCTCTTCCTACGCCGCATCCGAGCGCAGAGACCATCTTGCACACTTCATCATTTTGTAAAACCTTTTCAAGGCGCGCCTTTTCAACGTTAAGGATCTTACCTCGTATCGGCAAAATCGCCTGATAGCGTCTATCGCGGCAGCCCTTTAATGTTCCACCAGCAGAGTCTCCTTCTACTATATAGATTTCGCAAAGTGCTGGGTTTTTCTCTTGGCAGTCGACAAGTTTTCCTGGCAACCTGCCAGAATCTAATGCGCTTTTACGAAGTGTAAGCTCTCTTGCACGCTTTGCAGCTTCTCTAGCTTGCGCTGCAATAATTGCCTTTTCTGCAATTGTCTTAGCAACATGGGGATTTTCGTCAAAAAATGTGGAAAGCCCCTCACCTACTATCTGCTGAACGATTGAACCTACATCACTATTTCCAAGGCGCTGCTTTGTCTGCCCTTCAAACTGCGGATTGGCTACTTTTACGCTGATGACAGCAGTAAGGCCTTCTCGCATATCCTCTCCAGTAAGAGAGAGCTTGTCTGTTTTGAGCAGGTTTTTTTCTTTAATAAAGCCATTTAAGACGCGAGTGAGGGCTGTAGAAAAGCCTGTAAGGTGTGTTCCACCATGGCGCGTTGCGATGTTGTTGGCATAACAAAAGATCGTTTCTGCATAGCCGTCGTTCCACTGGAGGGCTACTTCAGCCTCTATCATACCATCATCGCCAGTCTTGCCGCCCTTTACATATATAGGAATTGGGAAAAGGGGCGTCTTATTTTCGTTGAGATATTCTACAAAGGAGCGAAGGCCGCCTCTGTATAAGAATTCAGCATCATCTCGTCCGCCATTTCGCTCATCATGCAGGTTAATCTGCACGCCAGGGTTTAGAAAGGCAAGTTCACGAAGACGGGTGACTAATGTATCATACTCTACATCGAGCACCTTCATCACCTGGCCATCTGCCCAGTAGGTAATTTTGGTTCCGCGCTTTGTAGTGGTGCCTACAACTTTTAATGGCTTTGTAACCTCTCCTCGAGCAAATTCGATTTCATAGATTTGTCCATCTTTAAAGACGTTAACAACCATCCGTTCAGAGAGTGCGCACACGCAAGATACGCCAACGCCGTGAAGGCCGCCAGATACTTTGTAGGTCTCTTTGTCAAATTTTCCGCCAGCGTGGAGAACCGTCATAACTACTTCAAGAGCAGAAACATCCCTACCTCTTCGTTCAGATTCACGCTCGTGGCGTCCAACAGGAATGCCTCGGCCATCATCTTCGATGGTGATACCACGGTCTCGATGCAAGGTAATATCGATCGTTGTGCAGTGCCCTGCCATGGCTTCGTCGATTGAGTTATCGACAACTTCATAGACAAGCTGGTGCAAACCATTTATGCCGGTGTCGCCAATGTACATACCAGGTCTTTCACGTACCGCCTGAAGACCTTCTAGGACTGTAATCGAGCTGGCATTATACTGATTTGCCACTTCTTCTGACTGAGTTTCACGCTCTTGTTTCATAATTTATCCTATGCGAAACACAATGTTTCTTATCGAAATTCCAGAAAATTTAACCCTAATTGATTCAATGAGTTTACTTTTGTCATGAGAGTTACTAAGCAAGCTTAGCAATGTAGAATTTTTGACTGTAACGTATAAAACGCCCTCTTCAAATCTCTCAGCTCGCGTCATGCTTGCAAGCTTAGATCCGATCACTTCCGGCCATGCATCAACTATATTTTGCGGCTGTAATTGGAACTTAGCTTCAACCTTTGCAAGCAGGCCCGGCAAAACCTCACCAAGCTTTCGCGACGTAACTTTAGTAGACACCCTCTAACCCTGTTTGGAGGCATTTTTATTACCTAAGAATTATACCAAATTTTACTCCTAACAACAAGCAAAAAAGCGGGAGAAAAACAAGGAAATTTGTGATAGTTTTTTTGGATTTTTTTTACCACAGAGGCACAGAGTCACGGAGAAAAAAAAAGAGAAGGAGAGAGAAGAAAAATTGGGGTTACACTTTTAGGCGACGGATGCCATCTTTGAGGACTGGAACATTAAAATTGATAAGAAGACCTATTCCACCGCCATGTAATTTGAGTAAGAAAGAAGCTGAGCTTCGTGAACAGCTGCTAGTTCTATAACTGATTTTATTTCAAGGATTACACTGTCTTCAATCAGCATATCTATCCGAAAGTCGGCATCGAGAGATATGCCCTTATAAGTAACTGGAAGCATATATTGACACTTCACATCCAAACCTTTTATTTCTAATTCATACTTCAGGCACTTTTCATAGATTGATTCCAATAAACCAGGCCCTAATGTTTTATGGACCTCAATAGCGGCTCCAATAATTACTCCTGTCAGAGTATCTGTTTCAAGATCAATTAGTTTTGAACTCATTTTCTCTTTTTTCTCTTTGACTCAGTGTCTCTGTGGTTACTTTTTCTTACACATCTTGTGCGCAGCGAAAACCGTAGGTGCCATTTGCAACACCCGGATTATTTCTGTGGCGCTTTGATGTGCGAAGGTCTTCTTTTAGGCTTTTCCAGCAGCCGCCTCGAAGAACTCTGTAGACGCCCTGAAGAGGGCCTTTTGGATTATTTGGCTCTTGAGCAGAGCTTTCGTAGTAGTTGTATTCATACCAGTCATGGCACCATTCGTAAACATTGCCTGCCATGTCGTAGAGCCCGTAGCTATTTGGCGGGTAGCTCATAACTGCCGTTGTGTCGGAGCTAAAGAAGTTAGCCTGTGTCTTTTCGATCGTATCGCCTGTAGGATAGAGTGGATTTTCAAAATCCCCAGAGCAGGCAACTTCCCACTCTGCCTCTGTTGGGAGGCGCTTTCCAATCCATTGCGCATAGGCAACTGCGCCGTACCAGGTAACGCCTACGACCGGATGTTTGTTATATCCCGGTTCTATGCTGATTCTTCCCGCACTTTTTTTGATTCGCGATTCTCGAAGGCGTATGATGTCATGGTTTTGCGCATCTTTTTCACCGCCGATATATTCCAAAAAGCGCATAAACTGCTCGTTTGTCACAGGATGGACATCTATCGCAAAAGAGTCTATTGAAACCGAGTGTCTCGGCATCTCATCGCGACATCCTGTAGGCGTTCCTCGAAAATAGTCGCCCTTTTGTATTTCAACCATCTCAGTTTGGATAGGCTGCACGCTCGATACTTCTCGTTTTTCTGGAGCATATTCCTTTACAATGCGCTCTTCTCGCACCCATGGAGATCTTTTTTCTTTTTCTTCCACTTTATTCGCTTCTTGAGCGCCAACAAGTACTGGCTCAGGAGCTGGCTGTGGAGTAGATTCTTGCACTTTGAATTTAGAAACTGTGGCCTTTGCAAGAAGCTCATCTAAAAGATAGGCTCTTCGTTGCGGATTAGGAGCCAAGCACTCTTTTATCACCATATCCCAATCGATCGCACATTCATCAAAGCGCTCAGATGGCAGGCTAAACGCTCCTTCAGGATATTCTCCCATCAAAAGATAATAGATGAGAATGCCAAATGCATAGCTATCTGATCGCTCATTTGCCACCATATCGAGCCTTTTTTGCTCGGGCGCAAGGAAGGAAAAATTTTGGATAAGGATCTGATGAAGCGGGGCGAGTTTTGCAACTTCGACAGGTGGATTTGGATAGCGATTTTGCGTAACCTGCGCGATACCGCACGCCTCTGCCATCCCTTTAAAAGTCCTTGTGAGACACGCGCCAAGGCCTATTATTTTAGACAGTCCCCAATCGCTGATTTTTATTTGTATCTGCGGTCCAGGAACGCTTTCTCGATTTGAAATAAGGATATTGTTGAGCTTGAGGTTGCGATGTGCCACCTTGCAGGTATGGCCATAATCGAGCGCCGATGCTACCTGCTGGGCGATTGAGAGAATCTCGGGCTGGCTAATTTTTTTGCCGCGCTGCCTAAAATATTCGCTTAAATTGGTAGTCTCGCCCATCTCATCGACGATGCAATCAGAGACCAAAAAGTAGACACCTTGTGCAAAAGAGACGTTGTATATTTTAACGATATTTTGATGATCGAGCTGCGCCAAAATAGCAACTTCCTCTTCGAATCGCTGCAAAAACCCGCGATCTTGAGAGAGCTCTTCTGGAAGAACCTTAAGGACATATTTTTTCTTGGTAAAGCGCTGCTCTGCAACAAAGCTTGCTCCCATAGAGCCGTGGCCTATGTGTTTGAGAAGTCTGTAATCTCCAAGAAAACGGTTTTCATCCATATCAACGTTTTGCCTTATATTGTTTGTTCTTCATAATTAATACCACAGAGTCACAGAGAAAAAGAGATTTATTCTCATATATTCTCATACAGCTCAGTATACTCACTGGCTCAGTGGCTTGAATCATGAAGCGATCCCTTATATTGTGTCACTTGCTGATCCATTTCATCTAAAATCCGACTGTACTCATACCAGGTTTTGGCTTTGTCAATCAAGCTTTCTGCAAGTAAAACTTCATCTACTAGCAGTGCATTATTTATATAAAAAGGAATTTCTCTGCGATTTATCTCTACATTGTGCTCGATGATTTGCGTAAGAACAAAAGAAATAACCTCTTTTTTTTCGTTGTCAGATGCTGTGTAGATAATCATCTTATGCAAGCTTACATCGTGCGGATTTTTTTGAAGTGAATCCCTAAAAGATTGAAGTGCCTTCTTTCTCCAATGCTCCTTAGCTTCTGGTTTTTTGGTACGCTGAAATATGAGCGACTCAATGACCCCTTCAGTTTTCAAAGCCATATGACTGTCTGGATAGCGGATATAGGATTCTGCAAAGACAGTAAAAAACTCTTCATATTTTCTTTGATTTGCAAGGCGTGATGCTCGCAAAAACTGGCACATATAGTAATCTTTTGGCAGCCCTTTAAGCTCATCGTCAACTTTCGGGTCATTGGCAAGGTAGAGGGTAAAAAGTTCACTATAGCGTGCCCGCTCGGCATCGGATGGTGCCTTTAGGGGAGATTTTTCCACTCTCTTCAAAAAATCTAAATAGGAAACAAAGGCCTCTTCTTCCTGCTGATCGCGAAGATAGGCAATCGGCAAAGAAATTGTTGGCTTCTTTTCTTGTAAAAGCTGCTCTATCGCCTGCTTATATTCTCTTTGCTCAATAAGATCAGACGATGCTGTGAGCAAAAAGAAAATCCAATTTTTCATGTTAAGAGGGTGGTCTTTTTTGTTGGGATATGGTAGCCTCTTTGGCGTAAAATAGGAAAGGATTTTCATGGATAGACGCACAATACTTTTTGTTGTATCGCTCACACTTACGCTCTTCTTTGTCAGACTTGGCTTTGACTACATGAATGAAGATGCGCTTACCAAAAAAGAGCAGACGGCCCAGATCGAAACACCAAAGGTACAAGAGCCTGCTCAGACTTTTTCGACTGAGGCTCCATCTCAAGCTAAACCGCAAGAATACTATGTCCTTGAAAACAACCACCTCCAGCTTGTCTTTTCAAGCATCGGAGGAGCGCTTGTTGAAATAAACCTTCCCTTTAAAACAAAAGAGCATCCTGATAGCGCGGTTCTTCCTATCGAAGTAGATAGAGAAGTGGTTGAAAAAAGCCCAGAAAATGCAGAGTTTCCGCTGAAAGATGCAAAAAATTATCAGGGCTCTATTCAAAAAAGGCAGCTCGGTGGCTACTATCCACTTATTCGCCGCGATATCGTAGGAAAAAATGCACATGCAGTGCCAAGCAAACTCTATAGCTTTAACGTAGTCTCTGAATATCCAGAAGTTGCTGATCTCTCCTATGAAGTAAAAAGCTTTACAAAGGATGAGATCGTTCTTGAAGCTTTGCAGCCTCACCGTAGAATTACAAAGCGCTACAGCTTTCCTAAAGACAATGTCCCCTACACATTTACTGTAGACATCAAAGTTGAAGGCGATACTCGTGGTCTTTGGATGACAAGCGGTGTTCCTGAAATAGAATGGCAATCCGGCGCCTCCGGAAGTGTCATCAAGTATCGCATTACAAAAGGAAAAGGCAACGAAGTTCTGAAAGTTGACCTCCCAAGCGCAACCTATACAAATACAACGTCAGCTCCTGATTGGGTAAGTAACTCTAATGGATTCTTTGGCATTATCATGGATCCTTCTAAGGGCCGAGAAACAGGCTTTAGGGTGGATAAAATTGGCGGCAAAGATGATCCATCAAGACTAGAGCTCATCGATCCGGAGTTTGCCCGCTATGCAGAAGCTGAGATGCCAGGCTACAACGTTCTTATGCCTCTAAAAGGCCAAACAGAAATACGCGTCTTTGCTGGCCCCTTTGCAGAAAAGGTACTTACAGCAGTTGATGAATATAACGCAAAAACGATAGGAAATACTGACTTTATCGCATGCCAAACCTACTTTGGCTGGTTTTCGTATATATCAGAGCCTTTCGCAAAGTTTTTGTTCTTCATCATGAAGTTCTTCTACACTGTTACAGGTTCCTGGCCGCTCTCTATCGTCTTAATTACTGTAGTGCTTCGCATCATCCTCTACCCGCTTAACACCTGGTCGATAAAGTCGATGAAAGGTATGCAGGAAGTAGGACCGCAGATTAAGGCAATACAAGATCGCTACAAGAAAGATCCGCAAAAAGCGCAAATGGAGATCCTTAACCTCTACCGCGAAAAAGGGGTAAACCCAATTTCTGGCTGCTTGCCGATGCTTTTGCAGCTACCATTTTTGATCGGTATGTTTGATCTTTTAAAGACAACCTTTGAACTTCGCGGTGTTGTCTTTATCCCTGGCTGGATTGATAACCTTACATCACCTGATGTACTCTTCACCTGGAACTATAACCTGCCAATTATCGGCAATGAGTTCCACCTTCTGCCAATAATCCTTGGCGCGATCATGTACGTACAGCAAAATGTGATGTCCAACCTGCCAAAAGATAAATCAACATGGACAGACCAGCAAAAACAGCAGCGCATGATGGGTAACATTATGACAGTTGTTATGACGCTGCTCTTTTACAACTTCCCATCTGGTCTAAACATCTACTGGATCTCGTCGATGCTTCTTGGCATGCTCCAGCAGTGGTGGACAACAAGATCTCTTAACAACAGCGCCAAAAAGCAAGTTGTAGAGATCGAAGTAAAGCCTCGCAGGAAATAAATATGTATGCAGGCATGGGATAATTTTGTTACACAGCTAGAGGGCGAGTATGGACAAGAGACCACTCGCCGCTGGCTAAAAACCCTCAAAGTCCTCCGCTTTGATGCCTGCAACCTCTATCTTGAAGCACAAGATTCTTTCCAGCTTATGTGGTTTGATGAGCATATCAAACCACGCGTAGCTAACCTTGTAAATAACAACCAAAAGCAGATAAAAGTTCACATTGCTCTTCCTGAAAAGGCAGAGACTCTCCCCAAAAAGCGCAAAAAGCAGGCCCAAGCACCAGAGCCCGCAAGCTATCAGCTCTATTTTGATGAGCTCGATCCAACAGCAACTTTAGAGAACTTTTTAACGACAGATGCCAATAAAGTAGCCGTTAAAGTGCTTGAAGAGGTTACAAGCCGCATTGTCGAAGAGAAAGTGCAGGCTATGAGCACCTTTTCTGGTCAGAAGCCGCAGATCAGATCTGACTTTTTAAATCCCATCTATGTCTATGGACCTGCAGGTTGTGGAAAGTCGCACCTTCTTATGGCAATAGCTCAAAAGCTGAGGCGCGTTGGCTATAAAGCAGTCTATGCAAGGTCAGAGCTTTTTACAGAACACGTTGTAAAGGCAATACGATCTGGTGAGATGTCTCACTTTAGAAACACCTATAGAAGAGCAGATGTGCTCCTTATTGACGATGTACAGGTCTTTGGCAAAAAAAGTGCTACGCAGGAGGAATTCTTTCACACCTTCAACACCCTGCATACAGAAGGCAAGCAAATCATCTTGTCGGCAAATGTACAGCCGCAATCGCTCGAGCATATTGAACCAAGGCTAATCTCTCGATTTGAATGGGGAATCACGCTGCCCCTTCAGCCGCCGCAAAAAAAAGATATCGGCAAGATTTTGGAGCAAAAGGCAGAATTTTATAACTACCCTATATCGCAACGAACGATAGAATTTTTAGCCGACTCCTTTGCCACAAATCCAAAATCATGTGTGCGTGCTCTCGAAGCACTGATGCTGAGATCGCACCTGAATAAAAGTGGCCAGAAGAGCCACATGCCGCTCCATCTTGTAAAAGAACTTTTATCCGATCTTATCGAAAAGGAAAGGCAAAGCGCCCTCTCAGCAGATCGCATCATAGAAGGGGTGGCACAGCACTTTTCACTTCCTATAGAAGACCTTATCGGAAAATCGCAATCTCGCGAATATGTTGTGCCTAGGCAGCTTGCAATGTATCTTTGCCGAGACCTTCTAAAAGCCCCCTACATGAAAATTGGAGACATCTTCCAGCGAGATCATTCTACCGTAATGTCTGCCATCAAGCAGGTAGAAAAGCAGCTCTACACCTCAGGAAGCGACATCCCAAGTGCCCTTGCTTCAATTAAAAAGACCATCACTTCGTAAGTCAACCCACTTGTAGCGAACAGGCCTTCACCATAGAAACCTCTACGTTGCCTCCTGCGGCTTTGGTTTTCGATTTTAATTGACTGCAAATTATATTAATTTCTATATAGGACGTAACCGCTACAGAAGGTGGATATGCCCTATCAGACGAGAATGCAAGATGCTCAGTTTCGATGGCTTCTCAACATATTTCTTGCCATTCTCATCTATGTAAATGCAGAAGCAGGCCGCATCTTAGGCATACAGTCCCTTCCCCTCAATTTTTCAGCCGTCTGGCCGGCAACTGGTTTTTCCCTCACCGCCCTCCTTCTATTTGGCTATAAGGCATGGCCTGGCATCTTTATAGGCAACTTTTGCTATAACATACTCCACCTCTATAGCCCGCATTCCTTTGGCCCCTCTATCACAGCCCTCGTTATTACACTTGGCTCACTCACACAAGCACTGGTTGGTAACTGGGTGATGAGACGCTATTCAACTCCTGGCTATTTTAAGACGATAAAAGATGTAGTAATCTTTCTCTTAGGAGGAGGCTTTATCACCTGTACAATAGCTGCGACAGTTGGTGTGTCTGCATTTTATCTTCAGGAGACGCTGCCTGCTGCAAGCTATTCCTTTACATGGCTTACCTTTTGGATAGGCGATGTTATGGGCGTTTTTGTCTTTACTCCGCTACTCATTGTCTGGTCACTAAGAAAATGGCAAATCCCCTTTCGCTCTATGCGCTTTGAACTTCTTTCTATGATAGTTGTCCTTATAGCACTTATTGTTCTCTTTGATACTGTCTCCCGCTATCCTCCCGTCTATTTCTTTATCCCATTTAGTCTTTGGGTGGGATATAGGCTTGGATTTCATGGAGCAACGATTGCAATACTCTTGATAGCTATATCTACAATAGTAATCACAACGATAGGACAGGGATGGTTCAGCCACAGGTATCCAACTGATGGGATACTCGTACTTGTCATGTTTTTAGAGATACTTATTGCTACAGCACTTTTTGCAGCTGCTGCAGAAAATGAGCTACAAGAAAAACGGGTGTAGTGCTTTATGGACACTCATGGACTCGGATCACCTCCTCTTGGCTTTAGCGTAGAAAAAACCGGCAAAACAGTAGGCGAAATTGTCTATCGCAATGAAAAAGGCGAGATGCAGCGCTATAGCCTCAAAGTAGCAGAGAGCGAAAAAAACAACCTCGCGCTTCTAGAATCCATGTGCGATATGCTTAATAAGCATCTTCCCGACCTTAATCCCCAGCCAGGCCAAGTTGTAGCCATCAAACAAAAAGGTGTGGAAACAGTCTCAAAAAGTGGGGAGACAAAAAGCTTTCACGCGCATGAGACTACCTCTTTTGGAGAAAACCTCGACTACTTTGTACAGCAGGCAACTCGCGATGCTAAAAGCGAAAAGGAAATCATCGCAAAAGACCTTCAAAACATCGAACGATTTGAATCCAAAGAAGATCAAAAGCTCGAATTTTATCGAATATGTGCGAGCCAGATATCATACGAGCACTGGAAGCCTGGTGAATCAATAGGTTTTCAAGGATACAAAGTAGATGAAGTGATCAGAAATAGAAATGGGCTAAAAATTGTGGTTCTCGTATCTACTGAAGAGGGCAGGCCCCCAATTTTTTGCTGCAGGGGCACCCGCGGAAAGCAAAACCTCGTCGACGATTTGCAAAGACACATCGGAAAACATGGCTTTAGACCCTCTGCTGAACAGATTGAAAACAAAATCCGCGAACTCAATACAAAGTATGGGCCCGTTGTTTTGACAGGACATAGCCTTGGTGGCGCACTTGCACAGGTTATTGCAGCAAAGTGTACAGCAAGCACAGATATACAAGAGGTATGTCACTTTAACTCGCCAGGTGTTGGACAAAAATATGTAAAGATGTTTGAAGTGGCTAAAACGTCAACTCTTTCACCACCTGTTGTCTACAGCATACGCCACCAAGATGATCTGATCTACCATGCAGGTGGAGCGCACCTTAAGGCAGACCATGAAATAAAATATAGAAATGTGACGAAAGTATCGAGTCTGCAGGCACACCAGATCTCACATATCTATAGCGATCTTGAGATCGCTAAGCGAACAGGCGGAAAGCGCATCTCTCACAAAGTCTTTAAGGTTGTCGCAGAAGCTGTGCGACTTGGCCCAATAGGCCAAATCGCAAATTTTACCATACAATTACTCCCCAAAAAGCCCAATACAAAAACCACCTAATCATTTCGACCTGAAATGTGTTGGGAGCCGTGCGTGCATTGTGCATAAGTCGACATAACTAGGCAAAATTATGCACAATGCACGCACGGCCTCCAATTACAAGAAAATAATCTTTCTGTTATAAGATAGGTCCGTTAAATCAAGAGCCTATATGTTTTGTCAGTCCAGCGCATCAATGCAACCTGTATGCCAACTTTTACAAAGCCATGATGAATGCGTTAACCGAGTTGCTGTAACTCGCAAAGCTATACAGGAGCATGAAGAGACAAATGAACCTCCCCATCCTCATCCGCAGCATCTTCTAAAACATTATTGGGATCTACCTAGATGGGATATCTGTACAATTCCTCCAAGCATGCAGACCTATGTTGGATCAGGCTTTTGGCCACGTGGAGGGATCTTCCGTGATGATTTTGCAACCTGCTTTGAACTTGAGCTCCTATTTCGAACTGATCGGGTAAATGGGCTCTTTTTTTGCATAGTCAATAGCTTAAGAGGAGCGGAGGCCATCAAAAATGTAGAAGAAACAGTGCGCGAAAAAATGGCTCAGTATAATAGCCAAGGTGAAAATTTCATGATTGCTAATGCCCTTGTAAACACTGTCGATTGGCTGCATGACAAAATTCGCAATCCACTGTCTACCAACGATTGCATGATTGCACTCCTTGTAAGGAAACGCCTATTTATTGCAAACATAGGCTGCTGCCGTGCAGTGATAAGCCGAGGATCTGGCGCCGATGCTGCATCCCTTCAGCTCTCATCACGCTCTTCATCTATTCAGATTAACATTGTGCACCTACAAAGGTCAAAACTCACAAAAAATAGCTGCCTTATTTTAGGAACCCCTGGGCTATTCTATGGTATGAGTACAAAGTTAGCAGCACAATATGCAGAAGAGCGCCTGAAGAAGGATCACCCCCCAGCACAAGTGGCAAAAGAACTCGTCACTATTGCCCATCATCGCTGTAAATGGGGCGACATCACCGCCTTCGTCATTCCCGTCAAGCCATAGTTAACTTATTGTTATCAAGATAAATGAACGAAAACAAGGCAATTAAAAACAAAAGAAGGCAAGCCTGCAATTTCAAATAGAGTTTCTGTTCTAACGACAATATCACCTGAATTATGAAAGCAATTCTTATTCTATTTATTTGTTTGCATGATGTAGCAAGCGCAAATGAGAGACTGACCTTCTAATTAGATAGCGTTTATTTCCGCCTAATTACCAAAATATCTGGATGAGAAGGAATGATAGTTACTGAATGTAATAAGGGTTGCACCGCTCCTTGCGAGATCTGTGTCAGAGATAGGTGTAATTTTGCAGCTATTTGAATGCAGCTATCTCTATATTTCTTTGGAAAACTCACGGCAGTGTATTGCTGACCTTTAAAACTTCTAGACTCCTCAATAAGTTCATCGCCCTTTGTGGCACAAACCTCTTTTAAAGCATCTCTAACGAGAGTATTTTCTTGATACATTTCGTGAAATATTAGATATAGCCTGTCGGATGCGAGACGTGTGGTATCTAGTCTAAAGACTTGATACCCGGGAGCAAGCGCGGTATCTACTTCTGCCTTATTGAAAGCAAGTAAAGATTGGGGTTGCATAATGATCTCCAGTTATTAAGCCTAGATTATATCGTTTATGTCACCATTTGTAAATAATTGATTATTAAAATAGAGAAAAAATAAATAAACAACCCTCTTTTTAGCCAATGCTGGGCACCAGTGCTAAGGAAATGAATTTAAAATAATTATGTTGTGATAAACGTAAATTTCATATATTATAGCAGGGAATTAAATGGAGTTTTATGACAGTATCACACGAAGTTAAAGCTCAGGGTTTTGGGGCCCTTATTGAGGCATATAGAATTGGGAGAAAGGCTCTGCCAGCCGAAGTGTATGAAGAAATAAAAACTACAGTGGCCAATCCAAATGCATCAGTGCTAGATCTTGGCTGCGGAACCGGTCTTTCTACAAGATCATTATTTCCCCTTTTTGCGGAAGTTCGAGGCTGTGATCATGATCCTGAAATGCTTGCTGTTGCCCGTGCTGATCTAAAAGAGTATAACGCCCAATTTGATGAGGGCTCAGCAGAAAAACTGTCCTATCCTGATGCTCGATTTCATGCAATTACTCTTTTTGGCGCCTTTCATTGGTTTTGCACAGCAAATGTTGTCCAAGAATTTTGTCGTGTTCTAAAAGATGATGGACTTGTATTTGTAGTAAAAGGCGATAGCTCACCTGTAAAAGGGCTGAAGGAAGATCGAAAGGCCCTTGGCATTGCAAGAGCTGATGGCAAGAAAAAAAAGGCTGAGTACCACCCAGAAAAAATCCTCAGTGAAAATGGCTTTGAAGTAGTAGACGTAAAAAAAATTTCCTACATAGCAAAATATACACTTGAAGAAGCCCTAATGCGCCCTCAATCAGAAAGTGGCTGGCACGATGTTATAAAGGCCGGCAAAGAGCAAGAAATGATCGCACGTATCCGTGATAAGTGTGTAGCACTTCTGGATGCAGATGGCATGATCTCGACTGCTGGTAAAGCCTCAGTCATCATTGCCCGAAAACGGCGATAGGTGGACTTGCTTTCACATATGCACTAAGCTCACATGCAGTTCCGAAGAAACTGCGAAAGGTGGGAAGCGATTTTACTCATAGAACATATGGTAGAACCACTTTGTCGAGGTGTTTGCCCAGGATGCGGGACAAAAAGAAAGTGCGTTAAAAATCTTATGATCCACCATGAAAGGCTAATCGTTCCAGCCTTTTTTGTATAAAAAGTCTTCGTAGCTGCCTAGAAAAAGCTCTTGTTTACCTTCGTGACAGATGACGATTTTATCCAGGGCCATGCGTTTGAGAATAAGTTCGCTGTGGGTTACCATAATGACTGCACCATCAAAATCTTCTATGGCATCTATTAGCGCTTCGATGGATTCCATGTCTAAGTGGTGAGTAGGTTCATCAAGCAGTAAACAGTTGCAACTTGTAGCGATAATTTTGCCTAAAAGTACGCGGCTTTTTTCGCCGCCTGAAAGAACAGAATTTGTTTTGGTGGATTTATCGCCGCTAAACATCATCAGTCCGCAAATAGATTTGATCTGTGTGTATTTTAGTTTGGGGTTGGCGATAGCAATTTCTTCTTCAATAGTGTGCTTTGGGTGGAGCCTATCGATATTGGTTTGGCCAAAGTAGCCTATTGCTAGATTGTCAGAGCGCTTAATATTGCCAGAATTGATGGGCAGCTCACCTGATAAAAGACGAAGAAGGGTAGATTTACCTCGTCCATTTTTGCCTATGAAGGCAATACGATCACCTTTTTCTACGGTAAGTGAAAAGTTGTCGATCAGGGGTCTGTCATCATAAGAAAAAGAGAGCGCATTTGCATCAAGCATCATTTCGCTGTAAAAGGGAGCGGTATTAAACTGAAAATCTAACTGGTAGAGATTTTTTAGATTTTCAAGAACAGGAATGCGGCTGAGTGCTTTTTGTTTAGAAGCAGCTTGTGTAGCTTTTGAAGCTTTGGCACCGAAGCGTTCGATAAAGCCTTGAAGGTGTTCTCGCTTCTTTTCTAAGCTTTGACGAGTTTTTTCATACAGCTCCTCTTTTTGCATAATTTGCTCAAAGAAGTGAATAGTATTACCTTTAACTTTACTTATCTTTTTTCGGTGAATACCCATGGTATGGGTAGAAACTTTGTCCAAAAATTCGCGATCATGAGAGATGATGATAAATTCACCCTGCCAATCGAGTAAAAATTCAGTAAACCAACGTATGGATACGATGTCGAGATAGTTTGTAGGCTCATCAAGCAGTAAGCAGTCAGGCTCACCAACAAGCACCTTGGCAAGCTGTAGACGCAGCTGATAGCCACCTGAAAAGTCATTGGGGTTACTGTACAGATCCTCTTCTGTAAATCCTAGGCCAAACAGAAGGGTTTCGGCTTTGTAGATACAGTCAGCTTCTTCTGGGCGCAAGCCCTGAGCTGCTTCATCAATCAGTGTATCTTTTGTAAAGACGATATGCTGATTCAAGGTGCCAATTGTATAGCCTTTACGCTTAGTAATTTTGCCTTGATCTGGCTCTTCTTTGCCTGTAAGCAGTCGAAAAAGTGAGGACTTGCCAGCACCATTTCGACCCACTAGCGCCAAACGCTCGCCCGGCTGTATACTAAACGAAGCATCATCAAAAAGAAATTCGCCATTATAGGCTAGTGATAGATTGTCGACTTGAATCATAGGGCGAAAAGTATAAGAAATTATGAGATATTTTTAAAAGCCTTTTGCAGCAATCTCTATTTAAAATAATTGCTTGTAATAAACACCATAACTTGCTATAACTTTTTTAATTATTAAAGGAGTTTTATGCAGAGCATTAGAGATGAAATTCAATCAGCTAAAGATCCATGGCCAGACATGGTAATAGATCGTAAAATAGCAGCCCCTCAGGTAAATCAGCTGCTAAACGGGCTCTATCTTGGAAATGATGAGAAGTTTGTAGAGATTGTGCCGATAGAATGTCGTTCTAAAAAAGGGATACCTTATGACACTACTAACCCAAATCAATTTGAATGCGCGCTTTCAGTCTGTTCGTTTACTCGCATGACTCGTGCAATACCTGATTTAGAAAAGCATACTGCAAGTGAAGTTGAAGCTTTATTACAGGATAAAAACATCGAATGGTTACAAATGGGCCGAGCGATTCCGGATGATAAACTTGCTTTTACAGATCTTGTTTTTAATGCTACATTTCCAGCATCTGAGCTTGCTCAAGTAGATCTTGAAATTCCTAGAGATCCAAATGAGCAGAAAGATGAACATCGTCAGCTTAGAGCTGCAAAGAAGAAGCAAGTTGAAGCAACGCCGGTCAAAGAATGGTTTAAAAGTGCATTTGCAGTTTTAGACAAGGCTGTAAAAGATAACCGAAAAACCTTGGTAAACTGTCACTACGGCGCATCTCGAACTGGTGCACTTGTTGCAGCCTATCTCATCAACCGCTACGACGTAACGGCAGAGCAGGCCATTGCCTTCATGCGCACTAAAAGAAACTGCGTTAATCCTAAATGCGTAAATGATCTAAAAGCGTATGCCGAAAAATTACATGCGGCAAAATAAAGCGTCAACAACAAAGGCCAAGCGGTGCATGCTTGGCCTTTGTTTATCTCGCCAATTACCCGCCACTTTTGGTGTTATTCTAAAAAATACATATTCAGAAACGTCCACTAAATAGGCTTGGCCCCTTTCCACGATAACATGCATCGATTAGCCATCTTGCGGGTCAAAACTGCCGCAGATATTATCCTCTTTTCTTGATTTTCCTTATTCCCCTCGTATCGAGTAAGCAGACCTCAGCTTTTCCTTGATTTTATAATAATTTATATATAATAATAAAAACTGAGGATAGTACGAGACGAGGGCGGTTATGATACAGGGCCCATTCTGCAATTTAAGTTGCTGAATGTGTGCTTAGAGAGGATGAGTAGGATGCATGCTCCCCCTCCCTCGTACAAAAGAAATCGCGATGCAGGAACTTATATGGTATCAGACTTGGGACGAGGCTTACCTGAAGGGCGAGCGGAAAATTTCCATGTATTTCTTCAGAACTTTAATGCTTTTGTTCCTGAAGAAGAAGATCTAGATGCAAAAATTGATCTTGTGGCACTTGGCCGCTTTCTTAAAGATAATCGAGAATATTTAGATTCATCCCATCCTTATACCCCAGAATATATTCAAAAATTTGATCGAATTATCGAGTTAGTAGAAAATAAAAATAACTCTATGACGAATGCCATCTGGACTTTGGTGGACCGTTGCTTTAAAAGAACAAAAGAAGAGATGCCGCTGGGCCAAATGAAGAATGTCATACATGACTATAGTATAGACAAACTCGCACATGCTGGATCAGATCTGCCGCTTATAAAGATAATTGTTGCAAATGCTTCGATCCAGGATCTTGGAAGGCTTGCACAAACATCATCGGTATGGAATGAAGTAGCTAGTGAAGAAATGGTACGGCGAATAAATGTCGATAACCTGCCTCTTAGAGATATGGGTATGCAGGATATTTATACTGTTTTGCAATTTCTGGAAAAAAATGGTGCAAAGCTAAAATGTTTAAATTTACGTGGGATAGAAACTCCTTATCCACGCTCCGAGAGGGGAATTTCAGTGTGGAAAGATATTGCGTCCAATATGAATGCGCTGAAGACAATATGGAAGTTAGTTTCTTGTTGCCCAAATGTAACTTCTCTTACCGTTGAAAAAATGCCAGCAAAGCATACAAATTTTCTAATCGCGATGCTCGCGTTGTTTAAAGGTCAGCCACTTACAAGCCTGCGACTTTTGGAATGCGACGCCATTGATAGGTCGTCTCTTGAACATCTCGAGATGATGCAGCTTACAGACGTGGAGTTTACTGCTGAACCGGAAAATACTGATATAGCGCAAAGATTGCACTTTGCTGTCTGCTGTAGAGCTCTTGTGTCAAAAGAAAATCTTATGACTGAAGAGCAAGCAGCAGCTATTCCAATAATGACACTTAGAATGCTAAAACAAGATGGAATTCCACTCTTGCAATCAAAGCTTATTACACCAGAAGAGGCGGCTCTTTTTCATAATACGAATATAAAAGCTCTATTTAGTGAAGAGGGCCAAGAAGCTTTACGTAGCAAGCTTCTAACAGCAAACGACATTGCGGATTTACCTGATGAGTACGCCATCCCCCTACTTTCTCATAATGGAATAGTCGCCTTGAAGAATAAACTAATTACTCTAAAGCAAGTGGCGAGTATGCCTTCTGCTGCCCATATCGCTGCATTATTATCAAATGAAGGGCTTGAAGCTCTAGGCGATTGCCGTATAACGCCTGAAGAGGCAGCCACTTTACCAACTGACTCCCATCTAAAGCTTTTGGTTTCTAAAAATGGCCAAAAAGCACTAAAAGAGCAGCTCATCACAGTGGCGCAAGCAAGAGATCTTGAAGTTAATCGTCTTGAAGAGCTCCTTTCGGATAAAAGACTTGAAGTTTAGTGAAAGTAGTAAATATTGAGGTCATAAATATTGGGGTCAGGTCTGGGCTGTCAACTCTCTTAGAATTTTACAATCGAATTGTATTTAAACTTGTGTCTATATTCGTTACATTACTTGCGATTGTTTTAGAGCCCGTTCAGGGCGACTTATTAAAGCCCACAGCGACCGAAGGAAGCTGTGTGGGATGATGCAGCCCGATCCTAGAGCCCGTCAGGGCGATTCAAATCTCATGCAATTGCGTTAAAGTCTGTGACTGAATCGCCCTGACGGGCTCTAGGATAGGTTTATATCCTTCCCAAAGTTCCCTACGGTCACTCTGGGCTTTAATAAGTCGCCCAAGGGCTCTAAAACAAATATACTTTTCAAGGAAGAAATTTGGTCACAAGTTTAAAAGAATTTAGATGTCAAAAATTGAAAGTTTTTGACAGCCCAGGTCAGATCCAATACCGTTCACTTGAGTCATTTTCAAAACTGACTTGATGGCTTTTTTTACATTGTTCTTTTAATATAACAAGAAATTAACCGCGGAGATCGCAGAGATCGCAGAGAAAAACAGATAAATTTCCTTTGTTTTTTCTCTCTGCGTCCTCCGCGTTCTCTGCGGTAAAAAATAAGTTTAATTCCGTTAAGTGAACGGTATTGGACCTGACCCTACCCTAAAAGATGCGAAATACCGCCTTGCATCCCCTTTTCTATCGCTTCGATATGTGGTGGAAGTTGCAGTATGAGCTCTTTTGCCCTCGCATCCCAAGTATGCTCTTGCAAAATCAAATCGTGCCTTTCCAAAACGGCTTTAAACCTTGAATCTTCATCCCCTAAAGCCCTCTCTATTGCAAGATTTACATCTTTGTAGTGAGGTGCAAGAAAGTAATCAAGCCCGCCTCCCTCTCCAAACACCTTTTGGAGTCCATAACTTTTATTAGTAACCACTGAGGCGCCAGATGCAAGTGCAAGCAGCAATCGCTCATGCAGCCCACGCTTAAACATAGGCACACTATTTATGACAATTTTTGACCTCCGTAAAAGCTCTGGCATCTTCTCGAAGGGAACTGGATCATGGAAAATATCTTTGCTATTTTTTTTCCAGCCTGTTCCATAAATATGTAGAGGCCGATCAATTGCCTCCATGATCCTCACCCTATCAATAGCTCGAATGTAGCGGTCAAAGACATTCATAAGATCAAAGTAGGGAATTTTTTTCTGAAGAAGCTCTTCCTCAAAACTTCCATGCGACTCTACTAGCTCTACAAAAGCCTGCAGAGGCGATAGTGTCTCACTAGAAAGGACCGTTTCGGCTTTTTGGATAAGCTCCCTACTGCTTTTTTCAGAGAGCAGCGCTCTCAGGATATCCACAACTTCATCTATGTCGATATAACTTGCTGCAAGGAGTATGTCGATATCTCGCATACTGTTATCTGATACGACATGCGCTTTTTCAACTGCATGGGGAAGATAGATCACATGCTTTGCTCCCATCATCTTGAAAAACCCGACAGAATCCTCATCGACAAAGCTCGTGATTGCAAGTGGATTTTTTAAAAGTTCGGGAAAGTAGGATGCAGCATCCACAATCATCGAAAGGTGGCAAAGCCCAAGCGGCTCTAGCGGAGAGTGCTCCCCTACAACCACGTTAAAGCCGGCCGTACAAGATGGCCGATTTTTTGTGAGGTTTGCAAGTATTTGCCCAGATCCAAGGTCAGTATATGCAAAAAGTTCCGATCCCACACCAGCTCTTTCCAGAGCACGGGCTAAACCCTCTGAGAAAGCCTGCTGGACGCCATATTGGTGGTTTTTCGGGTAGGTAAAAAAGGCTATAGTTTTTAGTTTCATATCATCTTTGTTGCATGATCCTTGATAAAAATGCAAGAGCTCGATATGATCTTGCCTCGTTCGGAGCATAGCGCAGTTTGGCTAGCGCGGCTGCTTTGGGAGCAGTAGGTCGGGGGTTCAAATCCCTCTGCTCCGATCCCCTAGTGGCAAAACTATACGTTTTGCCACTATTTTTTTTGTGAGGAATAGTTTGATTTTTTGGGACCCTCCAAGAACTGCCTTTACAATCCCCATCATCAATCACCCTATTGTCTGGTATAGCCTCTTTTTTGCTGGCGGTTTCTTCATTGGCTACCTTATCGCGGCAAAGCTTTTAAAGCCCTATGCCACAAAATCAGAATCAAAAGTTTTTTTAGATAGACTTGCCTGGTATATTTTTATAGGCATGCTCGTGGGAGCCCGGCTTGGTCATGTCTTTTTTTATGAATGGCCCTACTTTAAAGAACATCCTTTAGAAATTCTCTTTACCTGGGAAGGTGGACTCTCTAGCCATGGGGCAGCAGTAGGACTCATCCTTAGCCTTCTTCTTTTTTGGAAAGATCCCAAAAGGCATATCTCTTCAATTTCATTTAAAAAACTTTTAGACATTCTCTGCATAGCAGCAGCCTTTGTGGCAGGCTCTATTCGCATCGGAAACTTCTTCAACCAAGAAATTTTGGGAAAAGCTACAGACCTTCCCTTTGGCGTCTGGTTTGGCCACCCTGCCGACCCTCACGCGGCTATGCCCTGTCACCCGGTGCAGCTTTATGAAGCGCTCTTTTACTTTGCAACCTGTGCATTTCTCTACAGATGCAAACTAAAAGATGGCAAAGCTGCAGGACTTTTCTTTATCCTTGTCTTTACCTTTAGATTTTTTATCGAATTTCTCAAACTCCCGCAGGGAGTCTATGATAGTAATGAAATTAACATGGGTCAGCTTCTGAGCATTCCCTTTATTTTACTTGGAGTCTATCTACTGACTTCTGGAAGAGCCAAAAGAACGTAAGAGCGTTTTTATCCCTCATGTCCTCTTGGCCCCTTATGTCTTTATCCTCGCTCAAGACGAGCAATTCTCTCCGCAAGAGGTGGATGAGATGCAAACAGCCTCATTAAAGGTTTACCACTTGAGATCTTAAAGGCTTGATAGGCCGGCTGATCTGTCTTTGGATCTTTTATCTCGATCGTTCTTTGCAGAGCCTGCAAAGCTTGAATCATATTTGTTCTGCCTACAAGGCGAGCTCCACCTGCATCTGCACGAAACTCCCTAAATCTTGAGTATGCAGCTATGACAAGTGTTCCTAGAATCATAAAGGCAATTTCAAAGACAAAAACAAGGATACTATACATAAAAGGAGATGGGGATGAGCTATCATCTCTTTGCTTTCCTGCACGCATGACAACGTATGCAAGAATGCGTGCAAAAAACATGACAAAGGCGTTGATTACTCCCTGAAGAAGTGTCATCGTTACCATGTCGCCATTTGCTACGTGAGACACCTCGTGAGCAAGCACTGCATCTACCTCTGCGCTATTCATACGGCTAAGAAGGCCAGATGACACTGCAACGAGTGAGCGTGAGCGAGTAGGGCCTGTTGCAAAGGCATTTACTTCTGGAGAGTTGTAGATGCCAACCTCCGGCATTGCAGGAAGGCCTGCATTTCGTGCTAGTTTATAGACCATTTCAAGAAGCGCCCTTTCATTTCCTGATGCTCTTGCCGGATCAATAACCTGCACACCCATCATCCACTTTGCCATAATCCTTGAAAGCGCAAGCGATATAAAAGCTCCCCCCATACCCCAGACAAGGCAAAATATCAGTAAAGATTGGTAGTCAATTCCATGCTGCGAAAGATAGGGCTTTACATCAAGCAGGTTCAAAACAAGTGAAATCGTCACAAGCACTAAAGCGTTGACTGCGACAAATAGTAAAATACGTTTAGCAAATGCTCCCATAGGGCTTCCTCCAAAATAGTACTTAAGCATAGCACATACCCTAAATAAGTTGCAAAAAGACCCCCTCTGCTCCTATACTCTTTGGACACAAAGGATTAACTATGAAAAGAATTTTTACTTTTTTATTAGGGATTATTTCATTCATGACACAGCCTACGTTTGCTCAAGAACAAGAAAATAAACTTGTTGTAATTTTGCTTGGCCCTCCAGGCTCCGGCAAAGGCACACAAGCAGTGCGACTTGCAGAAGCGCTCTCAATTCCACACATCTCTACTGGGGATCTCTTTCGCTACAACATCAAAAACCAAACTCCGCTTGGACTAAAGGTAAAGGAATACCTCGATAAAGGTGCTTTAGTGCCAGATAGCGTGACACTTGAGATGCTCTTTGACCGCCTCAAGCAGCAAGACTGCAAAAATGGCTATATGCTCGACGGCGTACCGCGCACCGTCCAGCAAGCTGAAGTCATTCAAGACAAACTCAAAGCTGAGCCGCATCGCCTTGTCGTCTGCAACCTGCTCATTTCAGACGCTGAAGTGATGAAACGAATCACCGGCAGAAGAAGCTGTCCAAAATGCGGCAAGATCTATCATATCGACTTCAATGCACCAAAAGTGAGTGGAAAATGCGATGTAGATGGTGCAGATCTTATCCAGCGATCAGATGACACCGCAGAAGTTGTCTCAAGCCGTCTCAAAGCCTACTACGATCAAACAAAACCTGTCGAAGACTTCTACAAAAAATCAAGCACGCTCCACAATGTAAATGGCGCCGAATCCCCTGATCAAGTCTTCAACGCCCTGCTAAAGATCATCAAATCCCAATCGTAAATTGCAACATCAATGAACTGGTTGGAGGGGGAAAGAGTAATTCTTTCTCCCTCCTCTTATTCTCCTCTGGGCAGTCAGTACCTCTCTGGTTATTATCGCTTTTAGGCCTTGTGTTTTTCTTGAAGCTCTTTCATAAAGGGTGCTTACTGTAATAATGTGGAGTACCTATGGAATCAGCGAGAACTTATGGAGATTTTGACCCAGTTACGCCAAAAACACCCCATACACCAGGTAGTGGAAGACCGCTTCTTTCAGCGCAAGGAACAGCACAACTTTCTCCCTACGGAAATTGGATTCGCGGAGAGCTTGTCACTATACCAAGATCAAATGCCGATCGCACATTCAAATGCTTTAGTGAGCGCTCAGATACAAGAGCTCCTGAAAATGAAAAAGAATTTGTTCTAGCCCTCGAGAAAACTGCGAAAAAAGTTGCAGATTTTGCACAAACGCTTAACGGCAAGGAGCAAGATCTTCACCAAAGGCAAGCCCAGATGGGAGAGATCGAGGCAAAACATACGCGTTTTGCTGAGGAGCTTACCTCGATTCGCGATCTGCTGCAGGGAGATGTGCAAACAGCAAGCGAAAATTATTCAAAAATTGCCCCTCTGCAAGATCATAAAAAGCAAGCTGCAGCCTGCAGGCATCTTCTCGACATTGAACTAAGCCTAACTCCCCTAGAAAAAATTTATGAGGAGCTCGCCCCCCTTCTTGCAGCGCCTCTTCATCAAGAAGCGCTAGAATTTTATAAAAGACGTAAAAAAGAGTGCGAAGCACTTGCTTTAGTACCTACCTTAGAAGAGCGGATTTTGAGCCTTGAAAAGATTGTAGATGAGGTTGATAAAGGCGTTCGCAAAATACTTCCTCAGCTTGAAGGAAAGTATATTGCCTTGAAAGAACAGACTGAACTTCTTTGCCTAGAGCTTGTTGATTTTACATATGCAGCAACTACGCTTATCAAAACCACTCCCCTTCCCCAAAGCGGAAGATTTCAATGGCTTTGGTCATTGGTAGTGACGCCGCAAGCTGTGCTTCCAGAATCAACAGAAGAACAAGACGGGAAAATTACTCTACTACAGACAAAACTCCAGGGATTGATAAAACTCATCCTTCCTCAAAGACAGGGAGAAGATGAAAATGAAGTACAAGAACTGACAAAACTCGTAAAATTTTATCTGGCACAGGCCTCAAAAGATGCCCTCGAACCAGAAGATCGATTTAGGAGAAACCCCCTAGTATCAAAATTTGTTTACGGCCAAATTCAAGAAGAAAAGAATGCACTTGAAAACATTGCAAAAGCGCTTGCAAGGCTTGCAAAAGATATAAAAGAGCTCCGAAATGACATTGTATGCGGCAAAAAAATCCCAAAGGAGCAAGAAGAGCAGAGTGCAATCTTAGCTGGCCTTCGGGTTGCAATAAACAATCAACTTATCAAACTTCGAAACCATACACTCTCAAATAGAATACATGCAGGCTGGTACTATGTTGCAAGGCTTCTTGTAAAGGCGCACGATGTTGAGCTCTTTTTAGAGCAGCTTAAAAGCCTCTCTAATCGATCATTTACTCCCTATGCAAAAGCTATTGGAGATCTCTTTGCCTATGTTGACCCGCAAGAAGAGGAGCTAAAAAACAATCCCGATTATGAAACATCGCTTATTGCAACAGAGCGCCTCTTTACCGCTTTAGATAGCGCAAGCAAGCTAACAAGACCTATAAAGCAGCAAAGAAGCAGTGAAAAGCTAAGAACAAAGCTTTATGACACTATCGAACAGGTACTAAGCCGGGCAGGAGCTCGCACTCTCGCTCTCACCCACAGGGAAGAGTCGCTTGCAGATAGTATCTTTATTCATGATCCTCTCATAAAATTTATGAAACACGATGAGCCGCAGCTTGGTATCTTACCGGAGGCATTCATCAACCTTCTTATAAAAGGGTTTGTACGGGCGCTCTATTATAGCAAAAGTCAGTTTGATCCCCAGCTCGACCTTGTGTTATATACACTGCAGCATACACCAGCTTATCAAAAAGCCTTCCTTCGCACCTTGGAAAAGACTAAAAATTTTAAGATCCACCTTCAAAACTACCTCATAAAAAATGATATGGAGCACTACAGCGAAGAGCTTGCTTTGCTTACAAAGGCACTCTATGTTCTAAAGAAAAATCCTTTTGCTACAGGCCATGAAAAGCTTTTTCGCTATCTAGAAGCAAGGCAGCATCTCAAAGAGCTCGAAAATCTACCTCTTGCAAGCCAGCAGGAGCAGATCAGAAGAGCTTGGGTAAAAGAGGCCTCCATATTTCTTTTTACAGAAAGTGAGCAACTGCTCTCTCCGTATTACAGCGCAGACAAACTCTCCAGCCACCTTGAAAAAAGCCTCTTTGGCACAAATTGCGAAGATGCAAACGCATACGTTGTAGAGACCTTAAAACAGATGCAATTTCATGAAATCCCAACAGATGCGACGCTCCTTACGGTTTTACAAGGCTGGGCGCTTCAAGCGCTTATGCAAAAGCCTGATGAAGAAATCCCTCATGGCGGCTACCTCCTCAATACCCTCTTTGAAGGCTATTTTCGCGATGAGGGCAAAAGGGCAGCTTGGCGAAATCTCCATGGAGTAGGCTTTATGGAAAGGGCCCTATACCGGGCTAGTAAGCGATATCCTCAAGTAGTAAAAAACTTACGAGATCCTATTCATGACGATGTCTACGAAAGTGTCATACCAATATATGATGCCTTTTCGAAGGTATTACAGGAAATAGAAGAACTGCCAGATAGTCAAGCAGAGAATCTCCTTAAACAAATGCATTCGCAGTTTAACACACACCTTCCTGTCGAAGTGCACCCTCCAGAAGCAGATACTCACATCGGCGTTGCAAGATGGTGTGTGATAGACGCTACAGCAAAATATGCTACGCGCCTTAGCACACGCTTTGAAGAACTTTTAGCAAACCAGCCTAATGAAAGCTTTTTAGAAAAATCTAAAGATCATGTAGCAGCTTCGAGCTTGCGGGATTCACTCAGGGCCCTCTTTTCTGAGGGGATGCCAGAAATAGCGACAGCAGCACATCCTGATGCCACAGTAAATTTTGTACGAAGCTATAGACACTCAATCGGGATGACGCTTAC
>CAZEGK010000008.1:41178-73730 GCA_964512205.1 uncultured bacterium | reverse complement strand
AGTTCTAGAAAAGAGGAAAAACATGTTGCAACTTTAATGCGCAATTAGAGAACCCTGATGTGTATTTATTTATTTTGGGGGAGGATGATGTATCCATGTCGCCATGTTTCGAATTCAACTTTCCCACACTTTGGGCTGATGCAGTAGCTCACATCGAGCAGTTTTTCTTGCTTTGCATAGAGAGCGTTGATACGAATCTCTGTTGGAGTGCCGGGCACAGCTGAAACGCGACGATCACCCCATTCAAAACCATAAACCTCACTTTCTGCTACTGGCTGTTCAAAGGCAGGTCGAAAGTCGACCCTACCGAGTTTTTCGTCATAAGGGGCATGATGCAGATTTTTTGCTGTGGAAAAAACGTGACCTGCTACCGGTATTGTTATGTACCCATCTACTGCCTGCATATGTATGCCCTTTTTTTATGATTATTTGTGAATAAGTGTAGTGATCATAAGCTTTTACAGACAACGCTTTTTACTAGTGTGACTACATCAGGCGAAGGATAGGAAGAACTTGAGAGCGGAATTTTCAACCCGAAAATACCGTTTTTCTTTTTTCTTTGACAATTCATCTCTTCTTTTGCAACAATGCCACTGTCTTAAAATTTTTAGGAGATATATGAACAAATTCTGTATTACAATATTCGCTCTATGCTTTCTATTATCCAGCTCATGTTATGCTGCCGAGACCAAGAAAGCACATTGCAAGTCATCTATAGACTGTGCTAATGTACACCCTATCACCCAACTGAACTTTAATGATCCACACAAACATAGCAAAACATTAGTAATTTCAAAACCGGGTAACTACTGCCTTGCTGAAACGATCAAGTGGTGTCCGAAAAAACGAAATAAAATAGCCATCATCATCGATGCAAGTAATGTCACACTTGATTTAAGCGGACACGAGCTTAAACAGGTAAATGATAAAGGCAGATGCATAGGTATTCTTGTTAGATCAGGACATGATACTATCAAAATTTTAAATGGCGCCGTGCGCGATTTTACCCAGCTTGGAATTGTTGTAGAAGGGGGCACTTCCAATATATTCCTCGGCAATGATGACACTGTTTTGAAGGTTACCGGCTGCGGCTATGGTTCTGAATTAGCATTTATTGACGATGTAGATAATAGGCCGATTTTGCAAGGCGGGATTGTCATGGGGCAAACTCAACTTCTCGCAAGTAAGGGATACTATACATGGAAAGGGAATGTCGACACAGCTAAAATTCATAATGTTTATGTCGAGGAAAATGGCCCTATTGGCTTCAACTTAGGAACTGGTTCTGACATTACTTTCCAAGACAGTTATATTTGTCGAAATAGTGAAACTCGCGAAGTTGGAGTTGAAGACCCGTTTGGATTTTGGTCAGGCGTCATGCCGGCAAATTCACATGTCGTGATTGGTTTACTCTATGCTGCCCATCCCGAGGCTGGAGATTTGCCCTCTAAAACTTTTACATTTAACGATTGCCACTTTGATTTAAACAGCGTTACCGGAGGTACACAGTTTTGTATAGCATTTCAAATGTCTAGCTATAACCTTGAGGGTTTAACAGTTCGCCGTTCCACCTTCAATTCGAATGTCGGAAGTGAATCCACAGATATTAATGGATTCGGTACATTCGGAACAATTCTTGACGGGAGCAAAGGGGTACTGTTTGAAGATTGTGAAGCAAGCTATAATCGCAGCGAATTTGCAGTAGCTGGCTTTCACCACAGTGGAATCAATTTTGTTCTTGGCACTATTGTCCGAGGTGAGGGCCTTGTTTATAGACGATGTAATGCAATTGGAAATACTGTCGAAGGAGATTTACCTTATTTGAATTCCGTAGGGATGGTAATGTTTTTTATGGATGGATTGACTATCGAGGATTGTCAAATACAGGATAATGTAACATTATCGACTGATTTAAATGCCAATCCATTTCCATCAACCCAAGGATTGCTATTCATTGGCTATCAAAACCCTGACGCTCCAGTGGAAAATGCCGTGGTTTCCGGTTGCCATATATCTGGTAATAGGGTTAATTCTGCATTAGGCGATGCCGAAGGCATTGTCCTCGCACCTCCTACTTCAAAGATGGTTATTGAAGATTCTGTGATTCAAAGTAATGACGGAGCTGATTTTAATGCTGGCATCTTGTTACAGCCACCCTTTATACAGCCGGGTGGAAATGCAAATGTCATAATTCAAAGATGCTCTATTGAAAACCAATTCATAGGAATTTATTCTAAAGGTGACAACAACGGCATCTACCAAAATAACGCCATCACGGATGTTGAATATGGTGTGCTTTTGGATGGAAGCTCCTGTGATTCCATCAACAATAACTACGTCACAAATGCTATTTATGGGTTTGTTGATACTTCAAATCCAAGCACAAGTTTATTCTCAAATAACAAAGTGTTTGGAGCAGTCACGCCTTATGATGTTACCTACACCTTCGGCCCAGTTCCTGTAGTAAGCGGATCGCTCCTCACTGGATTTCCAACAGGTGCAGAAGTGCTTGATAATGTCTTTATGGATAACCCGACTTGCACTATGGCGCCGACTACAGCTGCTGTTACTGCTCAAAAGGCCAAAAAGACTCTTCAAGAGAGAGTCAAAAAAGCCCAAGAAACACAGCAAAAGCGCCTGAAGTTTTAAAATAAAGGCCCTATGATGACTGCATCTATAGGGGAATTTTTTGGAGTGACTCGATTTATCGAGTCACTCCAAATTTTCACTCAAAAACGCCGCTTTTTTCGCACACTTGATGCACGAGGTTACCCTCTTCGCCCATTATCATCACATCTTCAACCGTTATTTCTCTTTTGCAGTTCAAACATATCGTAGGAGTTTTATTTGCCTCAGTTATCTTTTCTAAACAGGTAAGATGAACGAGACTACCTTCGGCTGTGCAGTCCATCTCGTCAGTTTAGTCTTTACTCCAGGCACATCCAGTGATATGGCCGTCTTTATCGCTATAGAGGCAAAAATTGCCTTTGCCTATGCCTCACGATAGTTTTCATTTCCTAAATAGCGACTATCTTCATGACCATGCCCTTTTCCGGTGCAGTCGATGATTGGAACGCTCCATCTTTCATTATCGATTTTTGTAGGGATGCCAAATGATAGGAAGAACAAGTGGTTTTGGCGTAGCTACAGAAGAGCTGATATATGAAAGAAATAGGGTCACAACTTTAAAGAAAGTTATCTGTCAAAAATTAAAAATTTTTAGCTACCCATTCGAAGCCTAAACACGCTTTTGTAGCGGCTTATTAATTTACTTTGGGAAGGAGGATATATCCATGGCGCCATATTTCAAATTCAACTTTCCCACACTTTGGGCTGATGCAGTAGCTCACATCGAGCAGTTTTTCTTGCTTTGCATAGAAAGAGTTGAGGCGAATCTCTGTTGGAGTGCCGGGCAAAGCTGAAACGCGACGATCACCCCATTGACTGCATTAAGCAATGACGATGAATTTGTTGCGGAAGGTGGCTTTTGCTCTTTGAGGAGTAACTACTTTGCTGTAGGTTTTGTCTGTGATGGAGCGGTCGAGATCGTGCTGGGCTCTATTTTGGCGATCATCTAGGGAGCGCCAGGAACTCGCTACTTTGTAAAAGGTCTCTTGTTCTCGCTCCTCGGCAAGGTTATCTGCTGAATCTCGAAGCTCTGATGCTTTAACAACCCAAGGCTTTCCCCAATGCATAATCGTAAAGTAGAGCTCGCTTTGGAGGGAAAAGAAATAGCCTATACAAACGGCAGCATGCTCATTTCTGCTTTTTGCAAGGATGGGCTTGCCTGTAGAGTCTACGTCAAAAAAGATTATAGGAGCATGTCCTTTATCAAGTGATCTTTTAAGCTTCTCTATATAGGAATCAGAATTTGTTTCTATAATTTTTGTAGAGGAAAAGCCGCGTTGATTTGCAAGTGCTACTAGATAGTTAGGATCGTAGATTTCACCAACTTCTGAGAATTTTTCCCTCTTAGCAAGGGCGCGTAGCGAGTCACGGGAGTTAGTATCTCTTTTTCTTGCCGGAAGGCATGTGTGAGAGAGTATCTGTATCGCATAGCTTAGTGCATAGAGTTTACAGCAAGGTCCCTGCTGCTCTCTCATATCGCTATGTGGGAGAATATGTTTTGGTGTATTTAGCCCTCGCTCTACAAGCTGCAAGAGCTCTCGAATTGTTAGTTTTTTTTGTGTAAGGTCTCGGATGAGCTCTTGAGAGAGTTCTGGGTAGCGATTTTGTATGATCTGATAGACCTCTTTTTGAGGATATCGCGGGCATTCATAGGTGATAGAGCGCCTTTTAGATGCCTTTGTGGTAGCTCTTCGTCCCTTCATGCTTATGGGATTTTGTGTTCGTATTTTAAAAAAGCCTGCCTGTTTTGCAGGCTGCATCTCTTCATCATGGCCCATAAGAAGGGCGTTGTTGAGTGATTCAAGGCTGGCTGCTGTATTTGCCTCATCTTCAAACACCACCTGACCTGCATGAAATGCTGCAAGAAGACATGCTCTTTTATCTTCTAGCGCCATATTTGCCGGAATTTTGCAGTAGGCATCAAAAGATACTCTGCCAATTTCATGCGTTTGTACCTTTGTAAAGCCGTGAGCTTTCAGTACAGCTTCCGCAAAGTGGGTTTTGCCATCGCCTGGCATCCCTTCGATGACAAGTGAACCGAGTCCTCCCTGAAGTCGTTTTTTCCGGATTGAGAGCAGGTCTCTCATCAGGCAGTAAAGCTCCTTTCGAGACTCTGTAAGGGTAAAATCTTCAACCACACGTGGTCCTTCAAATGTTGGAAGTGTGTAGCTCTTTTTAAACCAATTAGTAAACTCTGCCTGTTTTTCTTTTGGCAGTGCGCATTTAGCGATACTATAGGTTAAAGATGGCATGAGAGCCATCATCTCAAGCTCTCTAGGTGAGAGTTCCGGGACCTTTTTATGCACTTCGAGAAGCTGTGGAGCAATTCCTAGATTTTCTAGAGGAAGTGCGGTAAAAGTGATGGTATTTGGATGGCGCTTTAAAAATTCTATTTCTTTTCGCTCTCCGCCATAACTTTTCGGATTTTGGCAAAAGATCACCCGATGTCTCTCATCAAGTTCAAGATAGTTTCCTGCTTCATCTACAACGCCGCCTGTGTAGATGCCTTCTAGCCAGTTAAAGGATTTACCTTGTGTGTTGGATTCATCGATAAAGAGGAGTGGAATTATGCCTTTTGGACATGCTGCCCATTCATGAAGGCTTGTAGTAACAAAAAAGTAGCCAATTTTAGAAAGCACCTTCAGTATAAAGGTTGTTTTGCCTACTGCAGTCTCTCCTTCAATACATACATGGCGATCTCGGTTGAGTGCATCGATCACCATTCTTAGCCGCTCTTTATCTAAAGGAGAAAGATGTTTTGGGATAGGAATGTGAAGTGGGGACATTGTAGTAAAATGGTCTGTACCTTCATAAGTTTCTGGGACGAGCGTAAGTTTTCCCATTGCTGGGTTAAGTAAAAGAGGCATCAGAAGATCAAGAAGCTCATCAGAAAACCTTCCTTTTAACACCACGTGCTTTCCTTCCTCTAAAAACTTAGCTACGCATCCATTTTTGTGAGTAAAGCGAAATCGGGCGTTTGCATCTATTGTAGCATCGATGCCATAGAGGATCCTGCCGTCACATTCTGTGATATGGATGAGTCTATCATAGGAAGCAGGGATGGTAGGGCTTATTTGCTCAATAGGTGGTATGGACAAAAGGTTGAGGCGCACATTTTCTTTTTTGCAGAGGCTAAGTAGTCTATACCACTGCCCATCTAGAAGAGGACGTGTTAAGATGGCATAGATGTCCTGGCCTTTATTCGCTTTAATTATGCCTGGAAGTGTATCTAAAAGCTCATTTTCAATTTTATACTCTGTCCAGAGCTTGCTTGCAGTCGTCGGGTTTAGGATAAATGGTAGGCGCTCTGCTTTGTCAACCCACTGAAAAGTATCTGTAAACTGCTCAAGGCTGCAATTTGATGAAACGGAAAGTTGTAGATTGTAGGTGAGTGACTTTTGGAGCCAGAAATGGCGAAAATCGCGATTTTCCCATGGGCCATTTTGGATTTCTAGAGCAGTCACTCCCTTCTCTAATGGGCCACGTTTTCGTCGCATGCGATCGCCTTTTAACTCCCATTTGCCAGTAAGGGCTGTCTTCCAGTCATTGATTCCGTAAAGATCTATCGGAGAACCTCCAGATGGACGAAATTCAATGGGATAGGGTCGATAAAATGGATGTATGCGAACTCTACTATAAAAACGGCCTGTAAAGTCAGCTTCTGTGTAGGAGTGTGGTCCAACGACTGAAAGACCTATGACAGATGCTCTATCAGGAAGCCTTGTTCCATCTGCTTCTCGATACTCTGTGTCGATTATGGAGTTGCAACGTACGAGATCTTCTACTTCAAAGCTTGAAAAGTTGATGATGAGTGTAGGATCAGGACTGCGGGTGATGTACTCAAATAACGGTCCCCCAGGGCCTTGATGTATGGTTCCATTTGCATCTATCCATCGAGATGCTGTACGGATTTCATTTGGTTTATCGATGTAAAAGCTTGTTTTTAGCTCTTCTTGAAGCCAATATGCTGCTAAATCAAGTTCCTCTTGAGAATGAAAACCAATATGCACATTTTTGCCCGGAATATGCACTTCCCGTGCAAGTTCTGCTATGTTTGATGGTTCAAATGTAAGGGTAAAAGGCTTTACGCTATTTTCTGGGATATTCCATAGTGTCTTGAGTACTAAACGCTCTAAGGAAGCTGTAGGCTTGAGCGGGCAGGGAGCAGTGGTTGAACCTGGCGTAAAGGGTAATAGCTCAAGCTTTGCATCAAAAAAGGAAATAAGCTCTTTTGTAAGCTCGCAAAATGAACCGCCAATAATATAGAGGCCGATTATACACATATGAGAGGGAAAACGTTCCTCGCAAATTTGTGCAAGTTCATCAGTATCGAATTGGCTTAAGTTTATTACGACTACTTTTTGAGAGGCGCTGCATTCTCTAAGCTCTCTTAGCGATGACGCATAATAGTGGTGGCCGAGTGTCTTTCTTGTAAAGCCGAGCTCTTCTTGAGAATGCACTTCAATAATTGACCTTTTGCCGGGGGGAAGAATATGCCTTTTAAAGTGTTCTACAACCGATTTGTTTTCTGACGAAGTAGGGGAGATCTGTATCGTTTGGTTGAAAAGGTCAGTGTGATTTGATTCATTAATTTCGAGCTCCTGATCGCTTCCGCCAACACAGCAGCGCACAAATCGTTTGTCTTTTTTACAAAAAATAAAGTCATGTACTCCATTTGTGCTCATTGAGAGTTCAGTGTATGGAAAAAGTGTTTCCATTTCATAAAAGAAGCCCGCTGCGCGGTGGCGGCAGGCTCCCTTTTGCTCTTTAATGATAGACTCTATCGATTCTTCTCCTTCAAGTTCTCCTTCAGAGAAATCTTCCCTATATTTTTTGATAAGATTTTGTATGCGGGGATCTAAAGCTGTAGTAGAAAGTAGCTCGGGAACCTTAATGATGTAATAAACTTTTGTCTCCGTAGATGAAAGATTCAAGTAATAGAAGTTTTCATTTTTAGAGTAGAGGATTTCTCCGCTGGCAATTATATGGGTAATCTGCTCTTCAGGATGCCATGAGGGAAGGGGGAGCCACATGCCAGTAGCTGGCATATCGTATGTCGCAAGGTAGAACGTATGCTGTGGGTCGCGAATCTGGTTCCAGATTGCATCAAGTTCTGCTTTATCTTGTATAAAGAGCGGCAGGGTATCGCATGAAGTGAGAGTCATTTTTTCGGCATTATACCATCTAAAGGGAACTGAGGAGGCATCGAGAGAATCATAAGACTTCAGTCTGTAGTAGTTGACATCCGGATGGTTGCCATCTTTTGCTTCAAATATCCGAGTGATCGAAAGAGTTTCCTTTGAGGGTCCAGTAGAGGCATCTACATAGTAGGATTCATTACTATCCAGACTGAGAGCCGTACTAAATGAATCAGTTCTGTCGATATCGATATACCCATGAAAGATCACATTTGGTGAACAGGAACGAATTTGCTGAACAAGTGCTTTGGGAAGGTACCAGCATTTTACCAATTTTAGTTTTGGTAAAAAGATTTCTTCAATCAGTTCAGGGTCGAATAGATCTTCATTATATCGTATCGAAAAATGTAATTCTTCAAGATTTGGTGTCCGCTGCAAAAGCTGAAGTACTTGATTGATGTTTGTATACCCAATATAGTCGCACGTAAGTAAGCGAAGCTTAGGTAAATAAAAATCAGCTCTTTCAAAGCCTTCTTCGATAAGTTTGCATTGAGAAAGGTCCAGATTTTCAAGATTTGGTGCACATTCTAGTAGCTCTGCAGAGATTCTAGAGGATTGGCAGTGTAAGACTTCTAAATGTTCTAGTGTGAGTTTGGTAGATAGATCTTCGTCATCTGCGACACAGCTTTCTAGGGATAGTTTCTTGAGTCTTGTAGCCTTCTCAATAATCGAAAATAAAATACCGTATGTGGCTGACAGGTATAGCGACTCGAGGTGGTCGAGAATAATGCTTTGCCTACTCGATTCTCCTGTGAATTTGCAGCTGCTCAATCTTACGTTCCTGAGGGTTTTTGATTGTGCAAGGATCGATTCAAATAGAGCGAGAGGCATCTCTAGAGAATCAAAAATCACAGTTTTAAGATAGCGCTTTTCGGTACGCTCTACTAGTTGGCAGAGGGTGTTTGGCAAAATTTTACAGTTTATTATATGAAGTTTAGTGAGGTTTCTGCAAGAAATCTGACAAATATCATCTTCACTAAATTCAGTGAGTGTCTCCCTGCATGATACCAATCTGAGTGTAGAGAGCATAGGTGCTCTTTTCAAAATCTCGGCAAGAAACTGTGTGGAGATTGGTATATTTTCAATAACTACTTTTTCTAGATGGTCAAAACGTACTCCTTCAAAGATCGTCTCATCCAATTTTTTGCATTCGTATAGGCGTATTGAATGAAGATTTTGCGCCTGTAAAAAGAGCTGTCTCAATATATTTCGATCAATTTTGCAGTATGAAAGCCAGAGCTTTTCAAGGCTTGAAAGATTAAGATCTACATCCTCGTTTGCTAAGGTACGATCAAGCACAGCGAGCTCTTTAAGGAGGGGTGCTCTTTTTCCAAGTTCAGCGAGAGTCTTTGTTGTAAATGTTGGCGTATAGCAAACATGGACTGCTTCTAAGCTTTTGAGATCCTCATGCGTGTGCTCTTGAAGAAATTTATCGATATCTCCGTGGTGATCAAACTCTATAAGTTTTAGTTCCCTTTTGCCTTTAGAGATGGCAGGAAGCTCTGAAATGATTTTAGAGTAGTAATAATTTGAATAATGAGTATTAACAACTACTAGTTCGTTTAGTGCAAGGGTATGCAGCTTCGCTATGAGCTCGTTAAGTTTGGAGCCGTGCGTCTCAACACGCGCCTCGTGTTCATGAAAAAAGAGCTTTCTGCAGGCTATATAGTCTAAAATCTGAATAGTATCTGCTGCTACATTATGATGAGCCATAGCCTCGAGTATTGTGGCGGCATCGCTACTGTCTAATGCTTTTTTTTTCAGCTGTATATGTGCACTGCCCTTTTCAAGTAAAAGAGGTGCACCCTCTTGCCAGGCGTAGATAGTAAAGCCCTCCTCTAAAAGGGTCTCCACTCCTCTGATATATGCCCGAAACTTGTATGAATGGTAGGTTTTGCAGCCAAAGTCTGCAATGACAAGTGTTTTTTTTATCAGAACTGATTTAGTAGATTCTTGCTGCCAGCAAGGTTCATCGTTAATAAAACGCTCAACAGAAAGTGTCCCGGGAGGGGAAGTTCCATAAGAGAGAGAGCTAGTTTTCTCGATGTAATGAAGAAAATCAAATTTCATCGAGAAATAATATAAATTTTCTTAATTTAAGGCAAGATAGTTGCATTCTTACAGACATTCGAAAAAAAGAGGCTTTTGCCGGTAATCAGAGTGTCTAGCCTCAGGGTAGCTCTAATGTAAATAATAAATTTGACTGTATTATAAATTATGAGTTAAACTAATTATAATGGGGGTTTTATGTTTGTTGGTTCTAACTCTAATCAAGAAAGTCTCGTCCAGCAAGTTGCGTGGGTCATGAATAAGCCTGATAGCTTGGAAGGAAAAATGCTGGCGGTACGTAATCTCCTAAAAGAGAATCCACAGTGGAAACAAGATCGAGCAGTTTATGATTTTTTTGTTTCAATGAATACTCAAAATAATCCAGCACTTGTCAAGTTTAGAAATTTAGTAATAAGCAAAGTTGAACATCTTAGAGAAGAGCTAGTACGTTCTCGTAGACCTCTTACACAGGTATTGGCTGTGATGGAGGGCAAAGGCCAAGCCAATCTTGCTGAGAGGATTGTCAAGCTTGAAGCACTTTTACAAAAGCATCCTGAGTGGCTGTATAAACGAGAAATTTATAGCTACTTACTGCAGAAAAAAGAGAGTGGTGAAAGTTCCAAAATCAACCACATAAAAAATAAAGCCTTAGCGCCTGTAGAGGGATTCGATGCCAAAACAGGAGTCATTTTCGTGTTAGAGAAGAATCTCAATGAACAATTTTGGGAAAAAATTAGTAAGCCCGAGGTCAAAACATTGGTAATTCAAACTTCTTCTGGCCCCGTGGTTTATGAGCCGGCATTCCTCAAAAAGCTTCTCGAAATAAGGCCAGAGCTTCATGAACTAACAGATCAGATGACGGTCGAATTTTCAGACGGAACACTTGTTCTTCCTCAAGCAAAGCTTCGCATGTGCGGGGGCTTTTTTGAGACCGCTTTAGGCAGCGGGATGAAGGAGATGAGTGAGGGCAAAATTGTATTGCATGAAGTCTCTCTCGATGGTTTCTTATGTGTGTTACACGCCATTGAAACAGAAGAAGTTGATTGCAGATTCTATCCCGATATATATAAAGTTGCTGCCAATTTTCTACAATTTTGTCCTAAAATTGAGATACCGGAATGTATCTTATCTCCAGAAGCGTGCTGGGGTGAAGGGGTAGATGAAATTCCTACTAGGGCGCTTCTTCAATTTTTGGAAGAAGTTAATCCGGAAAATGATCGTAAATGGAAAGATCAGGTAATCGTCTGGTGGAAGCCTCGAGCTGATGTAAACGATCCACTTACTTTGCAAAACATCGAAAGTAGGATACAGCCATCTACAACTCAAGAGAGTAAACCTCGTATAGAAATTAGAAAAGAGCTTTCTAATAAATATTCTGGTGACTATTCAGAGGGCGGCTACTGGGTTGTGATGATAAAAAAGCCGATCAAAATTAACCATGTCGAATTCGAATATCCAGAACAGTTTATTTTAAACTTTAATAAAAAACTTGGACTTAGTCAAGAGGATGGATTTGAGGTCCCTTCGACAGTAGATGTAGCACTAAGCTGTCTTTTCCATTTGAATTGTTCTGGAGAAAAAGAGCCTATCCTTCCAAAATCCCGAAAGATCTATGAAACAGAGATAGAGTATTCAATCTGCAAAGAAACAAGCTCTATATGGCGCGCAGTTGCTGGAAAGGTTGACTCTTCTGGGACGGTCAGTGTTACAGAAAGTGGGGGCGGGGGCGGGGCATGGAATCAAGCGATTTGCCCTATACGAAAGTTTATGGGATCTCAATATGAGAAAAAACCTAAAACCTGGTCAGACTCTATTAAGGTTTTGACCAAAAAATTCTCGAAATTTTTAAATAATCTTTAAAACGGCCGTTGAGAAAACGAAAAGAAAACGAGGGAGCTCTTTGAGGTCTTATATAGATGACCCTCACTAGAGGGCCATAGGCTTCTAACATCCTATCGAAGTGATCCTTGTGGATTGGTTTAATGAGGAAACTTGAGCCGCTATAATATAAAGAGTCTTGAAAGGGTTAGTTTAAGGCTAATTAGTTACCAGTAAATTAGGAAATGTTTTTATAGTATCTTGTAAAAGGGCAAGATTGACCCCTTTACAACCTGAAAGATTGATGCTTTCAAGCGTCTTACTTAGCTTGTTTATCGTACTTCCTGTGATGGATGTATTCATCGCGAGAAAGAGTGAGTTGAGTTTTTTGTGGCCAGTAAGTGCTCCTACGCCATCATCTGTAATTCTGCAGTTTGCGGCAAAAAGTACTGTGAGATTTTCTGGGAGTAGCGTAAAGGTAGCTCCAGTAATTCCCTTATTTCCGCTGATATCGAGTATTTCGAGGGAAAAGAGTGGTCGCAGATTGCGTATCTGCTCATCTTCAATACTTATTGATGTACTTTCTGTATTAGAAATATCGAGCTTTCTCAGCTTATTAAAGTAGCGAAGTTCAGAAAGCTGGGAATCTGAGAGTTTTTTATTGGTTAGAATAAGAGTAGATACATTTGGGAACGCATTTGCAATTGCATTAAAATGCTCTTCAGCTTTTTCAACATCTTTAAGGTCTAAAGTCGTAACAGCTTTGCATGTTTTTTCATCGAGTGCTTCGTGAATAAATCTGATGTTTCGTCCATTTGTGAGGATCTGCTGCAGGGCGATAATTGCCTGTTCGTTTACTTTGTCTGCAAGAGTGGAATCTTGCTTTTGAAGCGGCTTTACCGTGCGGTTTCTAAAGAAGCTTACGAGCGTAATAATGAGCGAAAAAGTGGCTACAGACAAGATAATAGAGGCAATAGCCGCGATCACCTTATCTTTTGCTGAAAGCTCATTTGAGAGTGGGTCTGAGATGTATTTTGAGAAGAAGCTATTGAGTGTAAGTGCTGAAACCATAGGTATTCCTTGATTGTTTCGTTTTCACTTTGACATACTAGCCTAATACTTGCAAGTTCATAGAGGATTTTATGTTTAGAAAAGGTCAGGTATTGTTTCTGCTCCTTTGTCTCAGTGCGTCTCTTGCCGCTGATCTGACATTTGATAATGAAATACGGCTTCATGTTGTTACGTCTCCTAGCGAAGTTGATTGCAAAAGAAGCAAGGAGATTCTCGTAAAAAGCTTTATGGATGGATATGAGGATGTACCACTTGGCGAGCTAAATCCTCTTTTTAGATCGACAGGGGATGTGAGGCGGTTTTATGAAGCCTATTTTGACTCAGAATTTAGCCATTTTAAAGATGGCCACCTCATTTGGGTGCAGGCCTTTGTAGATGGCACTCTTGCTGGCTGGGCTACTTTTGAATTAGAAAAGAGCGAAGAGAACGCAGTCTATATGAACCTTCTTACAGTAGATCCAGAGTATCAACGCTTGGGGCTTGGATCAAAGCTTACCTTTTCTATCTGCTCTGATGAGCTCTACCCCAATACCTCAGCTATTAACCTTCTTGTCAGAAAGATCAATGAGGATGGCTACAAATTCTACTACAAGATTGGCTTCTTTGATCATGAGTACAGGCGAGATGATAACTTCGTTGATACAGCACTTCTTTTGGGTCTTCGCTGGGAAAAAGAGCATTCTAGCCTAAAAGATTGTGAGTAGGAGTGTTATTTACGCTGCTTCTTTAATTCATCTATATACCACACGAGGTGCTCAGCTTGGCGTCTTGTGAACATCGTACCAATTTCGCTTGGAAAATTTTTAGCAGCGTCTGAATCTGTTTTTTCTGTAGCTGCATCTTTGCTTTTCTCAAGTTCAAGGCGCTTTAAAACAAAAGCAGATGTTTTAGCTTGAAGATCCTGGGCAACTGTTTTTAGGTTACACTCATTATCTGAAAATGTTTTTTTAGAAGTAGAGCGAACAGCTAGCACAAAGTCTTGCTGTGCTTGTGGAGATGGCCGTATGCAAATAAAGCGTGCGTTGTCAACAAGGCTTTTACGAATTGTATCTGCATGGCACCAGATATAGACTATCTGAGGAACGCTGGGGCTAAAATTGAGAACGACGCGATTGCCATTTTGCTCTACGGAGGAAGGCGGAGTTTGTTCAGTATAGGTAGTTGAAAAAACTGGACTTTTGTCTGGTATCATGAGGGTAAAGCTCCTATAAATTTGGTAAGTGCTTGTCGAAATGCATGTTGTGAATCAATCCAAGGAAAATGGCCTGCCCCGTCTAGACAGGTGAGGGTAATTGTGCTCTTATGAAAGCGCGGATCTTCGTTAAAAAGTTCAAAGGGACACATGCAATCGTTTGTGCCGCCTACTATAAGTGTAGGCACATTTTCCGGTATCCATTTAGCGTCAAGGAGTCCATTTGCAATTTGCTGTTGCCCCCAAAGCGCAACTTCATAGGGGAAGGGAATAGTAAGAAGTGCACGCATTCCTTCTTCAAGATTTTCTTTAGAAAAATAGTAGGGCATGCATGCTTTAAAAAATGCATGAAAGGTTTCTTGTGATTGCGTTTGTAAAAACTGCTGCATTTCATTTGTAAAATCTGGGAGGGCAAATTGCTTTGCATACTCCATACTTTTTTGAGGACGAAATAGAGGAATACTGTTGAGAATGACATTTGCGCTAAGGAGTGATTCTAGTTCAGGAAAAGTAAGCGAAAGCATTGCACCAAAGGAGTGGCCGACAGTAATTGGATTTTCAAATTGCTTTACAATACGAAGGTAATTAGAAAACCAGCTGTCATATCCGCCTTCAACCTTATTTGTACCATTGCCGGGAAGATCAATCATCCATACATTGCCTGGGAAGGCAACAAGATCTGCAATTTGATGCATATAAGATGCGTCTATTCCCGGGCCGCCAGGAAAAAATAGCCAGTTGTAGCCCTTGCCTCCATTAGTCCGGTACAGCTCGTATCGAACCTGTTCTTTATCATAAAAGTATTGCATACACAATCTAGAATAGCTTTGTAGCTAGAAGAAATCAAGGAGCTAGTAGAAGGTGCGGAGCCTTGATGGCTCCGCACTATTGACTTATTTAGCCAAATGGGTTGCCAAGATAGCAAGTAGCAGAAGTGCTACGATGTTTGCAATCTTGATCATTGGGTTGATAGCTGGGCCTGCGGTGTCTTTGTAGGGGTCGCCTACAGTGTCACCGGTAACGGCTGCTTTATGGGCATCGGAGCCTTTTCCGCCGTGATCGCCCTCTTCAATAAGCTTTTTCGCATTATCCCAAGCGCCGCCGCCTGATGTCATTGAAAGGCCAACAAAGAGACCAGTTACCACAACGCCAAGAAGCATTGCACCAAGTGCTGTGAAGGCCTCTGTTTGACCAACTGCAAAGTAGATCACAAAGAAGAGCACGACTGGAAGAAGTACTGGAAGAAGCGATGGAACAATCATCTCTTTGATTGCTGCTTTTGTAAGAAGGTCTACAGCTCTGCCGTAGTCTGGCTTTGCTGTGCCCTGCATAATGCCGGGGATTTCTTTAAACTGTCTGCGTACTTCAACGACGACAGCACCTGCTGCTCTTCCGACTGCCATCATGCTGAAGGCGCCAAAAAGGTAGGGCATAAGGCCGCCGATAAAGAGGCCAACTACAACATAGGCATCTTGAAGATAAAACTGCGCCTGGTGTGCAGGGAAGTAGTATTCAAGATCTTCAAGGAAGGCAGAAAAGAGCACAAGTGCTGCAAAACCTGCAGATCCGATTGCATAACCCTTAGTTACCGCTTTTGTAGTGTTGCCAACAGCATCGAGTGCGTCAGTAGTTTTACGAACTTCTGGTGGAAGGTTTGACATCTCGGCAATGCCGCCAGCGTTATCTGTTACCGGGCCGTATGCATCAAGTGCTACAACCATACCAGCTAAAGCAAGCATGCTCGTTGCTGCAATAGCAAGACCGTAAAGGTTTGCATTGATATAGGCAACAAGGATGCCGCCGCAGATAACGATTACAGGAAGCGCTGTTGCTTCCATAGATACTGCAAGGCCTTGGATGATGTTTGTGCCATGACCTGTAGTAGATGCCTTTGCAATGCTTTTTACTGGACGATACTTTGTGAGCGTATAGTACTCGGTAATCCACATGAGAAGAGCGGTTACTGCAAGACCTGTAAGGATGCAGTAAAAGAGGTTAAGACCTGTAAATGCTTGGCCATTTGCAGTAAATACTGTAGTAAAACCGATCATGTTTTTGGTAAGAAACCAAAGGCCTACAGCAGATATGACCGCTGTGCTAAAAAAGCCCTTATAGAGAGCTGCCATGATGTTATTAGACTTGCCAAGGCGTACAAAGTAGGTGCCTACTATAGTAGCCAAGATGCAAAATGCACCAATAGCGAGCGGATAGAGCATCATTGTTTCAAGCGTTTGTGCAGTAAAGAACACTCCTGCAAGAAGCATTGTACCGACGATAGTGACGATATATGTCTCATAGAGGTCTGCTGCCATGCCTGCGCAGTCACCGACGTTGTCGCCCACGTTATCAGCGATAACGGCTGGATTTCTTGGATCATCTTCTGGGATGCCAGCTTCAACTTTACCTACAAGGTCAGCACCAACGTCTGCGCCTTTAGTAAAGATACCGCCGCCAAGGCGGGCAAAAATAGAGATAAGCGATCCGCCAAAGCCAAGGCCAACTAGTGCCTCAAGCTGCGCTCTCACTGGAACGCCTGCTGATTTAAGAAAATAGGTATATCCGGTGATTCCGAGGAGGCCAAAGCCTACAACGAGCAGGCCTGTGATTGCCCCTGCAGAAAATGACACATTAAGTGCCTTAGCAAGACCTTGTCTTGCGGCCTCAGTGGTGCGGGAGTTTGCACGAACAGAGATGTTCATACCCACATACCCGGCAAGACCAGAAAGGACTGCACCGATAAGAAAGCCGATTGCTACATAGTGGCCAAGGAGCCAGAAGAGTAGAGCAAAAATTACAATACCGACAACAGCGATAGTCTGATACTGTCTATTGAGGTAGGCGCGGGCTCCTTCTTGAATAGCTCCTGCAATCTCTTGCATCCTCTCGTTTCCGCGGCTCAGCGCAAGAATTTGCCTGATTTTATAATATCCAAACAACAGGGCTATAACTCCGCAGGCGAGTACTAAGCCATAAGCATACGTATCCATTTCGATATATCTCCTTTGTCTAAAAAAAGGAATAAGCTACCCTAGAATGGTCTAAAGATCAAGGATAAATTAATAACTTGATATTAACCCTTTTATCTGCTATACTTTTTGCTTATGTGTGCCTTACCTGTACATGAATTATCTGGGCAACCAACTGTCCATGATCCAGCCTTGCCCCCTACTGGGACCTTAAACGGACGCAAGGTAGAACGCTACTATCCAGAAATAGGGGAATCCCTTCCCAAAACAAAGCACAAATGGATCTCTATTGTTAAAAAAGTTGCTTTATTGGCTGCTATCATCATCGCAGCTTCTGGGATTGGATTCTTAGTAGGAGGTGGGCTTGGAATGATAGTGGGTATTGGCGTTGGCGCTGCTACCTCACTTTCTCTTACACTGGTTAAAGTCATACATGATCTTGTAAGTAAAAAACGACTTCTTTACCAGCTTCCAGCTGAGGGGGCCCATAAAACTCCGGAGTCAGCAGCAAAACTTGGCAAATATACTGAGGCAAACCTTCGCCTCACTGAAAATGCGGATGAAAGCCGAGACTGGAAGCTCAAGATGATAGATGCTGCCGAGGAGAGTATCGAGCTTTCTTGTAACTTTGCGGGTGGCGAGCTTTTTCGGGATGCGCTTTCTCGTGTTGAAAAAAAGCTTATAGACAAGGGTCATTTTAAAGCACATATACTCGTTAGCCACGACGATATTTTAGAACAGGATGACAGGGAGCTGTTAAAGAGGCTAGCAGCTAGCTATCCGGGTCGATTTGAATATCTTATTTCGGATCGTCATAGAAAGCTTGGCCTTAGCATCCATACCGAAGAAAACCATATGAAGATGCTTATCGTCGATGGTAAATACTTTGTATCTGGTGGAACCGGCCTCTGTGCACAATTTTGTAGAGATAGTCACATTCCGCAAGATGGCGAAAAAACAGATGGCCTTATCCCTCCTGCTGCAAAGGATACGGACCTTGTTGGCGAAAGTACTAAAGTTGCCGAGCTTATGCGAGATCAATTTTTTAAGCTCTATAGATTGTGGGAAATCAGAACATTTCAGCACGATGCCTCAAGCCGCTACTTTGCTCTTACTCAGCAAAAAGGGGTCTGCCCTGACTTTCACAAAGAAGAGAGACTTTATAAAGATGTACGCCTCAAATATATTGTTGGGGGCCCCGAGCATGGCACACAAAATCCGATTGTTAGAGAGTATGAAAAGCGAATAGATCGTGCAAAAGAGGAAATTCGCCTTGCAAACTGGAAGTTTTGCCCAACATCGAGAATACAGCAGGCCTTTCAAAGAGCAAGAGCAAATAACATAAAAGTAAAGGCACATCTCAACGGTATGGCAAATGCATATTCTCTTGGACGCTATTACCTTACCCATGCAAGTAGAGCTTTTTACTACCTTGTAGATAAGGTATATGAATATACAGGCGATCATCAGCTCTATCATAAAAAAGTTACTATATTCGACAGCAGTCACCTTATTATCGGCAGCTTTAACTTTAACAAAAAAAGCGCAAAATATGACCATGAGGGAATATTTGTAGTAAAAAGTGCAGATCTTACTAGGGCTTGTAAGCTGGACTTAAAAGAGGATAAAAAGCGCTCTGTTGCTGTTACTTCCTCACACTCTATCTGCTCAGACTTTTTTGCAAAAATGTATTCTTGGCTTGTAGCAAGAGTTTCCCAGAATGAGGTATAAATGAGTATTACCCCTACTAATCATACAGGACTTCTCTTCTGGGCACGATCTGGCGGCGGCCATAGAACTGCTATGCAGGCAATCAAGCAGCAAAAGCAAATAGAATATAATAACGATCTCACAGCACATGATGTTGATGTCACAGGGCCAAAAATGCTTGGCTTTCTTGGAGACTGGGCAGTTAATGCATGGGATAGCGCGCAAGCAAGCGGCAATATATCCTATTTAGAGCGTCACGCCTGGTGGGGATGGCTTGCAGAAATAATCATGTATCCTATCGTCTACTTTCGCACAAAATGGCTCCTTCAGAGCTTGGCTGTAGAGCCGGAGTTTGTGGTAAGTACGCAGGCCTTTTGCATTAACGCCATTGTTTCTGCCATGCGGACAGTAAATCATGAGCGCGGCTGGAATATGCATATGGATGTCTATCTGACGGATATGCCCTCCAAAAAAGCCTCTCACTTTTTTCCATCGGTAAAGAAGCTTTCAAATGATGATTCACTTTGCCAGATGGTGACGCTTCATGCTCCAAAACCCTTTATCAAGCCAAATGAAACAGAAGATGCCTTCTGGCAAAAGTATGTAGGTAAGGTAAAGGTGATAACTCCTGATAAATTTCCTATTCGCCAGGCATTTTTGAATACTGAAAATCTAAAAAATGCCCTTTTACAGCCATCCCTAGACCTTCCTTTTGTTCTCAATCGCGAAGATGAGGGTCCTATCAATACCCACATCAAACAAGAGGATAAACTTGCCTTCTTGATGCTCGGCAGTGTTCCTACAAATGAATCCGTCCATGAGTGGCTGAAAGAGTTTGTCTCTGCAAGTAAAGAAGGGGCGCAAAAGGGGAGAGTGCATCACTTTTTTATCTACTGCGGGTTTCCGGGAAGTGCGCTCTGGCAGAGTGTAAAAGCGAAAGTTGAAGAGCTTAAAAGTCAGGGAAAAATTCCTGACAATTGCAATATCGTACCTTTTACAAATCAGCAAGATCCAGCAATTGCACTCCTCATGGCAAGAAGCGATCTTTCCATTACACGCTCTGGCGGCATCACTTCGATGGAGCTTTATCACTTAGCAATGAGTGATATTCCGAGGCGAGCAAATAAGAAGACACTTATCCATTCTGAAGGGCTCTTCCACCCCAAAAAAGAGCCGCAAGATGCAAAAGCATTTGTAGATTCCATACTGACAGAAGTGGCGACCCATATGGCAAATAGGCGCCTTCTTTCAAGCCCAGAGTGGAAAGAGGTGCGAAAGAAGATGACAGACTACCTTATCACACTTGGCTACAGCAAAGAACAAAGTAAAGAGCTTGCAGAGAAGGTGCTCGAATACTATGCCTACAATAATGGATCTTCACCCTTAAAGCCTTTGGAAGAAACCTTCAAGGAGTATCAAGAGCAAGCAGAGAAATTCTCTCAAGAGACTGCAACATCTCGTGCAAAAGTAGATGCCCAGATGCATAAGATGATGCAAAAAGATGGCTACAAAGCACTCGATATGTCAGCGCTTAGAGAGCTTGCTATTCAGCGCGTTTTGATCAAAGAGGGCATCGCGCTTTGGGAAGGTGGCAATGCGAAATACCTTGCCAAAACCATCGGCGCTGAGGTTACAAATCCCCATTATGCCAAATCCTCCCTAAAATCCTTTTTTTCCTAGTACTTTAGTCTCTTCGACTCAGTCTCTCTTTGGTAAAGTTTTCCTCTGATTGCAATTTTGTAGGGATTTTCGTACTGTGGAAGAAAATGGTGAATTGATGAATATAGCATTTGCGCTTTTCCTTCTCGCAGCTCCCGATGAGCCGACAACAATTATGCAGCATCGCGCTGAACGGCCGAGAAATACGACAGATCTTGATATTCGAAGAGAGATGGGCACTGCAGATAGCAACATTTCAAAGCTCTACCAAGAGCGGCAAACCATAACAAATAAACTTCAAGCTGCTGCAAGCCGCACAAAATCACTACTGGATGAATACCACGCATCCATTGAGGATGAGCAAGAACTCTCTTCTCAACTTCGTTCAATTGATGATAGAATAGCTGCTCTTGCAAACAAAAAAGCAGATCTCGCAAATCAACTTAAAAAATAGAACTGACAATGGAATTTAAAGAAAAGTTAGAAACATACGCAAATCTTCTTATCGCTCACGGCCTAAATGTTCAACCGGGACAGGTTGTAAATATTACGGGAGAGATAGTCCAGAGAGACTTTATTCAGCTGCTGGTAAAAGCTGCCTATAAAAAAGGGGCAAAGCTTGTTAATGTCGATTTTATCGACCCAGAAATCCTCAAAACGAGAATCACTGATTCACAGTCTGATGAATATTTGAGTTATATTCCTCGCTTTATTCCTACAAAGTATAATGACTTTGTTGAGGATGGATCGTGTGTTCTTAGGCTTGTTGGAAGCGAAGATCCAGACTCTCAAGCACACCTTCCGGTAGGTAAGATTAATGCCGTGCAAATGGCCCTGAGACAAGCGCTAAAGAATTATTATGTAGAGGGTGTAAGCAAAAAAAAGGTGCAGTGGACCGTTGCAGCAGCGGCTACAAAAGGGTGGGCAAAAAAGGTCTTTCCTGAGCTCGATGATGATGCCGCATACCTAGCGCTATGGGATGCTATTTTCCATATATGCAGGGCAGACAAAAAAGAGTGCCTAGAAGCTTGGGAGAAGCATCAAGATATGCTCCATGAGCGGGCAAAAAAGCTAAATGACGCACGAATTAAAACGCTTCATTTTACAGGTCCAGGAACCGATCTCAAAGTGGTTCTCTCTGAAAAAGCGCGCTTTCGCTCCGGCAATGCGAAGAGCACAAAAGGTGTGCTCTTTGAAGCAAATATTCCAACGGAGGAGTGCTTTACAACTCCAGATTATCGCCATACCGAAGGAAAAGTTCGCGTAACGCGTCCTGTACCTGTTAACGGACGTCTTGTAAAGGGCCTAGAGATAGAATTTAAAAATGGTGAAATAACGCACTTTACTGCAGCTGAGGGAAGTGAGCACTTTGCAGCCTACATTGCAAACGATCCTGGAGCAAAGCGCCTTGGAGAGGTTGCGCTTGTAGGGATTGATTCGCCAATCTATCAAAGCAAAAGGCTCTTTGAGGAAATTCTTTTTGATGAAAATGCAGCCTGCCATATAGCTGTTGGCTTTGCCTATACGCACTGCCTTGAGGGAGGATCTACTATGTCGAAGGAAGAGCTTGCAAGCGTTGGCTGTAACGATAGCCATGTCCACACAGATTTTATGATCTCTAACGAAGAAGTAGACTGCATAGCAGAAACCTATGATGGAAAAACGGTGAAGGTAATCCAAAAGGGAGCATTTGTCTTCTGATGCAGTGCTGGAATTGCGGAAAAGTACTGGATGCCCTTGAGGCAAAGCCTACCTTTAGAACATCCTGCGAAGCTTGCGGAGCAGACCTTCATTCCTGCAAAAACTGTAAATACTATAAGCCAGGACTTCCAAACGACTGTATGGTGCCTGGCACTGACTTTATTTCAGACCGTGCAAAAGCAAATTTTTGCGAAGAGTTTTCGATAAAAGGCCAATTTCTTGGGAAAAAGGATGATGAAGCAAAAAAGCGATTTGACGACCTCTTCAAATAAGAAAAAAGAATCCTCTGATCTTGTCCCTCGCTTTTGGTTTTGTCTGCTCTTTACCTTTCCCTTTTTTGTTCGCAATCTTGAGCCATCAATTCAATGGCTGCTTGCAACTATTGTCCTCTTCATGGGTAACTGGACATTCTTCTATAGTGTGTATAGAGAAAAAATTTCCATATATACCCTCTACTCTGTAGCTGTATTAGTTCTTTATCTCTATAGCCTTGTGGGAAAGTTTCCGCTCTATGGCACAATGTGTGCAATAACTGTGCTTTTTTTGCTTATACAGATTGTGGAGCAGGCGATAGACAAGCAAAAAGATATTGCGATAGAGAAAAAGAAAAATATGGCTCCAAAGAGTGCCTTTAAGCTGTTAATAGATGGACGTACTGAAGAAATTCCTGTAGATCTGCTTAAAGTCGGAGATACAATACGCATTCAACAAAAGGATGTAATTGCCTGTGATGGCATTCTTTTTTCTGGGGAATCAGAAGTAGATGAATCTCCGGTTACCGGTAATAAAAAATCAGTCCTAAAGGTAGTGGGAAGTGATGTTTTGGCAGGATCTAAAGTCCTTAAGGGAAGTGCATTTGTTCGAGCTACTAAAACAGCAAAAGAGAGCGTCTACGAAAAGGTGCTAGCAAATACAGAGGCTCTTTTTGCAAGAAAGCTGCCTCTAGAGAATAGGGTAGGGCTATTTTCTTCACAGGTGATAATTGGATCTATCGTGCTCGGAGTTATCGTTTTTCTGTTTGGCTCTCTTTTTTCTGAACCCTCTAATGCCATTTTGATGGCAGTTTCACTGCTTATCGGTCTTTCACCCTCTGCGCTTCTTTTTTCATCCTCTCTTCTTTCAAAGCTTGCTATCGCTGAAGCTGCAAATGAGGGGATTGTCGTGCAAAATCCTAAAGCCTTTGATGATGCAGCCTCCTGCACTATGCTCGTCGTGAATAAAAATGGCACACTAACGTATGCAAAGCCATCGATAGTTTCCATTGATCCGGTAGAGGACGTTAAGCCGCATGAGCTTTTAGTAGCTGCTGCAAGCCTAGAAGCTCTCTCTAAGCATCCATATGCACGCTGCATTGTAGAAAAGGCAAGAGAAGATATGCTTACGCTTGATGAAGTGACGAGTCTTGAAGAGGTTCCAGGGCTTGGTATTCGGGCAAATATCGGACAAGAGACGCTACGTATCGGCGATGAAAAGCTGATGGAGGGAATAGATCTTGGCTATTACCAGCGCCGCGCTGAAGATATGCGAAATCAGGGATACATTGTGCTCTTTTGCGCAAAAGGCAAAAAGCTTTTAGGAACTATAGTCCTTTCAGATCCTGTGAGAGGAGATGTTGTTGAGACCTTACAAGCATTTAAAGGGGATGGATTTGGGCTTTTTTGTCTCTCAGGAGATAGCAGAGTCACTGTTGTGCAGCTTGTAAATGCCCTTGGATTTGATCGTTTCCAAGCAGAGGCAAATCCAATACAGAAGGTAGAGACGATAAAGAAGCTCCAACGTGAGGGTAAAAAGATCCTTCTTATCGATAATAATCCAGAGCTTTCTCGCATAGCAGATTGTGGATGTATCTTTGCATCAAAAGTGGCAGTTGATGCCTCTATTACCCTTCTTGGAGGATCTTTAGCTTCTCTTCAAAATCTTGTCGCTTTAAGTCAGAGTGTCAAAAAAATTTGGATGCAAAATAGCGTAGCGCTCTATCTCTTTATGGGCCTTATGCTGATTTTATCGCTTTCTGGATCTATTGGACCCACATATGCTGCTTTATATCTCCTGCTTGCGACAGTTGCTGTGGGAATAAATAGCCTTCGTGTAGTACGCTAGCCTTTTACACTAAATTTCATGAAATCCCGATCTGACGGAAAACAGTTCATAATAAAAGACATTTTCGCTTTCCAAATAAATCACCGAAGCTATGATCATCCCTTTGCAGCTTTTTGGCAGGCATTTTGCGAACGTTTCACAATGCCCTACACAATCACTTATACTGTCTTAAAAAACCCATAATCGGAGGAACAATATGTTCCTTCCTTACTTGGCTAAATTGCATGGGCTTTGTTATCTTGCATCTGAGAAAAACCTGGAGAAAACAAAATGGTATGCATTCTGAAAAATAGTATATTCGTTATTCTTTTAGCTTCATGCAGTGCACTGTATGCGTGCCCAAGCCTAGTAGGAAAAAAAGCAATTGTTACAGGTGCAAATAGGGGGATTGGAAAGGCCATTGCAATAGGGCTATCAAAAGAAGGTGCAGAAGTTGTTGTTGGTTTTAGTACTGATAATGAAGCAGCTCGTGCTACTGTAGAAGAAATATCGGCATTTGGTACAAGAGCTATTGCTATTCAGGTAGATATAAACGATGCCGAAAGTATTGCTCAGTTTTTCCATAAGAGCATCGATTTTTTAGGAGACGTTACTATATTAGTAAATAATGCAGGTGTTTTATCTTTTGCACCATTTCTGGAAATTTCTGAATCTGAATTAGATCGAACAATGGGCATTAATTTTAAAGGTCCATTTTTGCTTCTACAGCATTTTGCGGCTTATCGCAAAAATCAGGGTGGTGGGGGGAGTGTAATTAATGTATCTTCTATTAGTGCGAACTATACAGCACCAAATTTAACTGCCTACCAATGTTCTAAAGCTGCTTTAAGTATGTTGACAAAAGGCGCTGCGTTAGAGCTTGCGCCTTATAGGATCAGGGTAAACACCTTAGCGCCCGGTTTAATAGCAACCGATCTCAATCGCTTTCTTTGGGAGGAAGATTCAGCGGGTTGGAAGCTTCTTGCTGAGGATATCCCCTTAGGACGCACTGGCCTGCCAGAGGATCAAGTGGGCGCGGCAATATTTTTGGCATCCGATGAGTCAGGCTGGATGACTGGGTCCACCATCACTATCGATGGTGGAGTGGATAGGCGGTGATCGACTTAATAGGAGTAACGGAGTGTGAAAGGAAGGCATGCAGAGTAGTCTATCAGCCTTTCTAAGCCATCTTTATCCAAATACTGCTTGATTCATGGTCTTGAAAAATTAGGTGATATTTTTTCTGCTTGCGACAGTTGCTGTGGGAATAAATAGCCTTTGTGTAGTACGCTTGCCTTTTTCAACTCAAGGAGATCAGATGAAAAAACTTTTTCTTTTATTAGTTGCCTTCACCTCGCTCCTAAATGCTTCGGAACAGGCTTTTTTTATTCCAGCAAGCGATGTAGTGGAGCTTTTAGATAATAAGGGTATTACAATAGATGAGCTTATGAAGAGCCTCGTTAGTGAAATTAAACCCTTTGCACGGCCTGATATATCAAACTATTATGTAGGTGTTGTAGGCCTTGGAAAAAGTGGCAATCTCTACCTTGGCGTAAACCTTGAGCTTCAAGATCTGCCCTCTTGCATACATGGCGAGCAGTTTATGCTTATAAATGCAAGAAATCATGGAGAAGAAGCGCTTACAGCTATCGCTCTCTCTGCAGCACCTTGCGGTTTTTGCAGGCAGTTTATTAATGAGATCGGAAGCTCTACTGAGCAAATTGCTATCTACACGCCGCATGCTGCTCCAACACCCTTTTCAGCGCTTCTTCCACATGCATTTGGTCCGCAAGATCTTGGCCTTACTGGGGGAATGCTATCAAAGGTTCAATTGCCAGAGTCTGATGATCCGATTGTACGTACCCTTGAAGCGGTAGGTGCATCCTATGCCCCCTATTCAAACTGCCCATCAGGTGTCTCACTTCTCACAAAAGATGGCAAACTCTATAGCGGATCATACATTGAGAATGCTGCCTATAATCCATCAGTCTCTCCAATGCTTTCAGCGCTTGTTGGACTTGTTTCAGATCATGTGCCATATGATGAGATAGCTACAGTCTATCTAGCAGAGGCGCCAGCTGGCAAGGTAAAGCAGCTTCTTGGAACCCTTAACATTATGACAAAAGTGGCACCAGCTGCACAATTTGTCTACATTCCACTCGAATGACGACAAGATGTGCGTGGGTAGAAAATGGCGATGCGATTGACATACGCTACCATGATGAAGAGTGGGGAGTGGCGCAGCATGATGATAGAGTGCTCTTTGAGTTCTTACTATTAGAGGGAGCGCAGGCAGGCCTTAGCTGGCGCACTATTTTGCGTCGTCGAGAGGGGTATAGAAAGGCATTTTTTGGTTTTGATCCAAAACTTGTCCTTTCCTGCAATACAGAAGAGCTGATGCAAGATCCTGGCATCATCCGCAATAGGCTCAAAATTGAGTCTGCAATTCAAAATGCAAGAGGGTTTCTTAAAATCCAAGAGCAGTTTGGCAGCTTCGACAGCTATCTTTGGCAGTTTGTCGATGGTAAGCCAATAAAAAACAGCTGGAAACTTCATAGTGAAATCCCAGCTGAGACAAAGGAATCTAAAGAGCTAAGTAAAGATCTGAAAGCGCGCGGCTTTAACTTTGTCGGTCCGACGATTATGTATGCCTATATGCAGGCGGTGGGGCTTGTCAATGACCACCTGGTTACATGCTTTCGGCATGATTTATAGGTAACGCTCGCGGCCGTGTCCGTGAAACAAATTCGGGCACGGGCACGAATCGTGTTAAGGCATTTCCTCGGCGCGAATTCTGCGATCGATTTGCTGGATGGCATCTACGGCATGTTGCCAGGCAGTGTATATCTGCTTCATGCTGTTTGCGCGAAGATCTCCGATTACAAAGAGGTTTTCAACAGAGGATTGGCTATTTGCATCGGCGATGACGAGTCCTTGCTCATCTACTTGTGCGCCAAGGTCAAGTGCAAATCCATTGTTTGGGCGAATGCCAAGAGAGACAAAGCCTATCTCTGCTTCAACAAAGGTGCTATCTTCGAGCATAAAACCGTTCATTATTCGCTCTTTGGCAGTACCTTCAATGCTAATGATCGGCTGTTCATAGACCGCAATGCCTCTTGCATCTAGTTTTTGCCTTGTCTCTTCCGATACCGAAAGAGGGGTTCCATTTGTAAGGATCGCAAGCTTTGGAGGGTTGTATCTGCTATGGAGAATAAGGGCATTTTGTGCGGCATTTTCTGAAAAGCCGATGATCGCACTATTTTTTCCAAGTGAGCGATGTCCGTCGCAAAGAATGCAGTAGGCAATGAGCTGCTTATTTGCAAAGGGGAGTATTGTATCGATTGTGCCATTTATGAGAGGCTGCTCATCCATGATGCCTGTAGCTAAAACTACATATTGTGCTCTATAGCTATTTCCTAACGCATCCGTGATCACAAAACAATCATCTTGCTTCTCAATCGATTGAACGGTGTCTGCAACTACGTGCAGTTTATCCTTAAATGGTCCTTGGCTTATTTCGAGCAGCGTTTCATCGCGAAGCTGGTTTATCGCTCTTGTGTAGTTTGCAAGGCTTGGGATATTTTCGACTTTGCGAACCCAGTAGCCTCGCCCCTTTTTCATTGTCTTTTTGACACCTGTAAAAAGAAGGGTATCGCGATTGTTAAGTGTAGCTCGTTTTGCAGCCATTGTGCCTGCTGCGCCAGATCCTATAATTGCAATAGGATAGATGTTTTCAGTACGAACTTCCTTAATAAGGAATAAAGATAATAATAAAGTCAGTATAAATAATGTTTTGTTTTTCATAGTCATAAATTATCCTTAATAGTCAGATATTTTTCTAGAGAAAAAAAGATCTTGGCAGGTATACTGCCTCTTCTATGGAAAATGATCAAATAGCAAACGCATGTAAGCAAAGGCGCACCTTTGCCATTATCAGCCACCCCGACGCCGGTAAAACAACTCTTACAGAAAAACTGCTGCTCTACTCCGGAATGATCCACACTGCCGGAATGGTACGAGCAAGAAAAGGGCGAAAGTCTGCAGCTTCCGACTGGATGGCTATGGAGCAAGAGCGTGGTATTTCTATCACCGCATCTGCCATGCAGTTTACCTATAAAGATACTGTTATTAATGTTCTAGATACCCCCGGTCACGAAGACTTTTCAGAAGATACCTATAGAACACTTACAGCCGCAGACTGCGCCATCATGGTGATAGATGCTGCAAAAGGTGTTGAAAAGCAAACGAGAAAGCTTTTTGAGGTGTGCCGCCTTCGCAAGATTCCCGTTCTTACCTTCATAAATAAAATGGATATGCCGGGCAGAGATCCTCTTGATCTTATGGATGAAGTGGAGACGGTGCTTGGTATTCATTCCTTTGCGATGAACTGGCCAATTGGACGTGCAAAGGAGTTTCGCGGCGTCTATGACAGAATGAATAAGGAGTGCCTCTACTTTCATAAAGCATCTACTGGCGGCGCTCAAAGGGCAGAGATCACAAAAGGCGCTCTTCCTGATGATGATGCTGCACTTAAAGAGGAACTAGAGCTTCTAGAGCTTGCTGGAAATAGTTTTTCATTAGAAGATTTTCTCCAAGGAAAAGTAACCCCTGTCTTTTTTGCATCTGCCCTTACAAACTTTGGTATTGAACCCTTCTTTGACGCTTTTATTCACTTAGCGCCACCTCCTCAGCCTCGCATCGTAGATACCATAGATGGGAGCGAAATTGAAATAGATCCGGTCAGTACACCTTTTAGCGGCTATATCTTTAAATTGCAGGCAAACATGGATAGAAGGCATCGCGATAGCATGGCCTTTTTGCGCATCTGTTCCGGCCGCTTTGAGAGAGATCTTGTCGTAAAGCATCACAGACTCGGAAGGGAAATCCGTCTTTCACGGCCGCATGGTATGGTAGCAGGAGAGCGGACAACACTTGACTATGCCTTTCCAGGCGATGTCATCGGCGTGATCAATCCAGGCCTTTTTGCAATCGGAGATACGCTCTCTCTTACCGGCGGCTTTACCTTTAAACCGCTTCCTCAGTTTCAACCAGAAATCTTTGCAGAAGTAACACCAACTGATGTAGGCAAGCGAAAAAGCTTTGATAAAGGCGTCATCCAGCTTACAAGCGAGGGTGCTATCCAGCTTCTTCGTCCTTTCGAAGACATTGGCTATTCCATCTTCGGCGCTGTCGGACAGCTGCAGTTTGAAGTAATGCAGTACCGCCTTCGCGATGAATATGGTGTGGAGACAAGGCTTACGCCGCTTCCTTATGCAACAAGTGCATGGGTGATAGGGGATATAGCCGCCTTCAAAAAACCAACCAATGCGATGCTCGTTCAGGACAAAAATAATCGCCCTGTCGTCCTCTTCTCAAGCCAATGGGAAAAGCAGTATGCAGCAAAGCAAAACCCAGATCATCAATTGCTAGATATTTTGTAGGTTTTTTTACCAAAGAGAGACGGTGATGGTGGTAAAAAAATTCACACGCTTTTCCATCTATCTAACTTGACAATCTCAACCTATTTTTGTAAAAAGGCAAAAAAGTGGGTGTCACATGCTTAAATCATACATACAGCTTGTAAAGCCTGGTATCATATTTGGTAATGCTGTCACATGTATGGCAGGATTTTTTCTTGCTTCAAAGGGTGAGATTTCTTTAAGTCTTCTCTTTTGGACACTACTAGGTCTTTCCTGTATTGTTGGCTCTGGCTGTGTCTGGAACAACTATATCGATAGATCGATGGATCAAAAAATGGTGCGCACAAGACACCGCGTCCTTGCTGCGGGGACAATTTCCCTTCAAAAGGCACTTCGCTTTGGGTTTGGTCTTGGAGTGGTCGGTGTTGCAACTCTCTTTCTTGCAGCAAACCTTCTTTCACTTTCACTTGCAGTGCTTGGATTTTTTGTCTACGTAGTGCTCTATAGCTTCTCAAAGTATCACACAAGTTTATGTACGGAGATTGGAAGTGTAGCAGGTGCCATTCCACCACTTGTTGGCTATACAGCGGTATCAAATACGCTAGATCTTGCTGCATGGCTGCTCTTTTTTGTCGTAGTGCTGTGGCAGATGCCCCATTTTTATGCTATTGCCATGTACCGCATAGATGAATATAGGCAGGCAGAGATTCCGGTACTTCCTCTTGTAAAGGGTGTCGATGCTTCTAAGGCGAGAATGCTTATGTATGTCATTGCATTTTGTGCCACATTGCCCTTTCTTACTTTTCTAGGCTATACCTCCCATGCATTTCTTGCCGTGATGTCTATCCTTTCAACAAGCTGGCTGATTCTTGCAATACGCGGCTTTACCGCAGAAAATAATAGGCTCTGGGCAAGGCAGATGTTTATCTATTCCCTAGTTATCATCATGGCTTTTTCAATTATGATTTGCATGAATTAAGAAAAATCGATATACTTCCATGCCGTATGAACAATAAAGCTACAAATACAGCCTCAAAACTATCCAAGAGCCCCTCTTTTAGCCGGTTCATGCTCTCGTTTTTTCATCGCCATTATCATCACGGATTGTATTTTCGCCGCTGGCGATAAGTAACAATCCAAAGTCTAAGATACATTTTTTTCCTAAACCTCGTGCAACATAAGGAGAATGCACATGAAAACCCAGAGTATTTGTATACCTATAACAATTTGTAGTTCTGCTACACGTTCAGTTTTTGCCCTCCCTTCCTTCTTTTGGCATCATAGCCATTTCCATTACTTTTATTAGTCAAAATTATTTTTAAGTCTTTAACAATGCGCATGCTTTTTGCTGTCATTGTTAAATAAAATATTAAATTAACTTATTTTTTTGGAGTAGTAGCATGTCTACGCTTATTACATCCCTTCTACCCGCACGTGATCGGCCGGAGAGGATTTCAGTAAATAAAAGCACTATAGGTGCGAAAGGTTCATCAGATGGCAACCTGTGTACTCGAATCGGCAAAATATTTTTAACAGTAGCAGAGGAAGCTTGCAGCTGCATTCTTGAAAGCCGCTACAAAGGCTTTGACCCAATCGTCAAAAACTTTGGATGTCAAATTAATGCATTAGAAGTTGTTACTTTGCTGCAAGCAAATCGGCTAGCATTATGTGAAGAAGCTGTCCGCATGGCTGCCTTTATTAAAGAGGCAAAAAATCTGCTTTCTAAACCAATACCGCTAGAGGGTAGCAGATGTTTAGAAACCTATTTTGTTGAAAAGGCAAAGATCGATATGCCAGTGAGCTCGGAAATGTCTCGGCTTCTTCGCGCACGCATACTTTGTGTTGTAAATCGTGATATAGACAAAGAGGGAGTGGCGGTACCAATAACGGATATCACACTTCTTTGTCAAAAACTTGGGACGAAAAAAGCTCCGCAGCCTGCAATAAAGGGCGCACTTCAGTCTATTGTCGATGGCCTTCAAACGGAAGAATCGATGCGGGCTGTAGCATTTATTCAAAATCGTTCAGAGCTTTTACCAAATGATGAAAGACGAGATTTTCTAGTGCGATCTCTTCGGTGCGTAAGGGAGTCTTCGGTAAAAAATTCGAGGCTTTATGAATCACCTATTGTTTCGGTGCCGCTTCTACACAATACAGAGACGGTCTTTAGAACATATAGGGGAGTGGTTTGTGTCAAAAACAAGCTGCTTTTCTGTGATCGGCAAATTGTGGATGCTCGGCCTAAAAAAGTGTTTATTTTGCTGCCGGAAGAAAAGCTTGTCGATGTAGTAGGTAGAAGCCTCGAAGAGCCTCTCATAGTTGTAGAGGGTTATATAGCGAATGATACCGATCTTCGATCGCGCATTATGGAAGTGGGCTTTATGAATATAGTGCGAGCAAACTGTGCTAGGTGTCCCCAGTATGCATCCCTTGCAAGCAAGGGGCCACTTGATGCTCCTGGTGCAGAAGATGATGTTATTCGCTACAAAAGTGATCTCTATAATGATGCCTACAACGTCGTCAAAATTGATCACATCTTTGCCTCGAGCATAAAGGAGGAGCAAGATGACAAAGCAGCCTAAGGCACTCTACCTTTTAAACTTTGTCTCCATGTGGGAATGCTTTAGCTACTATGGCATGAGGGCTCTTTTAGTGCTCTACATGGTGCATTATTTTGGCTATAGCGATGAGAGGGCATTCTTTATTTATGCTGCCTATACGACCTTCCTTGAGCTTGGAGGGGTCTTTGGTGGTATGATTGCAGATAGGTATCTAGGGCTAAAGCGAGCTATCTTTATAGGCGGTACCATCATCACCTTTGGTCACATCATAATGGCTTTAGGGGATGCAGAGGTCTTTTGTTTTCTTGGATTGATAGTTATAGTGGTCGGTACAAGCCTTTTTCGTCCAAACTGCGCTGCCCTTGTAGGGCAGTGCTACGAGGCAAATGATCCAAGAGTGGATGCAGGCTATACCATATATTATACGGGTATCAATATAGGGGGCTTTTTGGCAGCTCTTTGCTGCGGAGCAGTTGGTGAAATCTATGGCTGGCATTACG
>CAZEGK010000008.1:38203-41078 GCA_964512205.1 uncultured bacterium | reverse complement strand
TTTTTGGCAGCTCTTTGCTGCGGAGCAGTTGGTGAAATCTATGGCTGGCATTACGGCTTTGGCCTTGCAGCTATTGGTATGTGCATGGGGCTTTTGGTGCTCTATCTTGGAAGATCGCTTCTTCAAGAGAGAGCAAGTCAGGCTAGGAGTTCAAAGCCTTTAGCATATAAGAAGCTTACACTGCTTATTGCACTTTTAGCGCTCTTTTATGGCTGTGAAGAGCAGCTTGGATCGACATTTGTGCTCTTTAGCGAGCGCCACGTCCTTCGTGAGACTCTATTTGGATGCATACCTGCGGCATCTCTTGTGATGTTTAATCCGCTTACCATTCTTATTGGAGGGCCATTTATTCAAAGAATATGCCTTCCAAGAAGGACAAAGCTTGGTATTGGCTTTTTACTTTTAGCAGCAGCATTTAGCGTGCTCTATTTTAGCTGCGGGGAGGCCGTTCCTATAGCCTATATGCTCTCTGCAATTGTGCTTATATCGATAGGTGAGCTTTTTATTGGCCCTACCATCTTGGTGTCAGCTGCAGAGCTTGCTCCTGCAGGAAGAATAGGAGCTACAATGGGAGCGGTATCGCTTGGGTTTTCCATGGCTAATCTTTTGAGTGGATTGCTCAGTCAGATGATGGCAGTGACTATACCTTCAGAGTCTGTAGCTATTTATATGCGAGGCTTCTTGGTACTTACCTTAGGAGCGCTTTTAGTGTCAGTAATACTTTTACGAGGAGTTCAAAAAAATGAAAGTAGAATTTACAAATAACAAAGAATTGGCAAGAGGCCTTGACGAGCTTTTGGAAAGTGCTCTTTCTAGATGGACATTTGATAAATATAAGAGCGAAAAAGTGGTTCGAGAGGAAGAGACAATCTATATTCTCGAAGAGCAAAAAGAGGAGTATTTTCGCCTCAATGCCCTGCTTGAAGGGATCTCTTTTGCAAAAGAGCTTACCATAGAGCCTGCAAATAGGCTCTATCCTCAAGTATTTGCCGAGCGGCTTTTAGCCCTGCGGGAGCTTGGTGTTGAAGTGGAGCTTTTAGATGCACGCTCTATGCCCTGTCTTGAGGCTGTAGGGCAGGGAAGCGGTCGTGCTCCCTATGCGGTAGCGATGACCTGGAAGGGTTGTTTGGCAAAAGATCGTCCGACACTTGTAGTCGGAAAGGGTGTTTGCTTTGACTCCGGAGGTTTGTGCATCAAAAAACCAGAGATTCAGAGAATGATGATGTGGGATAAGGCAGGTGCTGCGGCTGTAGCTGGTCTTATGAAGGCTTTAAGCCTTAGCAATAGCCCGGCATATGTTGTCGGCATTGTCGGCCTTGTGGAAAATATGCCAGATGGCAAAGCGATCAGACCAGGTGATGTGATCGATTCTCTTTCTGGTCAAACAATTGAGATTGTAGACACTGATGCTGAGGGAAGGCTGGTGCTTGCAGATCTTCTCTACTACGGCATCAGTAGATATAGTCCAGAACTTGTCATCGATCTTGGGACGCTAACGCCTGAGGTCTTTGCAACACTAGGTTCTGCATATGCTGGTCTTTACACAGATGATGAGGATTTGGCAAGTATGCTTATCAAGGCAGGAAAGCAGGCAAAAGAGCCTCTCTGGAGGCTTCCCATGGGAGAGAGCTTTGCAAAGCAGATAGTATCATCTATTGCTGATATAAAAAACTTAGGCGATGAATTCTATGGAGAAAGCGGAGCGTGTGCTGAGTTTTTGCGCTGCTTTGTAGAGCGTGATGTTCCATGGGCTCACATCGATATAGCAGGTGTAAGCTGGACTAAGGAAAGCCCGAGCAAAGTAACTGGCTTTGGCGTGAGATTGCTAGATGCTTTTTTAGCAAACCATGTTGCAAAAAAGCAGGTGGTAAGCTATGTTTAAAAATAAATATACTATAATGGGGGTTTGTATGAATGTTAGGCTTTTTATAGTAGCACTATTTGCTACGACTCTACTCGTTGCCGACGATTTTATTGCTGAGACAAACGCTATAGGAACATCTTATGTACAAAGTGTACTTCCAGGAAGATCCCTCTTTGAGCCAAGTCTTGCTAAAAATCCTAAAAATCCACAAGAGATGGCTCTCTGCTGGCAAAAAGATGTCCCTTCATCGTATACGATCGCATCAACTACAGATGGCGGCAAGACATGGCAAGAGGTGGAGGCGCCTTGTGGATCGCAAGTGGCCTCTGATTTTTGGATTCGCTTTTCAAGTGATGGAAAGCTAAAACTTATGGCAACAGCAGGGAGTAGAAGTGTTGTAGTTGGTGAATCTGCAGATGCCGGCAAGTCATGGAAAGTCGTTAAAAAATTATCTAAAGAACAAGATGAACAGACTCAAGAATCTGTACTTGTTTTGCCGCTTGCATCAGATGATCACCTCATTTGGCAAAATGATAGCTGGGAAGATAAGGAAAAACGATTTAGTGGAAAAGAAGTTGCCTTTCGCCTTGAAAATGGCAAGCTTTTTGTAAACGATCAGTTCGTTGCAGAGTGTGAAATCGCAGAGTACAATATAAATCCTGTAAATGGCTTTTTATATATCGTCTATACTTCGCATAGTGATCACAATATCCAGCTCATTAGTTCTCGTGATGGTGGAGCTACTTGGACGGCGCCATTTCCTGCAAATCGTGCGGCTCATGCAAAAGCATTTGCTCCTTTTGTAGCTATTACTGCAGATGGCTCTGTGGGTGTTCTTTACTACGACCTTCGCAATGACCTAGCTGACTGCTGGCTTGCGATCTACCAAGAGGTTCCAGGAGGCCTGCGCTATGTGGAGGAGCATCGCCTTACAAAAGAATCAGGCCCCGTGCCAGTTACATGCCCAGGCGGTATGTATGTGCGGGACTATCCCTTCCTTGATTCCTATAA
>CAZEGK010000008.1:33805-38103 GCA_964512205.1 uncultured bacterium | reverse complement strand
ACGATAATCAACACGCATGCGAGCATAAAAAAGAAGGAAATGGACTCCCAGCGCGGCTTTTCTTCTTTTCCTAGGTGCATGAAGAAGCGAAGCTGAATAGTTGCTTGTATAATTGCGAGGCCAATTATGGTGTAGATCAGATGCTTTTTGGGAAGGAGTGCTTGCCAAACAAGGTAAAAGGAGGCAAGTGTCAAAAGAAGAGAGCTAGAGAAGCCTATGAGGTAGCCCTTTAAAGTGCCGTGGTATTCATTTTTGATTTCTTCAAATGATGGCTCGTGCATGTTAGAGTACCCCCATTAGGTAGACAAAGGTAAATATAAAAATCCAAATCAGGTCTAAAAAGTGCCAAAACATGCTAAAGATCACAAGCCGGCGGAATGTATCGCTATTTATCCCTTGATAGGCAACCTGTCCAAGCATGACTACTATCCACAGAAGGCCAAAAGAGACGTGTGTTCCGTGCGTGCCGACAAGTGCAAAAAAGGAGGAGAGAAAGGCGCTCTTTTCCCAGCTATTTCCTTCTTGGACAAGGCTCGAGAATTCGTGCAGCTCTATAGCAACAAAGGAAGCTCCAAGCAAAAGGGTAACAGTTAGCCAAAAGAGTACAGCCCGCTTTTTATTTTTAAGCGATGCTAAGACCGCAAGCCCACAGGTTACGCTGCTGAAGAGGAGGAGCATGGTTTCTGCAAATGCTTCTCCAATCTTAAACAGCTCTTTTGTTCCCGGTCCTCCAAATGTGCTATGCACCAGGACGCCGTAGGTGCAAAAAAGGGTGCCAAAGAGCAGGCAGTCTGTCATCAGATAGAGCCAGAAGCCAAAGACATTCTTTGCAAAGACATCCTGATGGGGATCAGGAGTTCTTATATCAGGAAAGGGCTCTGCCTTATGATGGATGGCTAAATCTTGCGTCATAGGGACCTGATCTCCTTTGTTGGTCTTCACGTTTCACAGTAGCTGCCGGTATTAAATCAAATTCTTCTTTGTGTGATAGTCTCGTAATGGCGCAGCCTACTATTGCTACAAAGCTTACAAGCGCAAGCCAAAAGATATGCCATGTAATCGCAAAGCCAAATACGATAGAGAGCATGCCAATGTAAAACGCAATGGGCGTGTTTTTTGGCATATGGATATCCTCATAGTGCTCGTTTTGTTTTGGAGCTTCGCCTCTTTTTAGAGCCCACAGGGGATCGATCTGGCCAACTATAGGAGTGATTGCAAAGTTGTAAAGCGGAGGTGGAGAGGGAGTTGACCATTCAAGTGTTCTTCCATTCCATGGATCTCCTCCAGTAGTGTCAGCAAATTTCTTTCTATCTCTAAAACTTGAGTAGAGGCCATATACCTGTATGCAGGCTCCGCAAACAATAATCAACGCACCACATGCCACAACGATAAAGAGCCCATGCCATCCTGTTTCCGCTTCATAGTGTGAAAGCCTTCTGGTTGCACCCATGAAGCCGAGCATATAGAGGGGGATGAAAGCAAGTAAAAAGCCGCTAAGCCAGCACCAAAAGGCATATCTATTAAGCTTCTCGTCCAAGAAAAAGCCTGTAAATTTTGGAAACCAGTAGGTAAAGGCTGCAAAAAAGCCAAAGAGAAACCCTCCAATTACCATGCCATGAAAGTGGGCAATAAGAAAGAGGCTATTATGCACCTGATAATCCACGGGAGGGGCAGAAAGGAGTATGCCTGTCATCCCTGCAACGCTGAAGTTAAGTAGGAAGGCAAAAAACCAGAGCATCGGCGATGTAAAGTGAACCCTTCCTTTAAACTTGGTAAAGAGCCAGTTAAATATTTTCACCCCTGTAGGTATGGCGATGACCATGGTCATTATCGCAAAGAAGGTGTTTACAAGCGGGCTTGCGCCCATTGTAAAGAAGTGGTGCAGCCAGACGATGAAGGAATAGAAGGTAATAAGAAGGAGGGCCCATACCATCGATCCATATCCAAAGAGCCTTTTTTCTGAAAAGGTTGGAACAACCTCTGAGAAGACTCCAAAGATTGGAAGCATCAAGATATACACTTCAGGGTGCCCCCATGCCCAGATGAGGTTTACATACATCATCGGGTTTCCGCCTCCTCCTGCAGTGAAAAAGTGCATGTCGAGGTAGCGATCGAGCGTAAGAAGGACAAGTGTTGCAGTAAGCACGGGAAAGGCAAAGATTACAAGAATCACTGAGCAGAGACAGCTCCAGACAAAGATGGGCATCTTCATGAGCGACATTCCAGGGCAGCGCATCTTCAGTATTGTAACTAAAAAATTAATACCAGACATGGTAGAGCCAATACCTGCTATTTGCACCATCCAAATCCAGTAATCAGTTCCTTCTCCTGGACTATACTCTAGCCCTGACAATGGAGGATATGCAAGCCATCCTGATATCGAAAAACCGCCGACGCCAAGTGAAATGAGCGAAAGCATACTTCCTGCAGCAAAAAGCCAAAAACCGAGCGCATTAAGAAAGGGATAGGCGACATCTCTTGCACCGATTTGTAAGGGAACGATTAAATTCATCATTCCAAACATGGCACCCATAGCAACAAAGAAAATCATTGTAGTGCCATGAGCGGAAAAGATCTCTTGAAAGTGCTCTGCAGTAAGAAATCCATAGGAGTCTCCGACAGAGAGTGCTTGATGTGCACGCATGAGGAGGCCATCGGAAAAGCCTTTTGTAAACATCACGATGACTGTTGCAATATACATGATGCCGATTCTTTTAGGATCTACCGTAGTGATCCATTCATTCCACAGCCATTTCCATCTTTTTAGGTAGGTAATGAGAATGACAAGAGCAAGGCCTCCTATCATCCCGGAGATGACAGCACCATTTTGTAGCGGGTCATGGATAAAGGCTTCAGCAGTTAATTTTCCAAACATAGGTCACGAACTCTTTTGGGGGTACATGTACTTATTAAAAACATAGTCAAAGAGTGTTTCATCTTCTAGTCTATAGAGTGTAGGAGCATCTACAACGCCTGGCTTTGCAAGCTCTTCATAGCTTTTAATGGAGAGTCCGCTTTTGGCATCTTTTGCAGAGGATATCCACTTTTCATAGTCCTCTTCTTTAGATGCCCTTGTGATAAAGTGCATCTCAGAAAATCCTATCCCGCTAATATTTGCAGAGCAGCCTCTATAGTCTCCCTCTTTATCAGCTATCAGGTTGAGTTCCGTTTTCATCTTGGGCATAGCATAGATTTGGCCGCCGAGGCTTGGAATCCAAAAGGAATTCATAGGAGCATCTGCAGTGATTTCAAAGTGAATAGGGGTATCTTTTGGAATTTGCAAAAAGTTTACAGATGCTACCTTTTCTTCCGGATAAATAAAGAGCCATTTCCATTGCAAGGCTACTACCTGCACAGTTTTTGCTTTCTTATCAGAAGCAATCGGTTTAAATGGATCTAGTCGATAGGTATAAAATGTTGTGATGACAGCAATAAAAATGGTAAGCACAAGGGGAAGTCCCCACCAAATAATCTCTGCAAGTGTGCTGTCGACAAGATCTGGATCATATTCGTGATTTGGATTGTAGGCGCGGTACTTCCACGAAAAAATAAAGGTAAGGATGTAAACCGGGATGATGACAAGAAGCATCACAGCTTGAATAATAAGCAAAAGGTCTAGTTCTTGTCCGCCAATGGTGCCTACGGGAAAAAGGACTGAAATATAGTCTTGGAAGTGATAGATGCTCAGCGGCTGCATCAGTAAAATAAAAAAGAGAATGACGCCCGTAAAAAAGAGCATCGGTCCGACAAATTTCTTCTGGTCTTTCATAAAATCCAATTAGAATATCTATGTCGCACCATACTCTTTTTGATCAAAATGTCAAGGGCAAAAACTTTTTTTAGAAGGTGAAGCGTCTTCAGTTCCTAAGAGCCTCTTACGTTTATTGAAGAGCTTCGAGGTAGCCGCAAAGGGCATCTACTTCTGAATCAGAACTTGAAGAGATATCACCCGAGGATGGTGATTCAATATCACTACTTGCATCAAGTGATTCAGCCATTTTTATACAGTCATCCAAGGATGCGCCCTCAAGAAGTGCTACGATAAGCTCATCGAAGGGGGTTTTTATAGAGCTTTTCTTTTTGAGATCCTCTATAAATGCGCTCATCAGTTTTTTGTGATGCACAATTCCTTCTGTGTCATTTTCGATAATCGCATTTTTTACTTTTTCGATGGCTGCTACTTTACAAAACTCTGGCTGTACTCTATGGACTATTTCAAATAATATAAGTCCAAGTCCCCACAAATCATCGTGGCAAGAGAGTTTGTGCGGGCCATCTAGCTGCCTTATTGTTGCAAT
>CAZEGK010000008.1:29408-33705 GCA_964512205.1 uncultured bacterium | reverse complement strand
GCAATCTGGCGAATGTGGTCTGCATCTGTAAAAAGGGAGGTAATTTTTTCTTCTCTTTCTCGGAAAATTGAATTAGTAAACGTTTTACTTACAAGAAAGGTTCCAGGTCTAATAAGCTCTTTATTTATACCAAAATCAAATCTCATGTACGCAATAGATGCTGTTACTGTTGAATGAAAGCCTTTACCAAGCACTCTTTTGTGGTGTGTGATAACGGAAATTATGCCTTTATGAGAGATGATTTCTGTAGTAAATGGAAGCTCATTATCTTCTAAGAGGGTCCAAGATGCAAGAGTTGTAGCGGCAAGTTTTGATACCTTTTCTTGCAGCAGAGTAGAGTAGGTCATAGCTTGTCGTTGACTTATATCGAAATAAGTAGCTGTGGCAATCCAAGCTAAACTATTTTCTCGCAAATAATGTGTTATTTGATGGTTTGACATAAATTGTGTTAATTATAAACTAAATATTAATTATTTAGCAAATAAATAACACAATATCAAATAGTTACATCATTCGCATATCGAGATCGTTCATGATCCAGATTGAAAAAAAGATAATAAGTGCAATTATCGAAATGGTGGAGAGGAATGCATTAAGGTTCCAGAGGGGCCCTTTTTCTCTCCAAAGGTCTAAGAAAAAGAAGATCTGAACGGAAGCTTGTGTCAGCGCAAGGCCAAGTATCACTTTGACGGCCATAGAGCTTGAAAGTGAAAACCATTCAGGGCTTACTATGATAAAATAGGCCAAAAGGGTCAAAACAAGCGAAATGGCAAAGCCAATGATGCGAAGTGAAAATGCTTTTTCATGCATAGAGATGCCCCATACCGTAAACGATAGTAAAAATGAAGATCCAGACAAAGTCTAGAAAGTGCCAAAAAAGGGTCATGCGAAAAATTCTTGATACTCGTATGTGCGAAAATGGTCCTTGAGCTATCTGCACCATGCATACGATCATCCAAAGGAGGCCGAAAAAAATGTGGGTACCATGTGTGCCAACAAGCGTAAAAAAGGAGGAGAGAAAGGCGCTTTTTGATGGGCTTTGCCCTTCTTGGACAAGCTGATAAAATTCAGTAAGCTCTACACCAAGAAAGACTATTCCAAGAATGAATGTTGCAACAAGCCATAAAATTGCTGGCAGCTTTCTTTCCTTATGTACGTAGATCATTGCTAGAGCGCATGTAAGGCTGCTTGTAAGAAGTGCAAGCGTTTCTACAAGCACAGACGGCATATGAAAGAGGAGGTGGCCGCTCGGCCCAAAAAAGGTGCTATTGCGAAAGACAATAAATGTGGCAAAAAGGACGCCAAAAATAATAAGGTCTGTCATCAGATAGAGCCAAAAGCCAAAGACTCTTGAATCGCTTTCAAGCGGGGGAGGCGTATGTTCATGTGTTTGCATGATGAGACCCTTTTTTCTCTTCGATCTCTCGAATTGTTTCAGCAGGCACAATATATTCTAAATGATCATCAAATGAGAGAATGATGACGCATGCTATTGCTCCGATGAGGCCTAAAATAGCTAGCCACCAGACATGCCAGACAATCGCAAATCCAAGTACAAAGCAAAAGCAAGAGATGTATATTCCCATGGGCGTATTTTTAAACATCTCGATATCTTCATATTTTCCCTTGTAGCTTATGCCCTCTTGTTTCATATCCCAGTAGGGCTCTCGCGAAGTGATTTCAGGAAGTACTGTAAAGTTGTAATGAGGCGGAGGCGATGGCGTAGACCATTCTAGCGTTCGTCCATTCCAGGGATCTCCCGAAAGGTCCCTATTTTGGTTTCGCTCTTTTATGCTAATAATGAATTGATACACTTGAGTCGCAACGCCGCATAGTATGATCAAAAAGCCTATAAAGGAGGTGATATAGAGCGGCTGCCAACCGTGCGAGGATGCATAGTGATCAAGCCTTCTTGGCGCCCCCATAAAACCTAGCAAATACATCGGAATAAACGAGACAAAAAAGCCTGCAAACCAAAACCAAAATGCACGCTTTCCAAGCCTTTCATCGAGGCGAAAGCCCATAATCTTAGGAAACCAGTACTGCAGTCCTGCAAATGTGCCAAAAATTGCAATCCCTATGATCATAGAGTGGAAGTGGGCGACAAGAAAGAGGCTATTATGTACCTGAAAATCTGCAGGAGGCGATGCCATAAAGACTCCAGACATGCCGCCTATCATAAAGATAATGACAAATCCCATAAACCAGTACATAGGGGTATCGAATATGATATTTCCCTTATACATGGTGAGTATCCAGTTAAAGACTAGCACTCCTGCCGGTATTGCAATAAGCATGGTCATAACACCAAAGAAGGTGTTTACATCTGGACTTGCCCCCATGACAAAGAAGTGGTGCAGCCATACTAAGTAGGAGAGAAAGGTGATAAGAAGTATAGCACAGACTTGTGAGGTATAACCTGCTAGTTTTTTTTGTGAGAAGGTGGATACTATCTCTGAATACATGCCAAAAGCAGGGAGAACCAAGATATAAACTTCGGGATGTCCCCACATCCAGATAAGGTTCCAGTACATCATCTGGTTTCCGCCAAATCCTGTCGTAAAGAAGTGCATATCAAATGTTCTATCGAGCCAAAGTAATAGCGTCGTTGCGGTAAGAACCGGGAAGGCTGAGATAACAAGGAGCATACCACCCATAGATGCCCAGACAAACATTGGCATCTTCATGAGGCTCATGCCGGGCGCCCTCTTTTTTATGATCGTTGCAATAAAGTTTATGCCGGCAAAAAGGCTTCCAAGACCTGAAAGCTGAAGGCTCCAGATGAGGTAGTCAACACCAACGCCTGGGTTAAATTCAAGCTCTGAATAGGGGGCAACAGCAAGCCATCCAGTATTTGCAAAATCGCCGCCTACCACAAAGAACCAGTTAATTAATATACCGCCGGATACCGTAAGCCAAAAGCCAAGTGAGTTAAGGAAGGGAAATGCAAGGTCTCTTGCACCTATCTGCAGCGGTATAATCCAGTTCATGAAGCCAAAGAAAATACCCATCGTCACAAAGAAGACCATGATGTCTCCATGTGCCGTAAAAATCTGCTGAAAGTGATCTGCTGTGAGATAGCCTTGTGTATCGCAGGCAAAAGATTGCTGTAGCCATACCATCCCAACATCGATCATCCCGCGCACAAACATAAACCCTGCAAAAACCATGTACATTGTGCCGATTTTTTTAGGGTCTGTTGTAGTGAACCAGTCATTCCAGAGCCAGTGCCATCGCTTATGTTTTGTAATGAAGTAAGAGATCACTCCTAGCATGCAGAACATAAAGATTGTTGCCCCTACTGTATACCACTGGTGGGGAAGTGCATTCAGGGTAAGCTTTCCGTAGAGCCAGTTTGTAGTCATAATGTGCTCTTTTTTTGGTAGGGTTGCTCTAAAACCATCTCGAAGAGATCGGGAGCTACTCTGCCATACTCTGCAACCTTATGATCGATACTTGGTTTTGCAAGATGGCGATACATCTCTTTATCAAGAGTAAGGGGGGAGTGTTTTACTGACTTCACCCACTCAGTAAATGCATCTTCTGTCGAGGATTTTGCTTTAAATGTCATTCTGGAGTAGCCCTCTCCATTAATTTCTGCCGCTTTCCCTGCATATTCTCCAGGTTCATTTGCTATAAGATGGAGTACTGTTGTCATCCCTGTCATGGCATAGATCTGGCCGGAAAGCGAAGGGATCCAAAATGAGTTCATAGGTGATCTGTCTGCACAGAGTGCAAAGCGTATAGGCGTCTTTTCTGGGAACTGGACAAAATTGATCGTTGCAATGCCCTGTTCCGGATAGATAAAAAGCCACTTCCAGTCAAGTGCTACTACTTGGATTGTAAGTGGTTCTTTTTCTCCGCTTATGGAGCGATAGGGGTCGAGCTCTCGTGTTGCTTTCCAGTTAATTGGCACCATGAGTGCGATGATCACTGATGGAATTATCCAAAGAGTCACTTCTTGCCAACCGGATAGACTTTTTCCTGGTTCATGCTCTTTTTTTGTATTACTTGAGCGATACTTCCAGGCAGTAAGTAGAAGTAAAATAAGAGTTGGCAAAATGATCGCGATCATTAAGGAGAGGTTTTTTTTGATCAGCGAAAATTCCTGTTCTGCAATGGACCCTTTGGGATGAAAGACAACGGTATGTGGACTTTGCACCACCCAGTAGATGGCTAGAGCCCCGCAGATGACAAAGAGAAGGACAAAGACAAATTTGAATCTCTTCATATTTCCACATAAAATTTTCTTTCACAGTTAAAGTCAAGAAAAATTATGAGAGAAATAATGTAAGCT
>CAZEGK010000008.1:10921-29308 GCA_964512205.1 uncultured bacterium | reverse complement strand
AAATTTTCTTTCACAGTTAAAGTCAAGAAAAATTATGAGAGAAATAATGTAAGCTTGCATTAATGCATAATTTATCACCACAGAGGCACTGAGCTCACAGAGGAGTTTGAGACGAGTGAGAAGACGAAACTCGTAAACACACTTCGTTCTCGCTAGGCTTTGCGAGCACAGTGGTTTAAATATTAATATGCAATTTATTTATGCAATAAGATTATGTAAAATTATAATTTACCGTGGAAGACCAATTGCTAGACATGAAATTGCTCAATATGATACGAACGATTAGCTATGTACATTACGTGCGGATGCGCTCCCTTTATAGGGTACTACTTTGGACTTGGCGAAAAAGTTTCTTTTACTGAAACTACGGCTGACGTTTTTTCCTACAAAGAACAAAAAACGACAACCTACAAACTCCATCAATTTATTCCTGCTCACATGCCGCCGCAATCTGCTTTTAGACCGCAAAAAAGGCTAAAGTGGCTTCTACAGGCTGGGTATGTCCCTCGCATCGCACGCGATCAGATAACCTTTATACAAACTATACCCTCTATACAAGATCTGCTTCGGGCAGGTGATGCAATAAGAAAGGATCTTTCCCGCGAAAATCCTAAAGATATGCAAATAGAGGATCTCAAAAAAAATGGCGAAATTATAGAGGTGTTAATCACACTTTTTGATGAATTTCGCCTAAACCTTATTGAGAAAAAGTACGATGATGCACTTGAGTGTCTAGAAGCCGCTCATGCCCATAGTAAAAAAGCGCTTATTGTAAGACGCCTTTTAGCGGACTTTTTATTTTTCCTTAAACGTCCTGAAGCATGCGATCTCTACTTCGAGCTTCACAAACTAAATCCAAAAGAACTGGATCTTCTCGAAAAGGCAATCATCTTAGATCCTTATAGAGAAATAGTTCTAACTAAAATAAAAAATGGGGGATTTTCCCAGGAGACAAAACTGAGTCTTGCAGTAGCTGGCTTTTTAGCGAGCGGAGGTGCTGTTGAATCATACTTTGTAAAAGAAAGCACTGGGGTGGAGTTTGATCCTCTTATGCTTGTCGCGCGCCTACAAATGACAAAAGATGGCGACAAAAAGAGAAAACTTTTAAAACTTATGTCTCAAACAGAAGAGGAGCCCAGCCCAACAGCTAGTCCTACGCCATCCCCAAGGCGAGGAGTTCCACTTCTTCGTGCAAAACAAGTTATGAAAACAGTCGCACGATTATCGCCACTTTCAAAATCAACAGGCTCTATTGTATCACCATTTAAGCCAAGAGATGAAAGAAGCGCTTCCTTTGTTATTTCGTCACCGCAAGAAAGCGGCGCACAGCGAGGTCAAAGAGAGGAATATATCATTGCAATAGATAGCCTTCTTCAAGCAAAAAAATATGACGAAGCAAGGGAAAAACTGGAATTGGCCATTAAAGATTGTCAGATTGCGACGCCTTTTTATGAGAGGCTCATCACTATTTTGCCAAAATGCAAGTCGCAATTTACCGTAGATGATTGCCTCCAAAAACTTCTTTTCGATGAGATGCTTTCTCCAGAAAAGGTGGAATATGTGGCAAGTCAGCTTTACTCAAGGCATGCAAGCTATGATTATGGAAGGGAGCTTGTCGATCGCTATATGACAACTGGCAAAGTGCAAGAGGCGCAAAAGCTTCTTTTTTCCCTTGCAAAGGCCTCTTTACATTCACCTGAAAAGGTAAAGGAATGTCTAGAGAAGCTTGGAAGCCTAGGACAGGATCCTGCAAGCTATCTAACAGAAGATGAATTGAAAACGCTCTACCTGCTTGGCCAACTTGTCGGAAGGAGCTATCCCAATTTGTTTGTAAAAAGGGAGCAGCAGGTTCATAAAACGGCATTACATTCTGGTGAGGGTGCATTTTTTTGTTTTGACCATCCAAGATATGTTGCCTGCTGGATAAGCTTTGATATGCGTATTTTGTTTACGAAAGAGCGAGCAGAGGTTTATTTCTTTGATGAAAGTAGGACAGAAATTTTGCCTCTGATTATACCAGAATGCGTTCCGGATAGTGAGCGGTTTTTTATGGCAGATAGCCTTAGGTGGCTTCTTAGTAGGGGCTATAGGCCCTCTACGCTACCTGAAGGTGTGCGCTTTGAAGAGAGCTCTTGCATTCAAGATCCAAGCGGTGTATTTGCCAAGGCAAGAAATAAGCCGGAACTTGCAGAGTTTCTCGCCTATTTCAAACAGCAAAAATATGGGCTCGCACATGCATCCCTTCTACAGGTAAATGATAAACAGGCAAGTCGTGAGGTGTATGCCGAGTTTTATGCTTTCTTAAGGCGTCCTGAAGCTGTTTCCCGATTTCGTGAGCTTGGCCGATCAAGTGATGATGCGCTCTATTACATGCAACGGGCGCTTGCCGCTGCAACAGCCTGCAAAGCGCGAGATACCTATAGCATTTATCTACAGCTTGTAGATCTCCTCAAAAATAGCCACTTTTCAGACTATCATGCAGGCTGGATCTCTCTTCATGCTTTTTTGTACTTTAGCTCGAGAGACCCAAATAGAGCCTATGCTGATGCCTTTTTTGAAAAGGCCCCAGATCCCTATAGATTGCTTGCAAAAGTAAGTTGCCTTGAGAGGCCAAAAGATATTGTAATCGATAATTCAGAAATAGCCACGCGCTATAAGGTATGTCGCTTGGCGCTTGTTGAGATGTGTAGGCAGCTCTACGTAGCAAACAGTGAAGAGTTTTTTACGACAGATACCTTTTCTGAAAAGCTCAATGCAATGAGTTTTCTTGTTCTCGAGATCAAAAATATTTCAAGAACAAAAGTCGATATGTCAGAACTTGCAGGCCATCTTGAACAGCTTGGTGTCGATATCGCAAAAGGGGACTTTGCTGCTGCGCGAAAAACACTTTTTGCTGCTAGAGACTGCTTTTTACCTGCCGAAACTGTAGAGAGAAAAAACTGCTACATCGAGCTTGAGAATGATCCAGATCTTGGAGCCTACTACAGGGCAAAAAATGAATGTGATGATGAAAAAGAGCGTCCTCGGCTCGAGCAAATATTTAATGCCCTTTCAAATAAACGTTCTAGAATTAATCTAAAAGGCATTTTTTTATCAGAAGAATTTAATGAACAGATCAAGCAGATCGAAGCATCAATTCGAAAAACCGATCTTGAAGAGCTAAAGGCAAATCTTGGCATGATGAAAAAACATATGCATGAGGCAAGGTATAAGGAAGCTGAAAAAGCGCTAAAAGAAATCGATGAAATGGTTCTTCCTCCTACTATCCGCGAAAAGGTGCAAGAGCTTTATAGGATCTATCTCTCTTTTCCAGCTATTCAGACAATAGAGCAGACGCTGTCTCGGGGGCTCTATCTAGCATCTCATTTTTCTTATGACAGCCTTATGCAAAAGATGCGAGTGATAAAAGGCGCTCCCGAATGTTTTAAACGATTCGATACACATCTGCAAGAGAGAAACTACCAAAAAGCTGAGCTTACGCTTGTTCGGGCAAAGGCAGAGTGCGTAAATGAAGATATCCGAAGAAAATTGCATGACCTTCATGCGCATCTTCTCATTATCTCTGAACGTGGTGATAAGACGATTGAGTTTCTCTTTGAATTTTTAGAAGAAAAAGAAAAGCTCGGCACCTTATCGCGAAATAGTACAAAGCTTGGGGGACAGCGAGAAGGCTATTTCAGCGGGCTTTTGCCGAGAATGCAATCAGAAATGCTCTACTATTTAGAACCTCTCCTTAGGCTTTGTATTGAAAAAAACCATGCGAGGCTTCATGAAGTATATGACAAGATATTTGATGCGCTGCAGGAAAAGAATGCCCCTAAAAAGGTGGTATCGCTCATAGCACTTCATGCACTTTTTCATCTTATCGATATAAACCCTCATGCTGCAAGGAAAGCGTACCAAAGAATTACTATAGATGATCCTATACTATTTCCTTTTGCACGACTTGCCATACTCGAGAGAAAGGCAAAAACGCTCAGGCAGGAGCAGTATTTTCTACTAAGTCGCTTCTTTGAAAGTCAGGAGTGTATTTCGGCCTACTTTGGTGAGGAGCCAATTTGTTCGCTAGAAGCTGAGGTGTTTTCCGAATGTCTAAAAATCTTTCAGTGCGAGCGAATGTATCAAGAAAAAAAACTTGCCCTTGTATTTGTTGATACGCTTAGAGAAAGAGGATTTTACAAGGCAGCATTTGAGATGATAGGTCTTGTCTCTGCAAAGCTTAACGACTTTAATATTGGTGCGGCAAGATATTCCTACTATCTTGAGGAAAGGCTCCAGGCGGGAAGATTTTCCTGCCTGAAGCGAGAGGTTGCCCTTTCGCTTTTGCTCGGAAATACTGTTCAGGCCGAAATGTCATTTGAGAGTCTGATACGCCTTTATGAAAAACATGGAAAATCTGAGAAGGCTGCCCTTATGACAAAGCTTTCGTATGCTGCAACAAAATCTCAAGCTGCGTTTAGGCGTCTTCCAAAAACGGCCGTCCTTTGTCTTGACAATGCATTTAGATCGATTGAGGCAAATTTGTGGACAAATGTTGAAGAAAGTATAGAAGTGATGGGATCTACAGATGATCTCTCGGAAACTGATACATTCAATCTTCAGATAATCAAGATGCTTTTAGAAAAGCAAAACCATGAAAGCACAGAAAAAAAACTCTCTCTTCTTGATCTCGATTCTTAAGTCGTATGCCTAGGCTCGCCAGGGATATTAGTAAAAATATTCCAGGTATGAGACATTCTTTGAGTATGAAAAGTCATACATTCAGAAGTAGGTCTATATGCAAAGTGTGGTGATAATTCCTCGCAAGCTTTTGTTACCTGTTCATGTACTTCAGAAAGATTGGGACAGGTTTCTCTTACAAAATCAACCAGGGAAATGTTTCTGCAGTAGGCTCGTTTCGCAAGATTTGTTATTTTAGTTGCAGTAAGAAGATAATAAAGACTTGCTATTAGAGGTTCTATTTCATCAACTTTTGAAATTGTAAGTTTAGGCTTGCTCACAAGGCACTTTCCCTGTCTGACATCAAAATGCCAGGTGCCTTTAATGCCCCATAAAATATCATCATGTGGCAAGTACGCTACCTGTATCGGCTCTCCATATTTTTTTACGACAGCTTTCCATAGGGAGCTAATTGTTGGAGATAGTGTATAAAGGCGTGTAACTTTATTGTCTAAAATTTCTTCTTCAGTTACTTGAGGAATTGGTGTGTAAGATCCGCAACAACTAGAAAATATCGACATAGTTTTCGTTTTTTTACAAAGAGTATATCAATAGTAGAGTAATTATGCTATCGCTGTTTCTGCGAAGCGCATGCAAACAGATATATAGACACAATCAAATTTAGTAGATTTATTTCTTCGATAAGCAGAGAATGACACGTAAAAGTTTTTATACTTATAGTGGAGGTTCATATGAACACGTTACGAGCTATTCTGGGTTTGGAGTCTGTGGGGCGATCACCGGATCAGGTGCTTCAAAACTATGTAAATGCCCATTCTCATCCTCATTTAGCACCAAAACAAGAGACGCCGTCGGCAATTGATGGGATTAAGAAAACAGCTGTAGTCGTGGGTACGCTCTATGGTGCGGGTGAAACCTTTTCACAGGCCTATGAAAGCCCCTTAACCACAAAGATTATTGAAAAGGTAAGCTACTACACGCCAGATATGATCAAAGATAGTGCAAAGAGTGTAAAAGATACGGCATCTTCAACCTTTGCAACTGCACAGTGGGCCTATAGCTGGGTAAACTGGTTGCCAGAAAGCATGCAGCACATGGTAAAGCTCTCTCTGTTTGTTGGAGGAGCCTATGTTGGCTGGTCGCTTTGGAGCTGGTATCGAGGAAATAACTGCTGTACGACTGGCTCATCTCACCAGCAGACAAATTTTAACGTACATTTTAACCAGCTGCCGGCAAGCTGCACGCCAGTTGTGAAGCAGTCGGGAAATGAGATGCAAGTAGATATGCAGTGTAGAGAGCCTGAAGAAGTTGTCAAGACAGGCAAAAAAAGAAAACCTGAAGTGGTTAAAGAAGATGAGGAAGAAGAGGTTGTTGAACCTGAGACACTACACAGTCAATTAGAGGCACTTGCGAGAAAAGAGGGTAATGATACCTTATTACAAAAGAAAACCTATGCGAAGGTAATCGATCTCAATAATCAATTTAGTAACATAGCTCATGAGGAATATAAGGATGAGCATCTTCCAGAGCTTATAAAGATGGCGCAAGCTGTCATTAAAGATGCAAATAAACAGATGCAAACACACGAAAAAGCTAAGCAATTTGTAGAAACACTACGAAAAAAAGTTCGCAAAGAAAGCACCGAATAAAATGGCCTTTGTGCACTGTCGAAAGTTTGACCAAAAAGCAGTGTGAATCTACACTTTAAAAGGATACAAACAAATAGGCTTTGTAATGTTTACAATTGATCTTCTCAAAAACCATAAAGAAGCTATACCAGAGCTTTCGAATATTTGGCATGAAGTGCTGGGCAAAATCTGGATGCCAGATATTGGGCTTGAAGAGATAGAATCTTTATATTGGGATGAGCTGAAGGTAGATATGCCTCTTACTTACATCGCCTTATGTGATGACAAAGCAGTAGGATCTTGCACGTTGCATTTACGCGATGAGTTTATGCCGGATTTAGAGCCTTGGATTGGTGATTTGGTCGTGCATCCAAACTATCAAAAACAGGGTATTGGTAAAAAACTCCTTAGCACTGCTATAAAAAAAGCAAAAGAGCTTGGCTACGAAAAAATATACCTATTTACGTTTGATCCAAAGATACCTGCCTATTATCAACAATTTGGATGGAAGACGATTGGCATTGAAGAATACAAATCCCATCCTGTGACAGTAATGGAGCTAAGCTAATTCATTCAATTTCAAGAATTGCATCAACTTTTCAAGAAAGCCTTCCGAAGTTGCTCAATTTTTGAGATTGTTTACGTCTATAGTATGGTTTTGTGCAACAAGGCATGCTTGCTCGAGTGACTGAGGGTCGTTCCAGTAAAAATAGGCTGCAAGTTGATCTTTGATGCAATCTGTTGGAGTAAGAAGTTTCAAGACCCCAGATGGAGAGCTTAATGTTTGGAAAGAATGTATAGGCTCCTTCCCGATAGCAATAGGTGGATTTACAAAATCAATAAGATAGGTGCAGTTTTTATGAATAAAGCAGCGGCCGACTCTTTTGAATCCTAGAGTTTTTAGGGATACTTCTACCTTTTTGAGATCGGCATACGTTACAAAATTAAGATCATGAGATTGATAGCGATTTTCGCTATAAATAGAAACACATGCACCACCAACTAATACAGCTTCGATTCCATGGTCCTTCAGCGTGCTACATACCAGAAAGGCGAGAGATTTAAGATCAATAGCAGCAAAATCATTCATAAGGGCTTTCCTGTCCTACGGGGGCGCTTTCTTTTGGTTGACTGGTAATAGGTCTCTTGTATCTCTGCTGGTAAAAAGCTGTATGCCTTTTGGGCAAGGTCTTGTATCTCTTTGAGAAATGGATAGCGAGGATTCCAATAAAAAACACGTGTTCTTCCTTCCAAAAAGCTTGCGAGTAAGCCTCCCTCTTCCAGCTTCTTGAGGGTTTTCTGAATTGGATCCAGGGCTGTTTCAAATGATCTACTAAGCTCTGAAGCATTAGCTTTGGAGTGAAGAGAAAGATACATTAGTATCTTTTCTACATTTTTATTTTCAAAAAGGTATTCAAGCATATTCCACCTATTATATATGTAATACAACCTATTGGATAGGTATAAGTCAAGTATGGAGAAATATTATTTTTTTCTGAATTTGGTAGGGTCATAAATAAAAAATATAAAAAATACTTGTCAATAATTGCACTTTTATAGTATAATTATTTGGAAAAAAGGAGTTAATTTATGGGCCCAGTTGCAAGTTACGATGCATTAATGCAAATAGCAAAAGTATCAATGCAGGATGCATACAATGTCCTGGAAACAACCGAAAGAGAGACAGTGCTAAGCTTTTTTGATACAGCAGAAAGATTCATTGCTTTTACAAAAGAAGCACCAGCTTGCGCAAAAACGCTTGCTGAAAGTGAAAAAATAGCACAGCTATTTGATTCCTTTGAGAAGATACTATCGCTTGCAAAGCACCCTACTGAAGCTGTAGCTACGATATTCTCTTCAGACACAGAAAAAAAATGTGCTCTATTTGATACCTATGAAAAATTGATTGACTTGGCAACAGAAGCACCAGAAGTGGCTGAAGGAGTAGCCCAATTTGATAGGGAGAAAACGGCACGTCTCTTAGATACCGCCGAAAAGGTTATTGCCTTTGCCAAAAGAGCCCCAAAAGCTGCTCTTGAAGCTATGCGTGCGGAAGAGACCAATCTAGCAACGCACTTTGACAGTGCTGAACAGGTCCTTACATTAGCAAGAAAATCCAAAGAAAGCGCTGCCGCCATCGCCTATCTAGGCGGACAGAGGCTCGCCGAGTGCTTTGACAAGTATTCTATGCTTCAGCTGGCTCGCTACAGCTTCGATGCCGCTTGCGAAATTAACAAGTGGCATGGTTTAGACTTCCCGGTGAATGTTTAAGGTGCATGGAGCTGAAGAGTGGGATGCTATCAAAATGTTATTACTGACAATATCGTCCAAAAATCCAGAGCGGTGAATAATCACCGCACTCCTAGAGAGCTTCGCACATAGGCTAAATTGTAAAGAATTCAAAAATAAAAGAGCTTAGGGCGGTGAAGCCCTAAGCTCTTTTAACGAAGATAGCATCAAGTTTTTAAGGCCTATGCGTCTTCGAGCGGTTTGGCGCTTGCTCGGAGAGGGACTCGAACCCACACGGGATTGCTCCCAGGGGATTTTAAGTCCCCAGTGTCTACCATTCCACCATCCGAGCGGCAAAGGAGCATCAGTATACGATGCTCGGCCAATTTTCGGCTATTAAAAGCCGAGCATTGAGAGGTCCGGAAGTCCGCCGGCCATTGGGGTGGCTGAGTCGGTTTGGGCTTTTAGCTGGTTTTGGGCATCGTTGTAGGCGGCTTTAATGAGTAGCTGGAGACCGTCGATATCTTCTGGGTCTACACATTCTGGCTTTATAGTGATTTTTTTCATTTCATTACTGCCGGAAAGGGTGATTTGGACAAGGCCGTTGCCTGCAGATCCTGTAGCTTCCATAGCTTCTAGCTGCTGCGTATATTGCTCCTGCATGCTCGAAAGCTGTTGTTGGAACATCTTTGCTTGCTTTTTCTTTTTTAAAAATCCTGATCCCATTTCATTTTCTCCTTTTTCGTTGTACTGTTCCTTCAAGTTCCACCGCCGCAAACTGCGTTAGCGTATCGTAGCGGGCATTTTTTTGCACATCATCTGCCAGTACTGGTGGAGCCGTAGTAACAGGGGCTTTGGGGGGCTCTTTTGGTTCAACTTTTATAGCGATAGGTGCAGCTTGTGGTTGTGGAGGCATTGGCTGCGGAGGCGCTTTTTGGCCGCTGATTTTTTCTTCAAGTTGCACAAGGCGCCTTGCAATTGCTTCTATAGAAATCTTTTGCCGTATCCTCACGATGCGAAGAAGCAGCCCCTCTAACACCATATGGGAAGCTGTTGTACTCTTTAGCATTGACACCGTTTCCTGAATCATATCAAAGATCAAAAGGATCTGATCTTGCGTATAGATCTCGGCAGACATTTTATAAGAAGAATCTGCATGTGGAGTGCCAAGCTTTGTAAAAAGAATGTTCTTATAATGCTGGTTAAGGTCTTCAAGAAAGTGCGATACCTCTTTTCCCTGGCTAAAGAGCTCATTGGCAAGGCTAAAGGCAACCTTTATGTCCTGTTCAAGAACAGCTCGGTCAAGGAGGAAAAACTGCTCCTTAGGCATCACGCCAAGTACATCGTGAACGACATCTTCTGTGATTTTGCTATCTCCGCAAGCTACCATCTGATCAAAGAGCGACTCTGCATCGCGCAGGCCGCCTTCGGCAAAATCTGTGAGGCGAATAAGTGCTTTATCATCTACCTCAACATGCATGTCAGCTGCAATATTTTTTAGCTTTTGCACCATTGCATCTCGCGGAATGCGGGCAAGGTTAAACCTCTGGCAGCGGCTTAGTATGGTAGGAGGGATTTTGTGTGCTTCAGTTGTTGCAAAGAAAAACTTTACATTTGCCGGAGGCTCTTCGAGCGTTTTTAAAAGCGCATTAAATGCCTCTTTTGTCAGCATGTGCACTTCGTCGATGAGGTAGATCTTATACTTTCCGCCTGTGGGGCAGTAGCCGACAGATTCTGAAATTTGTTTTATGTCATCAATGCCGCGATGCGATGCTCCATCTATCTCAAGTACATCGAGGGAGGAGCCGTGCGTAATTTCTTTGCAGCTTGGGCAGCTATTGCAGGGCTCGCACTCTTCAGTCAGATTTGTGCAGTTAAGTGCCTTTGCAAGTATGCGTGCGAGGGTAGTTTTGCCTGTTCCTCGCGATCCGCAAAAGAGGTAGGCGTGGGCAGACTTTCCAGATTTCAAGGCATTTTTTAGCGTCTTTACAATCGGATCTTGTCCTAGAACATCGCTAAAGCGCTGCGGACGATATTTTCTTGCAACTACTTGATAGTGTGACATAGCTTTTTTCTCTGTTACAACTATACTATATGGAATAAAATAGTGCGACAAGCTATAACTTAGGGTTTCTAGGAATTTATCGAATATGGCCATTGTGTATGACTCAAGTGAGCTGAAGTTTTCTCGAGAGCAGGGATTTTTTGATAAAAGTTCAGCTGTCCGCTGGACTATAGTGCTGCTCTTTGGCATCGGACTATTTTCTTTTTTACACTTTCGTGAAGTACAGATTGAAGTGCTGGAACTTGGACGATCTGCGCCTCGATATATCGTTGCGGAAGCGGATTTTACCTTTCCCGACGAAGAAGCAACCACCATACTCAAACAAGAAGCACTTTTAGACATTGGCAAGATATATGGCATAGATCCGGACGACGTGCGAAAGCGCAGGCTCGATTTTGAAAATATCCTTATCTATGACCAGGAATGGCGAAAGCGTGCTCTTCAAAGTACCTTCGATGAGATGTATCGCGGTATTGAGCGGCTCGAAAAAACGCTTCTTGAGATACGCTTTAGTGACGCCCGGACAATTGAGAAGATGAAAGAGCTTGGCATGCCCTGCACCCACTTTCACGAGCTTGCTCCCTTTGACCCTGCACAAGGCGTTTTTTTTCCTGAAAAGGTGTGGGATTTTATCAGGCAGCAGGCATTTGGAAATCAGCTTTTTAATCCAAGCACTGTCGATTTTGTTATCGATTTTTTAAAAAATAAAATCTGGACACTGAAAGAAGATCCCCACGAAGAGCGAAAAATCCGCAAAATCCTTCAGCAGAATATCCAGCCTAAATATACCTATGTGCAAGCAGGAAGCCGCATCATCGACCAAGGCGAAAAGGTAACAGCACGGCATATCTCCATGATTCAGGCGATGAAGCAATCGCTGAGTGAAAGAAGAAATCTTTTTCACCCGCGCACTTTTGCAGGAAGCCTTCTTCTTACAGCGCTTCTTATGTTTGTGACGACGGTCTTTTTGCGCTACCAGCATGCAGATATTTTAGCATCAAATAGACGTATATTTTTGCTCTCTGCAATCGTACTTCTTGGCCTTGCATTAGCAAAGGTAACAGAGTTTCTTTTGCTAAAGACAACACCAGATCTCTATGAAATCGTCCGCTATCCGCTGCTTACACCCTTTACAGCAATACTTATTTGCGCCCTTGTAAATCCAGGTGTTGCCATATTTATTGCCGCATTAGAGACGGGTGTATTTGATACTGTATTGGCAATCGATAGGCAAGGCTTTATCCTCTCAAATCTCATCGTTGCATTCTTTGCGATACTCTACACAAGATCCCTTCGTAGGCGTACTGAGATTTTTGTCGTTTGCGGAAAAGCGTGGATTGCAGCATGTGCGATTATTTTAGCCTTTTATCTCTATGATAGAAGCCGCTGGGGCATATCAATTGTTGCAGATATTGCAAGCTCCGGCGTCTTTATGCTTTTAACGGCAGTGCTTGTCGTTGGCCTTTTGCCACTTTTTGAAGCCTGCTTTCGCATACTTACCGATATCACGCTGATGGAGTATATGGACCCAAACCACGAACTCCTTCGCCGCCTAACGATAGAAGCTCCAGGTACATACCAGCATTCGCTCATCATGGGCAATATAGCTGAAGCTGCGGCAAATTCCATAGGTGCAAATGGCCTTTTCTGCCGCGTAGCTACGCTCTATCACGATATAGGTAAGATGTCTATTGCCCAGTATTTTACTGAAAACCAGCAGCCAGGTGTAAATATCCACCAGCTCCTTACCCCTGTAGAGTCTGCACAGGTTATTATCTCTCACGTTAGTGAGGGTGTATCACTTGCGAGAAAAGCGGGACTTCCTGAGCAGTTTATCGACATCATCAAGGAACACCACGGCAATGGCCTTGTCTACTTTTTCTACCACAAGCAGCTAGAAAATGTAGGCGGAAACCGCGAACTTGCAAGTGAAAAAGAGTTTCGCTATGCAGGTCCCAAGCCTCGCACGAAGGAATCTGTCATCATCATGATTGCAGACTCATTAGAGGCAGCATCAAGATCTCTTGATGAGGTAAATGAAGAGACGCTTACTCGCCTTGTCGATCAGATTGTCAAAGAGAAGATGGAAGATGGGCAGTTTGATGAGTCGCTTCTTACCTTCGAAGAACTTGGCCGCTTGAAAAAGGCAATGGTAAAGAGCCTTCTCGCTATCGGCCACTTTAGGGTAAAGTATCCAACACGCGTTCGCGTAAAAGACAAAATCCAAGCTTGGGGCTAAAAAAGGCATGGTCTTATGGCCCGTATCAAAGATTTATGAACGGGCCGAGTTATTTATGGATAGTGCAAGCCGCACTGGCCAGTTGGGGACTTATTTATCCAATTTTGTTGAATAAGGTAGTTCCGTGTGCCTAATTTCATATTGGCAGAGGAGCCGTTAGGGGCTCTGTAGGTGCTACCAAATGTCCATGCGCACTTATCGGCATTTTCTGCACCTGCATTATCATACCAGGCGTTGAGGTAGGGATCTGTCATTATTTCTGCAAGCTCGTGTGCGATCACTGATGCCATGGCATCGGCACCTGCATTGCCATTTGGGCTTGTTGTTTGTGGGGCACATGCGTTTAGGCATTTTGCGGCATTACCGATAAAGGCATAGGGAATTTTCTTTCCGCTAACTGTCATATAGGTATGCCAGCCGCAGTACTGGGAGCAAAATCCTGAAGTTTCAGAGACATCACTTGATGTAAGGACAAAATAGACACCGCTAGGATCAAGGGGCAGAGCGCCGGTTGAAATTGCGCGTTGAACGATTGCCGATACGCTGCTATCACTCAGGGATTTGCCTCGAGAGTAGTTGTCATAGACGCTTTTTTTCAAGGTGACTTGGTTTTGAATTTGCGTCTTTACCCCACCACTTGTTTGGTAATAGGTAGTTTCAATATTCAACCAGGGCGATCCGTTAAGGTTGTTCATAAAGTCAGTGAGGATGCTAACGGCTGAATTTGAAGACCAGTTTCCATACCAAATATAGTACACATTTACTCCCTTTGCCAGCACAGGGCCGCCATGGTAGGTAATGGGGGCTTGGGCAGCTTGAGTTTTAGTGAGCGCGTTGCCTCCTTCAGTTTTGCCTTTTATAGGGAAAACGCGTTTATCTATCTTGGTCTTTGGTGGACGCAGATGGGCGAGCTCTGGCAGCGCTCGTTTTGCAGAAAGGGATTGATTTCCTGTAAAGATTACCGTAAGGCTAAATAAAAGCCCAGTTAACATGTTCATGAGCACACCTTTTTTAAAGTTTTAACATTGCAACAGGTTGAACCTAGCAATTTATTCTTTTTTTCACAAGAAAGGTTTTACCGATTCACACGTGCAACTTGCCCTAGGCAGAAATAGTGTTGCCTCGGTATAAGGAAAAAAAACTTTGGGAGCAGTATGAAAAAGGTCCTTATCACAGGAGCAAGTTCCGGAATCGGACGGGCGCTTGCTTTGCAGCTTGCGGAAAAAGGGGTATCACTCATTCTCCATGGTAGAGATATCGAAGCATTAAGTGAACTACTCGGAGAGATTGGGACAAAAACACCGACCCTTATCTCAGTGGCAGATCTTTCCAGCTTTGAAGGGACGCAGACTCTTCTTGGTGTTTTGCAAAAGGAATTTCCGGATGTTGTCATAAACTCAGCAGGATTTGGTCTCTATGGAGATCTTATCACACATGGACCGCAAGAGGTGCAGAAGATGCTTGCTGTCAACATCGCAGCAGTTGTTGCCATATGCCAGTATATCTCCTACTGGTGGACAAAGGAAAATATAGAGGGGACCATACTGAACGTTTCATCTGCTCTTGGGCTTACGCCATCGCCTGGAGCGGCTGTTTACGGGGCAACAAAAGCATTTGTAACGAGCTTTTCTGAGGCACTTGATGTCGAGCTTAAGGCAAAAGGGATCAGGGTGCTTGTCGCATGTCCTGGCCGCGTTGCCACAAACTTTGCAAAACATGCATCAAGGGGCAAGGTACAAAAGCTTGATGCAGGAGGTAGTGTACTTGATCCGCATAAAGTGGCTAAAGCTATAATTGAGCAGATCGAGCATCGAAAACCATTTCAAATAATAGATTGGCGATACAAGCTTCTTTCATGGGTAAATCGCTTGATTCCGAGCTCACTTTCTCGCAAAGAGCTCTATAAAGCGCTTAAATCTCGAGCAGAAAAGGCATAAAGAGACGGCGGCAAAGGCCCTTTTTTAATAAACTCTTGATATATTGCACCCAATAAGCTATACTAGTTCAAAAACTGTATATATTATTTTTTATGTTTCACAAAATGCCGGTGCTTTTACTTGCGATTATTGGGGCGATTTTTCTTTTCGAGGGCTATATTCCCTATGATGTAAAGGCACATGTCTTTGCATTAAGCCTTCTTGTTAAGTCAATTATAATTTTTTCTTTGCCTTTTGTGATTTTTATGCTGCTCTTTAAGACAGTGGCAGGCTTTTCTCGAGGAGCAACAAAGCTTGTATTCTTTGTCTTGGCAGGCGTTTGCCTCTCCAATTTTTTATCCACGATGATTAGCTATGTGATCGGATCTTCAGTCTATCATATGGATTTATCGCTTGCCTCTCCTCAAGAAAGTGGCGGTCTTATTCCTGCGTGGCAGGGGAGTGTGCCTGGTGTTATTACTAATGACATAGCGATGTTTTCAGGGCTTTTTCTTGGACTTTTTCTGCCTCGGATCATGCCGCAACTAGCTCAAAGGCTTTCTGACCTTTCAGAAAAAGTTGTCTCCCAGATGTTCAAGGTGCTTACCTGTATTGTTCCTCTATTTATTGCAGGGTTTGTCTTAAAGCTCAGCCATGATAAGGTAATCAATACCATTGCTAAAGATTACGCGCGCATCTTTATACTGGTTGCTGTCTCAGTTCTTTCCTATATCCTCCTTATCTACTTTGTCTCAAATAGAGGAGTAATTTCTCGCTTTATCCAAAGTATTAAAAATATGCTCCCTGCAGCGATTGCGGGCTTTAGTAGCATGTCAAGTGCTGCCGCCATGCCTTTAACAATCCTTGGAGCCGAGAAAAATAGCAAAAACCCCTCATTTGCGAGACTTTCCATCCCGACAACAGTAAATATACATCTTATTGGCGATTGCTTTGCGATACCGATCTTTGCATTTGCCGTAATGAAAAATTATGGGATGACGGAGCCTCTTTTTTATAGCTACCTTATCTTTGCCCTCTACTTTGTACTTGCTAAGTTTTCAGTAGCGGCAATTCCTGGAGGAGGTATTCTCGTCATGCTTCCGGTTCTTGAAAGCCAGCTTGGTTTTACTGCAGAGATGGGCTCGCTCATCACAGCTCTTTACATTCTCTTTGATCCGGTAATTACTTGTGCAAATGTTCTCGGCAATGGCGGCTTCGCTATGGCGCTTGATCGACTTCAGCCAAGCTACGAAAGCTCTAAAGTATGAAGCTTTTGAGAAAAAAGTGGTTTTTGTGGCCACTGCTTGCTCTTCCTGGCATCTATTACATGATTCTTCCCTACTTCACAGAGATTTATGGTGAAAAATATTGGAACAAGATGACCAAAATTTCTGGGATTATCGCAGTATCTATGCTTGTCTTTAGCCTCGCAATTAATCCGCTGCGTATCCTTTTTAGCAAGATTCAGTTCTTTAAAGAGCTCATGCGTACAAGAAGAAATGTGGGCGTTGCTGTTTTTATGTATACAGTACTGCATGTGCTTTCGTTCATCATGAAAAAGGGGATATCATTCAACACGCTCCTTTATGCGATTCATCCGATAATTATTCCTGGAGAGATCGCCTTTTTTATCTTTTTTGCTCTAGCAGTAACAAGTAATGACCATTCAGTAAAAAAAATGGGTAAGGGGTGGATGCAGCTTCACAAAAAGGTCTACTGGGCGGAAGGGCTCGTCTTTCTTCATATGATCATGCAAAAGCAAAATGTGCAGATTCTGGCACTCTGGCTTTTTCTACCCCTTATCATTTTGCAGTATCTTCGCATACGTAAAGAAAAGAAAAACCTTGAGATAGAGCCCTAATAAGGGCAGGCTTTTTGTAAACTTATAATTTGGAGTGGCTATGAGATTTTTTATTTATATACTTCTTTTTATGCAAGCAGCTCTCTTTGCAGCCCAAGATGAGCAGTTAGAAAAACTCACAAAAGATGCGGCAAGTCAAGGATATCATATTGAGTTCATAGAGCTTGTAGAAATGGTCTATGGCAAAGGCTTTCTCTCCCAAGGAGGGGAGGAGTCTGTCAAGCGTATGGTACAAAATAGTGATTTAAATGGAAAAAAGGTTTTAGATATAGGCTCTGGGCTAGGTGGTCCTGCACTCTATCTCGCAAAGCACTACACTGCCCAGATTACAGGGCTAGAGCCTCAGGGCTGGATGGTAGAGCGGGCAAACGAAAATCGCAGCGCTGTTTTAAACAGCCTCAAAGGCTCTCTGAACTTTGTTCATATGACGACAGCAAGTAGCCTTCAGCCCTTTGATTCCAATAGCTTTGATGTGGTGATGAGTAAAGAGGCCCTTCTTCATATTCCCAAAGAGGCAAAGCTTTCCTTTTTTAACGAAATATATCGCGTGCTGAAGCCGGATGGTCAGATTATCATTATGGATTGGATGAATACCTCGCAAAACTATAGTGAACAGACCAAAAAAATGATGGAGATGGACGCAGTTGCCTACAATCTCATCAATCGAGATGAATACCTCGAGATCCTAAAAAAATCAGGCTTTAAAGATATAACAATTGAAGATACAACTCGAGATCAGGCAGCAATTTCGGAGCAAAATGTAGCGACAATTACATCATTAAAAGAGACTATTTCTCAAAAATTTGGCCCTGAAGTATTTGAAGATGCCCTGCTTAGCTGGAGTCTTCAGCGCGATGCATTCAAATCGGGCGAGCTCCAAACAGCAATCATCCGGGCAAAAAAATAGGTTTATCCTTGAGCTTTAGCTCCTTGGAGTGCGGTGCAGCTATGCACCGCTCTCACTTTTACAAGTGAGTTACAGAAAAAAGTTGTATCTTGATATAAAAATAGGCATTATTTTTTTTGATATACAACTTAAAGGGTGAACGATGAGCAATTGGCCACATGCTCCATTACATATGCTAGAGAGCTCTGGAATTTATATGGTAACATGTGGGACGTATCAAAAAGTTCATCATTTTCGATCAGATGATCGCCTAGAACTTGTTCATGACACACTTCTTCATCTAGCGAAAGAGGCTGGGTGGATATTACATGCTTGGGCTGTATTTTCAAATCACTACCACTTTATTGCTCAATCACCAAAAGATGCGACTAATTTGCCACTTTGGCTAGGTAAGCTGCATCATAGTACAGCAGTTAAAGTGAATAGGGAAGATAACACACCTAAGAGACGAGTTTGGTATCAATATTGGGATAGCTATATTACGATCCACACTTCTTATCTAGCAAGACTCCATTATGTTCATCAAAATGCTGTTAAGCATGGCCTTGTGCCAAAAGCTTCTTTGTACCATTGGTGTTCTGCTGCAGCCTTTGAGCAGACGGCCGAGAAGTCATTTGTAAAGACTGTATACAGTTTTAAGCTGGATAAAGTGAATGTATTTGATCCATTTTAGCTAGGAACATTTGTCTGATAACGCACTTGTAAAAGTGAGAGCGGTGCATAACTGCCCCGCACTCCACAGAGCTAAAGCTCAAGGGAAGAGGGGCAGAATGGTTAGGGTTTAGAAACTAGATGCTAGAGCTGTTGGAGGAGGGGATATAGGATCTGGGATACAGACAGATTCTATCGGACAGTTTATAGG
>CAZEGK010000008.1:0-10821 GCA_964512205.1 uncultured bacterium | reverse complement strand
GAGGAGGGGATATAGGATCTGGGATACAGACAGATTCTATCGGACAGTTTATAGGTCTTGTAAGTGGATCATTTACATCCACAATGCCTGTTCCTAGATTAAGGATCGAGGTTGCACCGGATGGATCTCCCCACCAGTTTCTTTCTGCAAAGTAGTTTACGTTTGCGTATTGATCATAAATATCATACTGAAAGCCGGTGATATTGTTTTTATGGGCATAGATTGTGGCATTTCCTGCTCCCACTGTGTTTGAAGCAAAGTCGAAGCCTGCAAGGCCCGAAAAGCCAGAGCCAAGTCCATCAAAGCAGTTATGCTTTACGTATATTTCAAGACTGTTCCATGGTGAATCTTCTTCTGTAAAACCTGAAACGATATTCACACCACTACCACCTGCAAAAGTATTGTTTTTTATCTCTACCTTTGAATTGAGGCTGTTTGGGGTGTCTGAAAGTTCGCTAATGGCTGTGTAAAAGCCATCAAGACCAGTTCCCGTATTGCCCTCAATGGTATAGGTCTCACGTGTGATGCCTGAAGAAAATGTGATAAAATTATCAAACATGTTGTTGAATGTGTTGTGTAGAATCTTGATGTCAGATTGAGTGTTATCTATATTTTGGTGACTAATTGCAATTATAGATTCAAAGCTATTTTCCACCGGCTCTTCAAAGTAGCAATTTTCGATGCAGCTTTTAAGGCGGGAAAGAGCAAGTGGTGGATCAAGATCATCATCGAGTGCATACGTAGAAATGTCAGTCATTAGGGCATACTGGCCAAACACATGGTTATGAACAAAGCTTGTATTTTTCACTTCCATTTCGACAAAGGAGCCTTGGCGCGCTTCCACTTTGACTATTTCTGTTTCGATAGAAGGGTCAATATTTGGTGCCATATCATGGAAGAAGCTGTCTTTGATCTTGAGCTGGAGGTGTGCATTATCAAAGCGAATAGCTGCTACTGCCGTGTTGAATCGTAACACATTGGGATCGTTAATAAAGCTTCTGAGGCTGCTCATTTCGACTGACTCAAGGATCATTTTTCGATCCGTTCCTATGGAAAATTCTGCAATACCGAGGCCTGAATAGCCGTCTCGAATGACCGTGTTACATACTCGCGTTTCACCGTCATTAAGAATAGTCGCTTCAAAAGCGCCAATTTCACGCAAATTGAATCGTGGTGGTACTGGAATAGTGAGCTCACCCTGATTATAGCCGGTGACGAGCACATTTTTGACAGATAAGTTGCGTGCATTGTCATAGTTGATGGCAGCTCCCCAAGTGTCTTTAAAGTAGATATTTTCTACTGTAACATCGCCGCTAAGAACGACAACACCATTTCCTCCATTGCTCGCAATAGATGTATTAGTGATGGTTGGTTGATCAAAATCGAGCGATCCATCGACCGGATTTTTGGTGCCGATAATGCGGGTTCCTTGCCGCATTGCAATGCCTCCATCTAGTGCGACAGGTGAGGGAAGGACAACAAGAGTGGTCCACGAAGTATCCGCCTGGGCAAGTGCTAAAGAATTATAGGGATCACAGAATGTTCCATCTCCCGGCGTGCATTTTCCTCCCTGCACGAAGGCATATTCTTCATCAGAGGACGAGGATGAGGATGAGGAAGCAAAAAGTGTGCCCCCCAGTAGTGCTAGAAGGATAAAAAGAGCTTTATAGTTCATGTGCAAGTTTCCTTTTTACTTGTGATTTTTTTAGCTTCACCTGAAGTAATAAAAAAAAGGAGACTTTATGGCAATAATAAATATGAAAATACTAGTTTTTAAGAGCTTTTGGCAATGATGCAAGATGTTTTGAAATGATGCGATAGACGTTAAAAACTCCTTGTGAAGCTAGTTCACAAGGAGTTTTTTAAAATTAAAAGTGAGAGGGTGGTAGAAGCTCTCTTACTTTTTCTTTGCTGGCGAGGGCGAGTGTTGGTTGGACTATTGGATCTGGGATACAATAGGTTTTAGGTGGGCACTCAATTGGGCTATGGAGTGGATGGCTTACATCGACAATACCGCTTCCATAGTTTAAGATAGAGTCTGCACCGGAGGGCTGTCCCCACCAGTTCTTTTGTGCAAAGTAGTCTACGTTTGCATATTCATCATAAATATCATACTGAAAGCCGGTGATATTGTTTTTATGGGCATTGATTGTGGCATTTCCCGCACCTACTGTGTTTGATGCAAAGTCATAGCCTGCAAGGCCTGCAAAGCCGGAGCCAAGCCCATCAAAGCAGTTATGCTCTAGGCATATTTTTAGGCTGTTCCATGGGGAATCATCGCCTGAGAAGCCGGAAACCACATTGACTGCGCCAAAATCATTGCCACCTGCAAAGTTATTATTTTCGATTTTTACTTTTGTATTGAGGCTGTTTGGGGTTTCTGAAAGTGTGCTAATGGCTGTGTAAAAGCCATCAAGTCCGGTTCCTGTGTTACCTGTAATGGTATATGTTTCGTGTGTAATACCTGCAGAAAATGTGATGATGTTGTCATACATGTTGTTGAAGGTATTGTTGATGATTTTGATATCGCTTTGGGCATTGTTGTCATTTAGGTGAGAAATGGCTTCAATAAATTCAAAGCTATTTTCAATAGGCTCTTCAAAATAGCAATTTTCGATGCAGCTTGTAAAGCGTGACAGAGGAAGTGATGCTGTTAAATCATCATCAAAGGCAAAGGTAGAGATGTCTATCATGCCGCCGGTTTGTCCTGTAACTTCGTTATGAATGAAGCTTGTATTTTTTATCTTCATATCAACTTGCGAGCCTTGACGCGACTCTACTTTGACAACTTCTGTTGAAATTGAAGGATCAAAGTTTGGCGCCATATCATGGAAATAGCAATCTTCTATTTTGAGCTTTAGCTTTGCAAACTCAAAATAAATGGGAGCTACAGCGACGTTAAAGCGAAGAATGCCTGGCTGCTGAGGAATAAAGCTTCTAAGGCCGCTCATCTCGCAAGACTCTAGTGACATCTCGCGCTTTGTCCCTACAGAAAATTCAGCAATGCCGGGACCTGTATGGCCATCTCTAATAACAGTATTAAAGAAGTGGCTTTTGCCATCGTTAAGAATGGTAGCGTCAAAAGCGCCAATTTCACGACTATTTGATCGTGTAATTACAGGAGTGGTGAGCTCTCCCTGATTATAGCCTGTAACAAGTACGTTTTTGACTGTAAGGTCATGTGCATTATCGTAGTTAATGGCAGAGGCCCAGGTGTCTTTAAAGTAGATGTTTTCTACTGTAACATCGCCGCCTGTAACCACGACCCCATTTCCACCGTTACTGTCGATAGAAGTATTGGTAATCGTAGGCTGGTCGTAATCAAGTGCTCCCTTTACAGGGCTTTTTGCACCAATAATGGCTGTACCTGGTCTCATGGCAATACCGCCATCGAGGGCAACTGTAGAGGGCAGAACTACGAGGGTGGTCCAGGTAGTATCAGCTTCTGCAAGTGCAAGTGAGTTATAGGGGTCAAACTCTGTTCCTACTCCTTGTGTGCATTTGCCGCCTTGGACAAAGGCATATTTGTCCTCTGATGATGAAGAGGATGTGGAAGCTGAAAGGCTTCCTCCTAGCAGTGCTAGGAGGATAAAAAGATTTTTGTGGTTCATGTATATTCGTTCCTATCGAGTAGTTAGTGAACTATAAATTTCAAAAAGGCCAGGCGAGTCAAAGTTTACCAAGATCTTCACGCGGCCAGGGCCAGCACTTGGGCCAGAAAAGCCGCCTTCTGATGGGCCCGGGACAATGACAGAGGTAAAGTTTGGAACAAAGGTCTGTCCCGGAATATACTCTGCATAGTCATAGACAGGCGAGCTTCCAAGTAAAGGAAGAGGTTTATCTACGTTAAAAAAGTGTAGGTCTCCATAGACAAAGAGTACCTGCAAGTCATTTTCAATGTTAGCTATAGTGCGATCGCGAATGAGGGTAAGCTCCGGTTCAAATCCAGGGGTTGTACCGCCAGCATAAAAGCCAGGGTAGGCCTGTGTTACAATGACAAGACCTCGTGCGTTGCAGCTTTCAGCCACATCAAAGGCCTTATTGAGCCACGCCTGGTTTGCAGCGATTCTGCCATTTGGCCCTGATGCTTCGTCAATGATAGCTTGACGTGCTTCTGGATAAATGGAATCTGCCGGCTCTAAACCATTATCTCCCGAGATTGTGTGGATCGTAACAAAGACGATGCCGTGATAGCACCAGCGCTTATTTTCGATATAATCGGAATACTCAGGAAATTCATCCGGCTGAGAGACGACCTTAAATGGAAAGGAGACGTTTGTTCCAGAGTCATACCAGATAGTTCTAAAGTCATTAAGCGTGCCGATAGGGTCTGGATTTGGCGGATAGGGAGGGCTTCCTTGTACAGGTCCTGTAGGGCTTGCAATGGTATCTGACCAGTCATTATCGCCAGGAGTTATGATAAAAGGAGCGTTGATCTGCCACCAAAAATATCTTTTTGGAAGCATTTGGGCTTCATCGAGTGCGATTTTTAAAGGGTCGGGAAGTTCGAGTCCACGAGGATCTATCTGTGTATCGCCAACATGTACAACAAAAGCTGGCTTTTCTTTGTTGATGACATTGTCGATGATATTTTGCCATGCAGGCACTTCTTCTTCTAGATAGACGGCATCGCCAACTGCATCAAAGAAAAAGTTTTTGCATTCTTTAGCCTGTAGGCTCATGCTACATGCTGTGCAGACTATGAGTAACCAGTTGCGTATATTCACAGGAAATCTCCTTTTTTTGTGATTCACACGAAGTGTTAAAAAAAGGAGACTTTATAGCAATAAAAAATATGAGGTTACATTCCTCGAAGCTCTCGTATTGGGATAACGAATACGATGCCTTTATCGATCTGATTTTTTGTAGGAATGCCTTGTGCAATGTCGATAATGACATAGCCATCTATATTCATTAAAACAGGAGATGGGATGTTATTTTTTATCGCTTTGTAGGCTGTTATCACATCATCACTAGAAAGTGTGCAGCCCCGTGCGATTTCATAGGTTCGATTTGGCTCCCAGTTTTGGAAGATAAAAAATGGAAAGGCGGAGCGGATTTCGAGCTCATTGGTTCTGATGTAGCACATAAAATGCACGCCATCTTTTTCACGAATTTGCATGTTTTCACATGTGTGAAGAATAGCTGCCTCTCCAATAAATCTCAAAAGCTCATGTTCTGACCTAATAGAATCAGGAAAAAAGGTAGAAAACTTGGGACCCTTATCACTACTAATAAAGCCGCAATAAACAGCAGTTTCGGGATTAGAGCAGGTGACAGTTAGTCTCCTTCTTGATTCATCTTGAGGATGAAGCCAGTGACAGCCGCTCACTTTTTCATCATGGACGTTGATGGCGGCAGTGTGGCCAAGGTTAAGAAACGGGCCAATTCGCCGTCTTCTTTCAGTATGCAGAGCACCATTTGCAATTTGGGCGGCATCGCCAATAACACCTACTGGCCAGCCTCGTAAATTGCGTACAACTGTTTTGTGATAGCGTGGAGAATCAGGATTCTGGGGAGCTTCACCTGTAATGACACTAAGCCCAGCATCAGCAATTTGGCAGGCAAGTCGAGCTTGTTTTTTGCCATTTGGTGTATCTGGAGCTTCTCGAGCTGCAGAAATGGCCTGGCGAACAGTTTTTTTCTGTGGACTATTAAGAGGAAGTGCGGGATCTGCTGATCTGATGACACCAACTGCCGCTTCTACTTTTTTTGTAGGGCTTGTTACTTCTTCTTCAGCTCTACCCCGTTTACGAATTTGTACGGGGGTAGTATGTTCACCCTCATCACTTGCCGCTCCAGAAATATTGCTGTCAATATCCTCTTCGTCAAACTCCATATCGCTACCTGGCTGAGCTGCAAATTGATTTGGCGCATCTACATCGCTTTCAGAGCTGCTAAAGCCTGAGCTATAACCAAAAAATCTACTTTGACCAATATTCATAAAAGAACCACTATTATTATTTATTACGAATATAATAGCAGATTCTAAATTAATTTACAATGAAATTAATTAACGAGCGTCTGGAAATTGAGTAAATACAAATTCCTGAAGTTTTATTGCATCTTTAGCAAAAACACGAATGCCTTCAGCTAGTTTGTCTACTGCCATAGGATCTTCGTTAAAGAGGTAGCGAAATTCGCTTTCATTAAGCATCATGCGCTCTACTTGATCCCTTTTTGCCTCTTCAAGCGACAGTTTTGCAACTACTTGATCATTTGAAAGCGATAATTCCTGGAGAAACTGAGGAGAAATAGTAAGAAGATCGCAGCCGGCAAGTTCGAGAATTTCCTCTTTATTTCTAAAGCTTGCACCCATAACTACAGTTTTAAAGCCAAACTTTTTGAGGTAGTTATAGATTGCTTTAACTGAAATAACCCCTGGATCTTCCGACGGAGCATAGGAGCTCTTGCCAGTGCTTTTCTTATACCAATCTAATATGCGGCCTACAAATGGCGAAATAAGGGTAGCCTTTGCCTCTGCACAAGCTGCAGCTTGTGCTAAGGAAAACATAAGGGTCATATTGCAGTGGATGCCTTCCATCTCAAGCACCTCTGCAGCACGGACGCCTTCCCAGGTAGAGGCAAGCTTAATCAAAATGCGGTTTCGTGGAATGCCGTGCGATTCATACAGGCTAATCAGCGATCTTGCCTTTGCTATTGAGGCTTCTGCATCAAACGAGAGGCGCGCATCGACTTCAGTTGAGACGCGGCCAGGTACAAGCTTTAAGATTTCAAGGCCAAAGTTTACAAAAATGTAGTCAAGCAGAAGGCTGCTTTTTGCTTCAGCAGAGGGTAGATTTTGGGGAAGGTCGCGAATGGCCTTTTCGATCAGGTGGCGATATTCCGGCTTTTGAGCTGCAGAAAAAATAAGTGATGGGTTTGTCGTCGCATCTTGTGGCAAAAATTGGCGTATTGCTTCAATGTCGCCGGTATCTGCAACAATAGTTGTCATGCTTTTAAGTTGATCTAGCTGGCTCATGTCTATTCTCTTGCTGGTAGGGTTGTTGGTTCAACACGAAAGGATACGGTTGTTTTTTTGCCTGCAATCTGGAGATTTAGTACAGATTTTAGGCGAGTGAGTAAAAGTTTAAATGGCACTTGTACTTCCTTGCCGCCAACGCTGACAGCAACAGATGCATCTCCCAAAATTTCTTGTGAATCTTGAATTTGCTGGCAAAGGGCTGCAAACTTTTTTAGGTGACGCTTTAAGTTTCCTTCACCAAAGGCATACTTTTTATTGCAGTGTGTGCAGGAAACGATTTGAGACGCAGCGTCTAGAGCAAGTGGAGAAAAGTCAATACTATTTTTGCATTCGATGCACTCGAGTTGAAATGTCACAAGACTCCTCACATTGAGAGGAATAAGTATAAAGCGGCGAGGCTATTTTATTCAACGCTATCTCGTGAAAGAAGCGGTCTAATTTCAGGAGGATGAAAAGAGATGCCCTCATCAGATGGTTGGTACAGCCGAATCATTATTTTGAAATTGCCCATTGGGCAGGGGAGCCAATTGCCTTTAGGTTGCACGAGGGGGAATCTTTGGATGTAGATATCGATCGATCCATCATCATTTGTTTCAAGTGAAGAAGCAAATGACTGAATGGCATATAGATTTATTGGATTAATAAAGAGCGAATTTTCACTGGTATAGAGAGTAACTGACCAGAGCTTTGCACTATCATTTATGCTATTTTTTGGAAAACGTAGGCGATAATTTGTAGTCCCATGAAGCCGTATGCCATGTATATCGCTATCTGTAGTAAAGGTGAGCATGTTTTGTGAAAGCGTGCAGGGAAGATGGGCTCTTGCAACGAGCGCTCTCCTTGTGTAGTCTGTACCAAAGTCCTTTTCTTTGCGGATCATGGTAGTCCAGTGGCCGCGTCGTGAAAAAAGGCAGCCATAATTATCTTCGATATACCCTCTTGCTTCATGCCAGGCCATACTAAGTCCGCCTTCAATACATGGATTGATTGCCTCTACATCAAATGGGCCTCTTTGTTTGATTCCAATTGCTTCTAATGATTTGCTGAGCGGCATATCTTGCGGGGTAAGTGGATTTGTTTCTAAGAGATAGGCAAAGCTATCGAAAAAGTCTTTAGATGGCATATCTAAGAGCTGGTCGCTTGCTTTTTCTTTGGTTGCAGCAAGATGTGAAAGGGGTAATAGAGCTGGAGGAGAATAGTCATCGCCATACTGAGACCTTGGCATTATTTGCATGCCATCTTGTATCGTGTAAATCTTTTCATAGTCGTTTGGGCCAAAACATTGAATGAGCCCTTTGATGTTCACAAGTGAGCTATTTGAGCGAATTACAGCCATACCCGCAGCAGGAGGGTGTCCCTTATAGTTTGGACCTGCAATCATAAATTCTTTAGCCTCATCACCTAGTGTTTGAGGATCTATTGTTGCTATGCAATTTGTCCAGCCATCAAAAAGCTCAAAGAGAAAGTATCGTTTTAATATGGCAGGAAAGCGAATGATTTGCGGCTCTCGGGAAAGATTTAGCCACGCACGAGAGAAAAGCCCATCAATATTTGGGTATACGATAGTAGTATCGAGCGGAGTTGCCTGTTTTTTTTCGTGGGCAAACTGATTAATAGGGGCTTTAAACTGTGTTGGAGCATTTGTATAAGTCTGCTGTTTGCAGAGGGTGTCCATCATGACAAGAGGATAGGCGAAAATTGCGACATCTTCACCAATCTTTGCATACTTTTCTCGTTCTATTCGTGCGAGGTATTCTGGATTCACGGATGCTGTTGTCTCTTCTTGAGACAACAGCAGCGCTACTACAAAGAAAAAAAGGATAGATTTTATTGGTATATGCTTCACGCGAGGCACTCCTTGAAAGCCTCACCCTAGCAATTCAAACAAAAAAATACAACAGCAACCTGAAAGTTATTTTTTGTTGCCGGATACTTCGAGGTACTCCTCGAGGGGCCCGTCAAATATTTGAATGCCTTTATCTGTGAAGATAATAAGCTTTTTCGCAAAGCGGTCAATAAGGTCTCTATCGTGGCTAGCTACAATGGCTGTGCCCTTATACTCATCAAGGGCCCACCCGAGGGCAGATACTGCCTCAAGGTCAAGGTGGTTATTGGGTTCATCGAGTATGATAAAGTTATGATCTGCAAGCATCATGCCGCCGATGATAAGGCGAGCTGTCTCTCCTCCGGAGAGGTTGCAGACGCGTTTGAAGGCATCTTCTCCACCAAAGAGCATCTTGCCGAGCACGCTTCTTGCCTCTGTATCGTAGACATTACTTTTTCGGCTCTTCAGCCATTCAAAAAGCGTTGTGTCATCATGCTTTGAAACAGCATCTCCATGGTTTTGCGGAAAGTAGCTGACGATGCTGTTATGGCCAAGCTCTATGAGGCCATGATCTGGCTCAAGCTTTCCTGCAAGCATCTTTAAGAGGGTCGTTTTGCCAAGGCCATTATTACCGATGACGGCGATCTTATCTCCACGATGAATTTCGAAAGAAAAGTTCTTAATCACCTGCTGGTTGCCGTAGCTTTTTGCGATATCTTTTACTGTGATGGTAATTTTGCCTGACTGCTTATCTATCGGCACGAAGCGGATGTAGGGACGCTGTATGTTAGATTGCTTCTGCTCTTGAGGCTGAAGTTTTTCTATCTCGCGAAGACGGCTCTGCACCTGGCTTGCACGAGTACCGGAGCGAAAGCGCGATACAAACTCCTGCAACTGGGCAATTTTTTTCTCTTTTGATTTTGCATCCTGTACTGCTCTATCGCGAACGGCTGTTTTTGTCTCTACCATGTCATCGTAGTTGCCGGGATAGATAATCACCGTTTCATAGTCGATGTCAGCAATTTGCGTCGTGACAGCATTGAGGAAGTGGCGGTCGTGGCTCACAACCACAAGTGTTCCCTTGTAGTCGCATAAAAAGTGCTCAAGCCAGCCGATAGAGGACATATCAAGGTGGTTTGTAGGCTCATCCAGGAGTAGTGCTTCCGGTTCACCAAAGAGCGCTTGGCAAAGAAGAGCGCGAAACTGCATATCCTGAGGGATCTCTTTCATTGGCTTATTGTGATACTTTGCATCTACGCCAATGCCTGAAAGGAGGGATTCTGCATTAGATTCTGCAGAGTAGCCATCTTCTTCGGCGATGATCATCTCAAGATCGCCAAGTTTTAGGCCCACTTCGTCTGTCATCTCCACTTCATAGAGCTCATCTCGTTCTTTGAGGGCCTTCCAGAGGCGGCCATTTCCTTGGATGACAACATTTATTGTTGTCTCTTCAAGAAAGTCATGGATGTTTTGGCGAAGAATCCCTGTGCGCTTTGGTTTGCTAACAGTGCCTTTTGTAGGCTCCTGTGCGCCCATAATAATGCGAAAAAGGGTACTCTTTCCGGCGCCGTTTGGACCAGTAAGGCCATAGCGGTTGCCAGGGGAAAAACCGCAGGACACTCCTTCAAAAAGTGTCCTACCGGGTATTGTCATTGTAATTTCGTCTAATGTAATCATAGGGGCACTATAGTAACAGATTGCCGATTAATGGCCAAGTGCACCAAAAGCTGCAAAAAAGCCAAAAACGCATGCCGTAACACCTGCCGCTAAAACTCCTGCGCCAATATAAATAGGCACCATCACTTCTGGAAAGGCAATTGTAAGAAAGGTAAGTCCTGTAATGATGGCCGCAGCAGCAACTACGCTTACGGTTGTAATGATAATAGCTTCATGATGTTCCTTGATCCAGGTCCATACTCTTCCAAAGGCAGATGAGCTCCTTTTAGCCTCTTGCTCAAGCTGCTGGCCCTTTTCGGTGGTTGGGACTTCTGCGCTAGCGGCAACACTCATT
>CAZEGK010000007.1:0-78925 GCA_964512205.1 uncultured bacterium | reverse complement strand
AAAAAACTTCAAGCAGATAAACCAGCGCTTAGCTGGCAAATGCGATGACTGCCTCTTGCTTTGTCTTGAAGTATAGTTTGGTGACGAGATTCTAAGATTAAAAAATTTATCGGTAATTGCAGCTTCAACTGGCCACTACTTGCTAAAGAACTAGATCTTTATCAAATAAACTTTCCAAATGAAATTCCTGCATCTAGTGAGCTCGATAAGCTGCTCTACATTATCGCACTGATGTCGGTGAGGCTCTATATTCCCCCTGCTACTACCCAAGAAGATGGGTGCACGATACTGTAAGTATTTTAGAGAATATTTTATAGTAAAACTCACACTCTCCAGTAGAGAGTGTGAGTAGGAAATACTACCTTTGAGAGTGTTTTCTTACTTCTAAAGGACGCATCATCATGTTGTCTTCATGGTCCAAAATATGGCAGTGCCATACATAGCCACTTCCACCTGGATAGCCGAAACAGTCATGTTCTCCAAGCGTTGCTGTTGGATCAAATTTGAAGCGGTTTTCACCGGCTACAATGTCATCAACAGGAATTTGCTGTGGAGCCCAGCGCACAACTAAGCGAGTTACTGTACCTGGAAATACCTTGATGGTATCTTTCCAGCCATATTCATTTGGATCTGGCGCAATGATTGATCCAAGGAGATAGGGAGTGACATCGGGATTACCACCGAGCTTTGGTGTACTCAAATAGGGAAATGGAGAGCCATAGCCGTAGACTGTTCCAGGCGGCACAGTATCTGGCCTATCTGGATAGTTATCCCACAGAGCTTCATAGAGATCTCTATAGGAATTTGGGCAGCTAAAAGGAGGCACCGTATTTCCTACATAGTAGGCTTGCCTATTTTGCAGCTGAAACTGCACGAGGTGAAGGTGAATCGGGTGGGCATCTGGAGTCATGTTGATAATCTCCCAGATTTCTGTAGATCCTACCTGTGGAAGCTCTGTCACGTAGACAGATCTTTTGTTAAAGGGCCGAGAATCCTCTACAGGTTGATTATTGTAGGGATTTAGTCCATCGTAGGTCGTGTTATTTAACATAACAACAACAGGCGATGTAGAATAGGGGTCTTCCTGTTCAATAAGCACAAGGCTTCTTGTAAGATCAGGTGAAACCTCAGGTGCTAAGTTACCCTCCGGTGTAACAAAGCGCACGATTGCATCATCTCCAGATCGAAGCGTAGCCCCTGGCAATGCAGGATTAAAGCTTGTATCATAGGATGTAAGCGGCTTCACAACACGAAACTGCATAATAAGCCCTTCCACATCAGGGTCAAGCTCTGTTCCTCCCCCTGGAAATGGGGCTGGGCAGTCGTTATTTAATGTAAGCACTTTTCCTTGATAGCCTGAAAAGTCGATGATGATATCCATACGCTCACCTGGAGCAAAAAAGAGGCGAGGATCTTCAAAGACAGGCCCAAGATTTGGGCTCTCTGGCGGGCAAAGATCTGATGGATTGTAGGTAAATGGCACAAAGCTTTGGATGTTTACAGGCGTATCGAGAAGCCCGCCATCTGTACCTATCTGCCAAATATCTGGGACAAAATCGCTCTCTTCTTGTGTAAGATAGAGAGAGAGCATCCGTGCATTGCATGCATTGAGCAGGCGAAAGCGATAGCGCCTTGGCTCTACTTCAAGGTAGGGCCAGCTTTTGCCATTTACAAGGATCACATCGCCAAAAAATTCAGGTATTGCATAGGCGTTGAGCACGGGGTTTCCTGGAGGGCCATTTAAGCCTGCTGTGTAGGGGTTTCCATCAGGAAAAAAGAGCTGCCCATTTGTATCAAACTGCCTATCAGCGATAGCAAGTTCGATTTCGTAGTCCCCACCGGGAAGCGGCGGCTGGACAGAAGTTTCCGGCTCACCTCGAACAAAATAAAAACCAGCAAGGCCGGCAAATACATTTGTTCGTATCTCACCAAGCGTATGGTCATGAAACCAGAGCGTTGTTGCAGGTTGTGTATTTGGGTAGATGTATTTGTTTGTAACATATGATTCACCTACATATTTCTCGTCTGGCGTATACCACGAATTTGGATCACCGTCAGAAAATGAGGGAGTCTCTGCACCATGCATGTGAGGAACGAGTGGTTGTGGACCTTCGTAAATGGCAGAATTGCCCTGCGGAAGCCCTGTTCCAAATGGATAGAGAACTGGATCATAGGTGTCAAAGCCTTGACCATATTGCGGCCAGTTTAAGGGATTTGCCCACTGAAAGCTCAGATCTGTAGTAAGAAATTTCTGAAGAAGTGGTCCTTTCAGTTTTCTTGCATACATATCTTCAAAAGGATAGAGATCATTATAGAAGTTGATTTTAGAGCGCTTATGCCGTTTCACTTCTATAGTATTTGCAGGAAATGATGGTCCAAAGACCTTTTTACCTGCTTGAATTTTATATCCCCATTGGTAGGTACCTTTTCGTGGATTGATGGTGAAGAGCGTCTCACCTGTCAACACATTCTTATAGTCTACGGAAGAGGGTAATTTTTTATAAAATGAAGTTGGAAGAAGTTTTTGCTGGTATTCTACAGCAGTAACATCAAGTTTTTTTGTGCCATCGACTCTATTTCCATTAAAGAGAGGCACCGGTTCGACAAATTTGTCGATAGTAGATCCAAGGATTACTTCTTGGACAATTTGCTGGTTTGCAAAAACCGGAATAGCAGCAAGCAAGCATATAGCTCTAAGGACGTTTTTCATTTTTTTTAGCTCCTGGGACATAGCGAGGGTCTGGACGTTTTATAGGACCTTTTGGCGCTGCCCTTCTGCAGCGTGGGCAGGTATAAATTTTACCCATGTCTGTTATATTGTTTGGTGCTTTATGCAATGATGCAGCAAGCAAAAGTAGATCAATCATAACTCTTCTCCTGTACAGCAACACGGTTTTTTAGTTGAGGACACCTGAGGCGGGGGCACAAGTTTATTGAGCAAAATATTCACTCCGACAGCATAGATAATGCCAAGGACAAGCGAAATTGCTCCTACCTGAGCAATGTTACGTAGCGAAAAATCTCCATTTCCATCGCAGACAGATATTCCAAAAAGGAGTCGTAATGCGATAACAGTAGCTGCCACCATACAGGAGGTAACCACAACTGAAGTTGCACGTAGATCTTCTCGATCAAAACCAAAATAGCCACTTATAGCACCGCCTGCAACAGCAATAGTTGGACATGCAGGACAAACCATCTCTTCCTCCTTGTTAATAAAATTTGTAACAAGTGATACAAGAAACAAAACTTTGCATGCAAGCAAAAGTTGTAGTATAATGCTGCCCTTATGAAAGAGCTCCTTCTCCTCTCACATCCCGCTTTTCTCGATCACGGAATTATGCAGCATCCGGAAAACGCCGGACGGCTTCGGGCGATCCTAAAAGAGCTCGAAGGATCACCCTATCTTGATCTTACTGTAGAGCGCAAAGCTACCGTAGATGAGCTCTGTGCGGTGCATGATAAAAAGTATGTTGACTTTGTACTATCACTCGATAAGAAAGTAGCTGCAATTGACTATGAAACGCCTATTACCGAAGGCTCAGTCCATGCAGCATGCCTTGCAGCAGGACTTGGAATTGAGCTTGTAGAGCAAATAGTAAAGGGAGATCTTGCACAAGGGTTTGCACTCGTTCGACCACCAGGACATCACGCTGAGCCGCAATCTGGAATGGGGTTTTGCATATTTAATACTATTGCAATAGCGGCTAGAAAAGCTTTGTCACTTGGCCTTAAAAGAGTACTGATACTTGACTGGGACGTCCATCATGGCAATGGCACACAAAAAGCCTTTTATAGCGATGATCGGGTTTTTCATATCGATCTCCACCAAGATAACCTCTATCCAAAAAACTCAGGGCTTCTCGAAGAAATTGGAAGAGAAAATGGCCGTGGCTTTACAGCAAACATTCCACTACCTGATTCCTGTAGGGATGATGACTATCATTACATCTTTGATAAAATCGTAGCGCCGCTTGCTCGGCTTTACAAGCCGGAGCTCATTTTAGTATCCGCAGGCTTTGATGCCCACGAGAATGACCCTTTAGGCTCTATGATGATTACAACAGCTGGCTATGGCACGCTAACAACTCAGGTGAAAAGGCTTGCTCGCGAGCTCTGCCATGGAAAAATACTTTATTTTCTTGAAGGAGGCTACAATGTGCGAGATCTTGCTGCAAGCGTCTCTAGCTGCATCCATGCTTTTGTCGATGATGGCACCTATCAACACACAAAAGAGCCCTACACCTATGGAATGCAAAAATATGTCGACTATCTCTATGACTTTCATATCACAAATAGCCCCAGAAGAATTATTTCGTGACGTTCCAGACTTTTGCTCTTGGAACGAAGCATCGGCATGGATTGATGCAGAAAGATCTTTTAGCCCAAAAGCTCGCGAGCAGGTAGCGATAACTTCATTTGAATGGCGTGATTTTGCAAAAGAGGGCTGTTTTGGCTATTACCAAGACCCACTCTGGCGAAAATTTGTCCTGGCAATCTTTGCAGCAGATCTTATTTCTTATCCTGAAGTGGATGACCAAGTCACGTTTGATCGCCTTCTTTTTGTGATGCACAGCTTCCCTCAAGGGTTCAGGCTCTGGTGCATGCAGGGAGAAGATAAAAAATGGCATCCTATTGGCTATACCGGCTGGTACCCGATGCATGAGACCATCTTTGCCATATTTCAAAATAGCCCCGAGAAGATCCAAAATAGATGCGTAGTGCCCTGCCCCAATGAACCCTATCTCTATTTATTTAACTTTAGCGTAGCTCCCCACCTTAAGATAAAAGAGCTTACAAAACCCCTCATGACTCGCTTTGTAGAAGATATCAAAAAACAAAAGGCAAAGGGTCTTGCGTGCATCACCGTATCTGATGATGGCAAAAGACAAGCCGAGCGCCTTGGCATGCACGCAAAATCTAGCGGGATCTATAGCTCATCCTGACTAAAGGCTTGTACCTCTGCAAGCGATGTTGCTCCTGTAAGTACCATGACAAGTCTATCAACACCAAGTGCCATACCGGCACCAGATGGCATGCCACGAGCTAAGCAGTCGAGAAACTTCTCATCCAGTTGCACAGGTTTTTTTCCGATAGCTACGCGAAGTGATTGCTCATGCTCAAAAAGCTGTCGCTGAAAAGCAGCATCTTGCAAAAAGGGAAAGCCATCTGCAATTTCTATACCCTTTATATAGAGCTCTGAACGGTCAGCAACTGTAGGATCGTGGACTGTGAGCGGGGCAGATGTCGTAAGATATGCTGGCCAGTCTCGTAAAAAGGTTGGGATATCATGTCCGAGATGGCTTTGAAGTTTTTCAAAGAGAAAAGATATAAGCATATATTTATCATGCAAAAAAGCATCCGGCAACGCAACCGATGCCCTTTTGCAGGCATTAAGGAGAGGGTGGAGAGAAAAATCCTCTAGATCATCAAGTCCGAGATAGGTTGAAAAAGCTTCACGAACAGTCAATTTCTTAAATGGCTTTGAAGGAGAAATTTTCTGGATAAAGCGCTCGGCATCTTCTTCGATTGCATCAAGAAGAACCCCAGCTCTTCCCCATTCCAGCATCGTAAATTCTTGACTGTGGTAGCGACCTACATCGTTTTCTCTAAAATTTTTTGTAAGCGTAAATACCTTATCAAACCCCTCTTGCATCATGCGTTTAATCTGATATTCAGTCGATGTTGCGAGATAGCCGCCTTTTGCTTCGATAGAATCGATGTAGAGATCTGGACAAGTGCCCTTTATCAAAAGAGGCGTTTCTGCCTCTAAAAACCCTTCATTATATAGATCTTCGCGAATGGTGCGTATAATTTCCTGCCGCTTCCAAAGTCGCTCTTTTCGTATCTCGTTCCAAATCATTGCTTTTAACCCTTTATGGCAACTTTACTGTGCCAAACTCCTTTCATTCTATCACACTTATCGGAAAAAAGAATAGCAATGCAGCTCTTGATGATGAGGCATCTATAGTGATGAAGCAAGCACGCTTATCCTTAAGAAAACAAAAGCTGTACAAAATAGCCCTGATAATATTTTCGATGAAGCTTAGTGATAAAAAAGCCCCGCACATTGCGGGGCTTTTTTTTACATAAGTTCTGTTGCTTGAGCGGCAAGCTCTGAGCGCTCTGTCTTTTCGAGATAGACATGGCTATGAAGCTGGCTGTTGCCAAATTTTCCTACTGTGTAGGTAAGGCCGTTTGAGTCCTTATCGAGGTAAGGATTATCGATCTGCGTTGGATCGCCTGCTAAAATAACTTTTGTTCCTTCACCTGCACGGGAAATGATGGTCTTCACTTCATGCGGTGTAAGGTTTTGCGCCTCGTCAATGATGATATACATCTTCGGCAAAGAGCGACCTCTGATATATGTCACAGCTTCCATTTCGATCTTTTTGCTATCAAGCACCCATCTGAGCGTATCTGATGGCTCATTTCCAAGAGATGCGCAAAGAAGTTCGAGGTTATCAAATATTGGCTGCATCCAGCTTGAGAGCTTTTCCTCCTTTGTTCCGGGAAGATAGCCAATATCTCGTCCAAGCGGTACTATGGGACGAGAAATGAGAATCTTTGTGTATATGCCCTCATCAAAGACTTTTCGAAGGCCGCAGGCAAGTGCAAGAAGTGTTTTTCCTGTACCTGCTGGCCCAAGAAGTGTAACAAGTTTTGACTCATCGCGAAGAAGAGCATCCATTGCGCACTTTTGTTCGACGTTTCTTGGTTTTATCCCCCACATTGTAGGAATCTTCACAAGAGGAAGAAGCTGCTGCTGTGCAGTATCGTAGCGAGCAACAGCGCTTGAATGCTCTTGGCAACCAAGTATTGAGTACTCATTTGGTCGAAACTGCATGCCTGGCACTTGAAGATGACTATCTTTATAGAAATGGTCGATCATGTTCTTTTCGATATCGATATGGCGGATACCTGTTGATACACGTTCGTAATTAAACTTGAGATTTTCATAATCTTCTGTTTCAAGTCCTATCGCCTCAGCTTTGACGCGTGCTGCAAAGTCCTTTGAAACAAAAACGACTCGCTTTCCTTGTTCATGGATGAAGAAGGCTGCCATCAAGATTTTGTTATCATTGATAGTCATTGCTAAGGCGTGAGAAAAATCTGTCTTCATCTCCATTAAGATGCGCACTTTTGCTTCATTTTGAAGCGTTACCCCCTCATGTAAATCTCCTTTGCCGATTTCCTTTAAATTTGCAAGCTCGCGAATCGCAGCTCTTGCGTTTTTACCAAGCTCTCCAGGAGTACGCTTGAGCTTATCAAGTTCCTCGAGAACCGTAACTGGAATAGCCACCTCATGCCTTGGAAATTTAAAAATTGATTCTGGATCGTGTAAGAGAACATTTGCATCTAGGACGAACACTTTTTCTTTCATGTATGCTCCGGGGCAAAGTATTAAGTATTGCCTATCCATAATCGAATGCAATCCTTTTGTCAACAGAAGTAAAAAATAGCAGTCAATTGTCTCGAGTGCTAAATAGTATTGACTAATTTTTAGGAATATCTGTATAATAAAGGTATAGAATAGGAGGCACCCATGAAAATTACAGACAAAATTATTTCCATACCTCCATTTATTTCTACTACATGGGATAAAATTTCTTCCCTTCACATGAGTGATAAAATTTTAATTATCACACTTCGCGGAGAATCCCGAATCGAAATTCCACATCTTTCTGATGCTGTAATTGAAGAAGTATTTACCCATCACGCACAGTTTCTTGAATCGCATACATCGACGAGCACAAAATCCCCTCAAGCTTTTGGAGATGTACTTGCAAGCCCATTTCGCATCCTATTTGGAACGCTAGATTCACTTAGACAAGCACTCTCACACAACCCTTCATATGCAAATCTTGCTCCAATACCACCTGATGTCGCATCAAAAATTTCAGAACTTGCAAAGCAACTTCCACCAGAAGAGCTAAGCAATTTTCTTAATCCTGTAGATGGCTGCAACTGCCTCTACTGCCAGATTGCACGCCTTCTTAAAGGTGAAACAGAACATCACGCTCTTGAAGAAGAAAAGTCAGAAGAGGAAGTTGATGATGAAGAGCTTCGCTTTGAAGAATGGAAAGTGGAATCCATCGGCGACAAGATGTATCTTGTAACAAATAAACTTGATCCTCAAGAACATTATAGTGTCTATCTTGGAGATCCCATCGGCTGCACCTGCGGCAAACAAAACTGCGAGCACATCGTGGCAGTTCTTAGGCATTAACCGCTTGAGATAAAATCCTCATCTTCATAGAATTGAGCCAAAACTTATTGCTAAGGTGCGTCTATGCGTTTAACCCTTCTTCTACTTTCACTTTCGTGCACACCGCTTGCTCTCTTTGGTGACTCACAAGAAAGCCAAGCTTCTACACACTCTGCAAAGCGCTTCGAACCATTTTGTGGCAAAGTATCCGGCCACAATGTTCGCATGAGGCTTGCACCAAATCTTGATGCACAGGTCTTTAAAGAACTCGACCGCGACGATCTTCTACTCGTTACTGGACTCGTCGATGATTTCTATGCATGCATGCCACCAAAAGGCCTTAAGGGCTATATTTTCCGCACATACGTTCTTGATGGCGTTGTAGAGGGATCAAATGTTTTTGTACGTCTTGGCCCTGATAGAACGAGCCCGGCTGTTACGCAGCTAAATAGCGGCGACATCGTTAAAGGAGTGCCTGCTGCACAAAATAATAAATGGCTTGAAATCAGCCTTCCGGAAGATGTACGCTTTTATGTCGCAAAAGAATATGTCCAAAAAGCTGGCGATGCAACCTACTTTACATCGCAAGAGACAAGAAGACAAGATGCCTACAAAACACTCTCTGAGCTTGAAACAGAACTTGATCGCGAGCTTGATAGGCCGTTCCAAAAGATCGCCCTTGCAAACATCTCACAAAAGCTCTCCACATTTATCAACGACCATAAAGACATGCCGCAAGCTGTAAGTCAAGCAGAAGCGCTTATCGCTCGCATGCAGCAGATTTATCTTACAAAGAGCGTCGCATTAAAAGATGAACCAGCTGAAGAGCCGCCAGTTGCTGCACCTGTCAAAAAAGAGAAAAAAGAGATTGCAGCGCCACCACTTCCAGTACCTCATCGTCCGGTAGCAACAGCTACTTCCTGGCAAGATCATGAAAATAGCTACCTTCAATCCCTTATCGCAAAAGGTGAGATTGAATCTGCAGATGAATTTTATAAAGACGAGCTCAAAAAAGCGAGCACCCTTCATGGAACTCTTAAGCCCTATAACAGCTTTGTTGCAACACGTCCTGGAGACTTTGTCCTACTCAACCTAAAGACAAACCTTCCGATTGCATACCTCTATAGCACAAAGCAAGACCTTGGAGCATGGGTAAATAAGCCGGTAACCATTTGGGTATCCGAGCGTCCTAACAACAACTTTGCGTTCCCTGCCTACTTTGTACTTCAAGTAGAAGAATAAGGTGGCACTCTCTCGCATTATTTCTGGAGCCTGCTTTGGCCTAAAAGCTCTTCGGGTTGAGATCGAAGTAGACTCTAGAGAATGCGACAAACCATTTTTAGTTATCGTTGGCCTGCCCGACGCTGCAGTACGCGAAGCAAAAGATCGCGTACTTACCGCCCTAAAAAATTCTGGCTGCGACATAAGCGGTCTTGCCTGCACAGTAAATCTTGCACCGGCAGACCTAAAAAAGGAAGGCGCCCTCTACGATCTTCCTATAGCCATGGGGCTACTTGCAAATCTTGGCTTTATCCCAAAAGAGATTCTTTCAAACTACCTTATCCTTGGTGAGCTTGGCCTTGGAGGCGATATTCGCAGCGTTTCGGGAGCGCTTGCCTTTGCCCATCTGGCAAAAGAGCTCAAGCTTAAAGGCATAATGCTCTCATCGGCAAACGAGAGAGAAGCTGCTCTTGTTCCAGATATTGACGTAGAAGCTTTTAGCTCTCTTCGAGATGTAATTAATTTTCTAAATGGTAAAACAGTTCGGAACGAGCAAAAAATTTCCATCCCCAAAACAGAAGCTGCCTCTTCTCCCCTCATCGACTTTTCAGAAATACAGGGACAGCATCAAGCAAAGCGCGCCATGGAAGTGGCGGCAGCCGGCGGTCATAACATCCTCCTTTCCGGCCCACCAGGCACAGGCAAGAGCATGCTTGCTAAAGCCTTAGGAGGCATCCTTCCTGAAATGAGCTACGATGAAGCATTAGAAGTCACAAAAATTTACTCCATAGCTGGCCTTCTACCAGATGCATCCCTCATCCAAAAAAGGCCCTTTCGCTCTCCTCACCATACGGTGAGCTACGGCGGCCTTATAGGCGGCGGGACGATTCCTCGGCCGGGAGAAATTGTCCTTGCACATCATGGCATACTTTTTCTCGATGAGCTTCCTGAATTTTCTCGCCAGGTACTTGAAGCCTTGCGCCAGCCTCTTGAAGATCGCGTGCTGACAATTTCTAGAGCCCATTCAAGCACAAAATTTCCCTGTTCATGCATGTTTGTTGCCGCGATGAACCCATGTCCCTGCGGCTATCTTGGTCATCCGGACAAACCTTGCAAAGACTCAAAACTTCAGATAGATCGCTACCAAAAAAAGATTTCAGGCCCGCTTCTTGACCGCATAGATCTTCATGTGTGGGTACATGCGCTTAAATCTGATGAGCTTACAAAGGGATCTCACCAGGAAACAAGCGAAAAGATTCTTGCACGAGTAAAAAAGGCAAGAGAGAGGCAAAGGGTGCGCTTTTCCTCAAATAAAACAAATGCAGAAATGAGTGCAAAAGAGCTCCAAAAGCACGCTCCTTTAGATGGAAAGCTCAAACCATTAATTCAAGAAGCAATGGATGGACTGCATATGTCACTTCGAGCCATACATCGCGCGCTAAAAGTTGCCATCACGATTCAAGATCTTGCAGAAAGCAGCTCTCTTGAAGAGGAACATTTTTTAGAGGCACTTAGTTTTAAACAAAACTAAACGAAAATTCTCATTTATACTATTATATTCCCCATGAATACAATAGAGTATCTAATTAAACCATTTTCAAATCTTAATGTGAACGCCTTAACTCCGCTTGATGTTAGTGAGATCCACACAATACCATGGTATAAAAGATTTGAAATGTCGCTACAGCTTGCTACGCAGCTCGAGGCGCTTCATGATTCAGGCAAAGCGCATAGACTGATCGGATTAAAGGCTATTTTACTTGATGCTCAAGGGCGTGCAGTACTTCAAAAATCTGTAGAAGAAACCGAAGATGGCCTAACGAACGAAATCATAGGCATCGATATGTGCTATGTTCCACCTGAAAGAAAAACTATTCCCCTTGCCTTCAGCAGCCATAAACAAGCAGATATGTATGCACTTGGCCTGACTCTCTATCAACTTTTATTCCTGCAGCCTGAGATAAACGACAAAAAGCTGCAGAAGGCCGATACCTATATTGAGCTCTTACAGGAGCTAGAGCTCTTAAATGACGATGAAGCTATAAAATTTCTTATATACTGGATGTGTCATCCTCAGGCAGAAAAACGTGCTACTTGTAAAGATGTAACAGAGCTACTAAAGGCTATTTCTGAAAATTGTCATACTCCCCTCTATCGCTATACTCCCGATCATCCTTTAGAAGATGATGCGTTCGATGCAGAAACAGTGGATCAGTTCGGCAAAATTGTGGAGTCTTTTTTTGAAGGCACAGTTCATAATGGGTATCTTACTCGAGCATACTCCGAACGCGCCTACAAAATTATATGCCTCAGCGATCTGATTATTTTATTGCCATCAAAAGATAGCGATTCAGAACTACAGTCAAGCGGTACCGTAAAATTGGGAAGACCTGTCGATGTTTTAAGAAAAGTAGATGGTATTTGGAGATCAACTGAAGCATATGCATTAACGAGTAAAAAATCTCCAGTTGCCTATTTCAAAGCCTCATTCCGAAAAGAGCGAGAACTCTATAGGCAGCTTGAAAGTAAAGGATTTCTTCCAAGACATATTACCACAGTTTCATTTGCTGAAAAGCCAGATAAGATCTTGTCGGTCTATGAAAAAGGTATAGACCTATTTACATATGTGACAACAACGGAGCTTACCCCTCAGTCTAGAGTTTCCCTATGCTGCAGCCTCATAGATCTTGTGCATAATTTACATCTTGAAGGGTATATACATAGAGATATAAAGGCAGATAATATTGTGGTAACAGCTGATGGCAAGATGCGGCTCTGCGATATCGACAAGATGATCAAAAATCCCCTCTGGCATCATCTTTCCGACATCGTTGGCACGCCGGAACATACCCCTCCAGAGCGCTTTGACTTATCTTATAGCGGAAGCTGGGATAGCCATGAAATATACGCTTTGGGAGCTCTTCTCTTAGAAATTTTAGGACAATATCTTCCCTGGGATAGAAATGACCATCCTAAAGAAGCTGCGCAAGTTGCAGCAAAGTGGGAATATGTAAAAGTATCTGAGGCCGCAAGAAAGTATCTGACACAGCCAAATCCCGCTCCTGTAAGCAATACGCAAAGGCTGAATAGGCTTGCTTCTTGGATGACACACCCAGATGTCTTAAAAAGAGCCACCTGGGCTGATGTTCTCACTATCAGAAAAGCGCTTAGTTAAACGCCCCTGTTTCCTTCGCGCTGGACAAATTCGATTTTGCTGACTTTTTTGCCATCGTAGAAGTATTCAGTAACTTTGTTGCCATCAACAAAATAGATTGCAGGACCATGTTTTTGGCCATTTTTCCAGGTGATCTGCTCGGAGACTACCTCTGTACCAGGGCGAAAACCTGTTTCTATACCCTCTTTTTGTCCATTTACATAGGGAACAATTGCAACACGCTCACCACTTCGATAAACGTAGGTATCACCATTTTGCTGATTGTTCTTCCAGCTTTCTGCTGTGGCAGGCTCACCGCCCGCAAAGAAAGTCTTTAATGTGCCTTCGATCTGGTCATTCACATAGGGGATATATTTTTGCGGCATGCCATTTGAAAAGTAGACAATTTCTAAGACTTTTTTGCCATTTTCAAAGTCATCTTTTGCAATAAGCTGGCCATGACCATCTCTACGGATGCGCTCGCCGGAGCCATCTACTACCTGCGTCTCAAGCTCTTGCTCGCGTGTAAAATATTCGCCACTCCAGAGGTTATTTCCATGATACTCTTCTGCAGAGCGTGGAGTTCCATCTTCGTACCAGGTTGAAACAAGTGTGATATTTCCTGGACGGAAGATATCTTGCCGTTTCGGCATGCCGGATGCATAGTGGACAGTTTGCCACACTTTTGCGCCCTTGTCATAGTAAACTTCTCTATGAAGAATCGTTGAATGAGGAAACGTTGTCGTTGTAAGGCCATGGAGCTGCCCATCTTTCCAGTTTGAGTTTTCCTCAGCACCTGTTTTATGTTGCTTGATGATCTGGCCGCTTGAGCCTCTTTCTTCCCACTCATCTCTATCTGCAACTTCTACGCCGTACTGATGCACATAGGTAGTCTTGAGCGTACCATCTTGCCCAGTAACCGGTTTTGGCGTGCAGCTTGTGGTAAATAGTACAAGTAGAGCGGATGCATTCCAACTGCGCTTCATAAATCGTTCCTCATTTTAATACTGCCTACTCTTATACCCTTATTGCGGATACTTTTCAGCTAAATAGTTTGTAACTTCATGGACTAACTTCTGATGAGCCTTTTCGACCTCCTCTTGCGACACTGTCTTTTTTCGGTCGCGATAGATAAAGCGAAGGGTGACATTATGTCTATCTAGTCCTAGCTTTTCATGCTCAAAAAGTGAAATAAGCGAAAATGACTCGCAAAGTTTTGGCTTTATTTCCTCAATCTTTTGTGTAATCTCATCAAAACGTATAGCTTTTGACAGAGTTATCGTCCAGTCCCGATCAGAGCTTGGAAACTCTGCAAGCTCTTGCATCTGTACCTCTTTTCGACTAAAGGCCATCAGCTCTTCTATATCGCATTCTGCAAAAAGTACTCGCTCACTTATGCCAAGCTTATGTAGCAGAAGTGGATGTATCTCGCCCAATATTCCTACATGGACATCTCCTGCATAAATCTTTGCCTGTCTTCCTGGATGAAACATTGTAGCCATCGAGCGCTTTACATGAAGTGCAGGAAGGCGAAGTGTTGAAAAAAGCTCCTCAACCATTCCCTTTAGATCATAAAAGTCAAAATCGCGCTCTTTTTCCATAAAATGGAGTGCATTTGCTTTGCCGCTTAACATAATTGCAAAGACACGAGGCTCTGCATAGCCCTCGCCTTTTTTGAGATGGACGTGGCCAATCTCAAAGAAATGGAGATCTTTGTTATTTTGATTGAAATTTCGCTGCAGCACATCGAGCATTCCCGGAAGAAGCGACGGCCTTAGTATCGACTGCTCGCTTGAAAGTGGGTTTAGCATCTTTACAAGAGCATCTTCTGTGATGTGATGGTCCATAACAAGCGATGCCATAAAGGGGCTGATAAGGTCTGAGCAGATTGCTTCTTGCAGACCAAAAGTAAGGAGCCTTCTCTTTACCTCACCCTCAAAAAGAAAGAGCGGGTGATGCGCAAGTTTTGATGCGCTATACTGGACACTTCTTTGATCTCCTCTCTCAAGGCCTACGAGGCGCCCTATTTCTTCGATGAGATCCACTTCTTCTTTGATGTCATGGCGAAATGATGGCCTGCGTACACTGTAGGTATCCTGGCCGTCAAATGTATAGCTCAAGCCAAGGCGTGAAAAGGCAGATTCTGCTTCATTTGCACTCACTTCATAGCCGAGGACAATGCTTGCGCGGCTTAGCCTGCAACAGACGATCATTTCCTTTTCTTTTTCCTGGATATCTATGACTGCTTCAACCTTTCCAGAAACCATTTTTGCAGCACATTCCAACGCTTTTAAGGTAATTGATGGATCGCAGCCTCTTTCAAAACGCTTTGAAGAGTCTGTGGATAGGCCAAGTTTTGTTCTTGTCTTTCGTATACTGCTTGGATTGAAGTAGGCAGATTCAAAAAGCACACGCTTTGTCGACGATGTAACTGCAGAGCTTTCTCCCCCCATGACACCACCTGCCGCCAAAATTTGCATGCTGTCAGCAATGACGATAGAGTCTTTTGGTAGCTTGTGAGTAACTTCATCAAGCAGAGTAAGGTGTTCACCCTCTCTTGATGCACGAACTTCTATCTGGCCATTATGAATGCGGTCCGCATCAAAGGCATGAAGTGGCTGACCAATATCATGTGAGATATAATTTGTCGCATCTACGATATTATTGATGCTTCGATTATCTATCCGCTCTAAGCGGATCCTGATCAGCGATGGAGACGGCTTTACTACTACATCTTCTATGAGGCATGCGCTATAGCGGAGGGCAAGTGCCGGATCTGCAACTCGTATGGTGATCTTTGCTGATTTTGTTGGGATAAGAGCGGAGGCTTCAGTCCAAGGTTTTTTGGCAAGGTCGATTCCAGTAAATGCCGCAAGCTCTCTTGCTATTCCCATAACGCTTTGGCAGTGACCGAGATTTGGGGTTACAGAGACTTCGTAAATGATGTCAGAAAAATAGGCGGCAAGATCTGTGCCTGCTTTTAGCTCTTTTGGAAGCTCCATAATCGTCTCGTGAAACTCACTGAGCCCAAGTTCATGCTCAGAGCAGAGTTTTCCGGGAGACTCGACACCTGCAAATTCAGATGGCTGAATATCTTTACCTGCAACATGCGCTCCGACAGGTGCAAAAGCCGTCACTTGCCCAACATAGCAATGAGCACTCGATACTACCTTGCATTCTTTTGTACCATCAAAGAGTGTTACGCAAAAGAGCTTTTCAGATGAAGGATGCGGATCTACCTTTCGCACCAAGGCAGCAACAACATTTTTAAATAAAGGATTTACTTCACAGACGTGATCCACCTCAAGGCCAGCCTTTGTCATAGTGTCAGGAAGCGTTTGGGGATCGATCTCAGGCAAGTATTCTTTAAGCCAAGATAGCAAAATCTTCATATATATCCACCGTTATAAGCCATTGATTGTAATGAAGTCGTTTGATTTTTGCACGCATCTTGTGTATACTAGTCTCTCATATTCAAACCTAAAGGATACATATATGAAATTAGAACGCACCCTCTCCATTATTAAACCTGATGCAGTTGCAAAAAATCATATCGGCGGTATCATCAACATGCTTGAAAAAGCAGGTCTTGAAGTTATTGCTGCAAAAATGGTCCATATGACCCAAGAGCAAGCAGAAGGCTTTTATGCTGTACATAAAGAGCGTCCATTCTTTAAAGATCTCGTTGACTTTATGACATCTGGCCCAAGCCTTGTTATGGTTCTTGAAGGCGAGCACGCTGTAAAGGCAAACCGCGACGTTATGGGCGCAACCGATCCAAAGAAAGCAGAAAAAGGCACAATCCGCGCAACTTTTGCTGAAAGCATCGACGCAAACGCCGTTCATGGCTCAGATTCCCTAGAAAATGCTGAAAAAGAAATCCATTACTTCTTTACAGAACATAACATCTGCCCACGCGTAAAGCATCATAGCCACAAACACTGCTGCGGCTGCGGACACTAAGGAGATTCCATGCGATTTATTCTTTTAGCTTTACTTTTCTTTAGCCCACTTGCTGCTGAAGAGACATTTTCTATGATTAAACCGGGTGCGGTACAGGCTCATCATATTGGCGAAATTATTGCCATGATTGAAAAGCAAAACCTTACCCTGTCGAACCTCAAGATGGAAAAGCTCTCCGAGCCTCAAGCTGAAGCCTTTTATGCAGAACATAAGGGCAAGCCCTTCTATCCAGAGCTTGTAAAGATGATGACATCTGGCCCTGTAGTGCTTATGGTTGTAGATGGCGATAACGCTGTCCTTCGCCTGCGAGAAATTGTAGGAAGTACAGATCCAGCAAAAGCTGCTCCAGGAACTATCCGCAAAGCATTTGGCAAATCTGTCGGTGAAAATGCCATCCATGCTTCTGATAGTGCTGAGAGTGCAAAAAGAGAAATTGCATTCTTTTTTGGAGGCTAAGACATGAGATGCACATTTGAGCGAGAATGCACAGCCCAGATACTTTTAGATGCAGAAAAGCAAAAGCTAAAAGTTGTCGGCAGATATGAATATCGCAAAATGGGCATCACAGTTGAAGATCGCGGGTGGTGCTTTCGCATTACCCGCATACTACTTCTTACCTGGAAACTCTTTCCTGGTATCATACTTGGCATCTGCAATTTTTCACGCTACACGCGCTCTATTCGCATCCTTGCAAATGAGATCTCCACCGGCAAAGAAAGAACCTATCACTACATACGCACCTTTGCAGAAAACTCACCCCGCCTTGAGGCTGGCGCAGATTTTCTAAAAACTGCCCTGCGAATCTCTGCAATAAAGGAGCAGCTTTTCTCAGCAAAATGCGCTATTTCCCTTCAATTTGATGATGGGATCCTCAGTAAAGATATTACAATAGAGGGCGATCTCACAAAACAGGCGCTTGCAGAGCGCATTGAGACCATCAAAACTGAATATCTCGAAGAAGTATCACAAAAACGAGCATCCCTTCAAAAAATAACACTTGTCGCAATGCTCGGAAACAACGCGGCAAAAACTGCATTTTCGCTTGCAAAAATCGAATACAACACCGTCACCTCAAATGACACAAGCTTCATTACCGAGGTTCCTCAAGCTGTCGCCCAAGAAACTTTAGCAAGACTTACAAAGTAGAAACTCCTCTTGATTCAAAACTTCTTTTGCTTTAGAAAGAACTCACAAGTCAAGTTGGATATTTTGTGGATATAAAAAAAGATCTTTGCAGAATTGCAAAAACTATTATCTTAGAAAAGGGACTAGAGCCTGATTTTCCCGAGGCCGTACTTCGCTTCCTTAAAACAATAGATGCTCCAGCACCAATTACAGATACGCTCCAAGATCTTAGGCATCTAGCCTGGTGTTCTATCGACAATGATGATTCACGAGATTTAGACCAGCTTACGTATGCAACTGCTAATGAACTCTGGATTGCAGTTGCCGATGTCGATGCCCTTGTTACAAAAGACTCTCCGATAGATCTCCACGCAGAGATCAATACAACATCCATCTACACTCCGGCGCTCATCTTTCCTATGCTTCCGGAAAAGCTCTCTACAAACCTTACTTCTTTGAATGAGCATGAAGACCGCGTGGCTATAGTAATTCATATTCAAATCGATGAGAAAGGGACACCACTAACGGCCACTATTTTTCGCGCAGCTGTCCACAACTATGCCAAGCTTGCATACAACAATGTTGCAGCATGGTTAGAAGGAAAAGACAAACTTGCAACCGACAATAAAGATGTTGAAAAATCGCTTCGTCTTCATCATGAGATCGCGCAAATACTCAGAAAAAAGCGCGAATTAGAGGGCTCGCTTACGCTAGAATCTCCACAGCCTGAAGTTCACCTTAAAAATGAGAGCCAAATCATCGTAGAACTCTCCTCACATAACTTTGCAGAGCAGATTATTGAAGAGTTTATGATTTTGGCAAACCAGGCTATGGCGACAAAGTGCAGGGAGGCAAATGTCGCCATTTTGCGGCGCGTGGTTGTAGAGCCTAAATACTGGGATCAGATAGTGGAAGTTGCAAAAAAATACAATGAAGAGCTCCCTTCTCAACCAGATTCTAAGGCGCTAGATGCCTTCCTTGTCAAAAGAAAGCAGATCGATCCCGTCGCATTTTATGACCTCTCCCTTACCATTATCAAGCTCCTTGGCAGAGGCCAATATGTTGTAGAACATGCAAAAGCAAAAACTGAGGGCCATTTTGCCTTAGGAATTCCCAACTATACCCACTCCACAGCTCCAAATAGACGATACCCAGACCTACTTGTACAGCGCCAGTATAAAGCCCATATGATGGGACAAAGCTTTCCCTACTCTATCGATGAGCTTGAATCACTTGCCGAGCACTGCACAAAGCAAGAAGATGCAGCAAATAAAGCCCAAAGACAGATCAATAAGGCAGCAAGCGCCATACTCCTTTCCTCGCAAATCGGAAAAACATTTGATGGCATCATCACAGGCATTAACGAAAAAAACTGCTGGGTACGAATTTTTTCACCGGCAACAGAAGGTAAACTCATCAATCCAACAGCAACCCTTGAAGTGGGCAAGAAAGTACGAGTAAAACTTGTTTCAGTACAGGTAGAAAAAGGCTTCATCGACTTTAGCCTTTAAACATGAAACCAAACTTCTTGCTCTAAAAGAGGTCAATGAGCTCAGTGTCTCAGTGGTAACTTCTTATAAGGCAAAGTGCTCGCCAAAATAGGTATGGCGGGCATGTTCATTTGTCACAAGCTCATCCACAGTGCCTGAGAGAAGGACTTTTCCATCGCTTACGAGGTAGCTTCTATCGACGACAGAGAAAATCTCTCGTGCGTTGTGGTCGGTAATAAGGATACCGATATTCTTTTTGGCAAGGATCTTGACGATATGCTTTACATCTTGGATAGCGATAGGGTCGATATTGGCAAAGGGCTCATCGAGCATGAGACAGCTAGGATTTGTCACAAGAGCTCTTGTTATCTCTAGGCGCCTTCTTTCACCACCTGAAAGTGTGTTTGCACGCTTTTTTGCAAGCGATTCGAGGTGCAGCTCTCCCAAAAGTTCTTTAAGCCTTGATTCTCTTTCATCTGATTGTAGAGGCAATGTCTCCAGAATGCACATGATATTATCTTCGACAGTCAGCTCTCTAAAGACAGAAGGTTCCTGAGCGAGATAGCCAAGGCCCATTCGGGCACGCTTATCGATGGAAAGGTTTGTGATGTTTACATCATTAAAGAGCACCTCGCCTGCATCTGGGCGTATGAGGCCGATGATCATATAAAAGGCAGTCGTTTTACCCGCACCATTTGGACCAAGCAGGCCTACGATCTCTCCTGGACGAACGTGAAGCGAAAGACCATTTACTACAGTCCTTCCGCCGTATGACTTTTCAAGATTTGTAACTACTAATCCAGATGACATTTCTAACTTTCCTGTTGGTATTCAATGTTTACTGCGCCCTCTGCCTGAAGGTCGTGGATGACATATTCCTGATTTTCACGCTTCATGATGATGCGCATTGCTCTACTGGTCGTTTTTACCGGGCATGTTTTGCCCTCCTCTTCAATCCTCGTGAAATAGCTTACCTTATTAGGAGCTTCTGCGGTAAATACTCCCTCTAGCGTTGTACAGTGAATATCTGCTTCATCAGCCTTTAGTATGCTCCCATCTTTAAGAACCATCTCTACAGAACCGTAGAGCATAATGCGCTCAGGATCGATTCTTTTATCAGATCCCTCCTTCATGAGCATCACTCCCTTATCGCAGCGGATATTGCCAAATTCATGCTGAAGAAAAACCTTGCCGCACATGCGTATCTTTTTGCCATCATAATCTGCGCTATCTGCTTCGATTTTCGTGCGGCTAGCCCCTTCAAGTGGCAGCAAAAATAGTAAACAAACAAATAGGTACCTCATATGCCGCCCTCAGGTGTAAACTGCACTTTAATAAACTCTGCGCTAAATTGATTCTTTGCATCTTGCGATCCTACAAAAAAGGTCATGCGCTTTGCCTCTCCCTCTGCTTCTGGAACAAGTGATAAAGGATTTTCTACCTTCTCATGGCCATCTGCAGTAAAGGTCCAAAACTGACACTCTTCAGCAAGAAGCTGCCCTGTATGAAAGTCATAGAGCGCTTCGTTTGCTGTAAAATAGCGAAAATGCTGCTTTGGCAAAAGCTTTAGCCCAGGATCGACCGGTTTTTTATCGCGAAAGACAAGGATGCCCTCTTCATTATAGATAACTTCTTTTCCATTTGGCGCTACATAGTAAAGCTCGTGCTGGACAAGCCCTGTCACATCATAAAATGTCTCTTGCACCCTCATGTGAGGCCGCTTTGAAAGCACAGAAATTTCGGATCTTGCAGCCTTTAAATCTAAAATGCGCCTCAAAGGACCCTCATTTATAAAGATCTCCTTAGAAACGCCTACTCGTGTCTGCTGCGTAAGCTCTCGCATCTCTTTTCGCTGCGCCTTTCGAAGCTTTCTTGGCGAGGCATCGACAATATCGTGAAGCTCACTTTCCTTCGCCTGAGAAATGTGGCTTGATTTCACCACAAAAAAAAGCGCAACTCCTACAAGAAGAGAAAGCCAAAAGAGAAAGGGCTTTAGATAGACAAATTGTTTCATACGTGCACAAGTTCGTAAATCTTAGTAAGCTGCTCTATAAGGGACTGGAGATCATTGAGCGGGTATACTGAGTCTTTATCGCTTTTTGCCTCTTTTGGACTTGGATGGGTTTCGATAAAGAGGGCATCGGCCCCTGCAGCTATTGCGGCGCGAGCAAGAGTAGGTATAAACTCTGGCTGTCCACCTGATGTCACACCATTTCCTCCAGGAAGCTGTACAGAGTGTGATGCGTCAAAGCAAACGGGAACACCAAACTTTTGCATAATAGGAATCGCTCTCATATCGCTTACGAGATTATTGTAGCCAAAGCATGTTCCCCTATCGCAGAGAATAATTTGATTATTTCCCTCAGACACTATTTTTTGAACCACATTACCCATATCGTGAGGAGCTACAAACTGTCCCTTCTTTACATGAAGGGGCTTTTTTGTCTTTGCGCATGCTTCGATAAGATCTGTCTGACGGCATAAAAATGCAGGAATCTGCAACAGATCGAGCACCTCTTTTGCAATATGGGCCTCTTCCGGTGTGTGAATATCGCTTACGACGGGCACACCAAAGGTATCCTTTACCTTTTGCAAAATTCTCAACCCCTCTTCGATCCCTGGACCGCGAAATGAGGACTTTGAGGAGCGATTGGCCTTGTCATAGGAGCATTTAAATATAAAATTTACATTAAGCTTACCCATCATATTGACAAGCTTTTCTGCACAAAAAAGGGTATGATCTTCACTTTCAATGACGCAAGGGCCAGACATTATAGTAAGCGGCTGTCCCTTTCCAACCAAAAACGAACCAATTTGTACGACGCTCATAAGTCCCTCATCCCTAAAGTTAAGAGAGAGAGTATAAAATGATTCACGTTAATCTTCTACCAAAATGGCAAAATAGGGTATGCTTTCGTCTCATTTCATTTTGGACTGATAGCTCAGTGGATAGAGCACCCGCCTTCTAAGCGGGTGGTCGTAGGTTCGAATCCTACTCAGTCCGCACTTTCCCCACTACTTATTTTTCTAGAAAAAGTATTGCCATTAGGGTAAAGATTAAATCAAACGTAAAAGAGCTTTTACATGTTACTCGGTGACTTTGTCGTTAAATGTGATCCATTTCCTGGAAAAACCAAGGCTTTCCTAGAGTTTCGAAGTAAAGCATTTACTGAGCAGAGTATTAGAAAAAAATTTGATATAGTAAATGAAAGGCTTCTTTCTCTTATTCAAGAGGCAAAAGAGCCCTGCTTTTTACTCTCTAGTGTCGTCGATTATATTGCCGCAATAAACAAAGAAGATATTTTATTAGAGCCCTATAGGCTTCTCGATTTTGAATTTTGGCTTGGCCACTATAGCGGACTTTCTGAAGATGAAAACAGGCATATTCGCTGCAAAATCGTCGGAAAAAAAATTGATAGGCAAGAATATCAACTGCTTTTTCCTATTGGGATGAATACGACCCTTGCAGGCTCGCACTTTGTGGCAGCCCACCTCTCTCCCGATGTAGATACAACAATTGCCTCATTCTGGGGCTGGGTAGATGCCTTTGGAGCAAAGGTTTCTGCAAGCCTCCATCAATGGGCACTGCCCGACAGAGTGACAGATTCGCATACAAAGATGCTTTTTGAGTCACTTTTTGGAGAAGAGGTCTTTGATATTGTCGCCAGAAAATCGGCAACGCTTACGATGTCTGCCCTTGACATAGTCTCAAGCCACGACCTTGTCAAAGTAAACCTTGACACCCACCTTAGCCATATACATACCGGTAAACGAATCGCTGTCGTCGATAGCACAGGCCACTTTAAAGGCGACTGGAGAGCAAGCGATGCAGAAGCCGTACGACAAGTGGTAAATGCCTTTTATAGCCTTATACGCTGGCTCGAACATGCCATTTACTATCAGCTCATAAGTAGCTATGCCAAGGAAAAAGTTCTAAAAAAAGATATTAAAAAGTCCCTAGATACACTCTTTTCCACCAAGTTAAAAGAGAGCGATCCTGCAAAAGAGTATACTGAAAATCAAAAGATGCAAATAGAGGCCTTTTTGCAAAAAGTGCTTTTGCTGAAAAAAGGACTCTCTTCAACGTATCAAGAGCTCTGCCTTGCGCTGGGAAAAGCCGCAGCAATCAAGATGCCGTCGAGTGAGTTTGCTCCGGATGCCATCTTTGCCAAAAATGGCACCTTGAAGGAAGATCGTCCTACAATTTTTAAACACCTAGAGATCCTCTTTAGACAGATTGCCGATACCTCAAGCCACTGCAGGCACTTTCTTGACAGATTTGATGTTCTTCTAGCCATCAAAGATCAGGTATTAAAAATCGAATCTTCATTTATTACGCTCTCTAGTGAAATCGAAGAGATCCGCACCAAGATGAACAGCCTTGAATACCTCACCGTAGCTATCCCTGAAGAGGATGGCAAATGGTTTCCGGTAGGGGTAGTCTTTGCAAACGACATCAAACGAAAAAGGCTTGGCACTGTCTCTCTTCGAGATTTCAGCAACGAAGGCGAGACAAAAATGGCCTCATACCTTGATGTGGTAAGCGTCATCGACCATCATAAAACAGACATTAAGACCTCTAGTGCCTCCACAATAATTGTAGGAGATGCGCAGTCAGCAAATACACTTGTTGCAGAACTTGCCATTGAGATCAATAAACGCTATAGCACGCTTGGTCTTGCTGCAGATGAAATCTTGAAGGAACAAGAAAATAAGCATAGCCTCTCCAAGCAAAAAAGACTCCTCGACCTTGCCCTCAACCTCGAAAAGCAGCAGTCATACTACATTCATCCAGCAAGAGAATATAGCGAATACCTCCTCTTTCTCCTTGCAATATTAGATGACACAGACCTTCTCACAAAGGTCTCTAAGCGAGATCTTACGGTGATTAAAAACTTGCTCAATCGCATGAAAACGATAGCATCAAAAAAAGATGCTGAAATCATCCATACAGCCTCGCAAGAAGCCATCCTTCAAAATGAGGATATGTACTCGATCTACAAAAAGATCTACGCACATAAAGAAAAGGAGATGGAGACAAACCTTACTCGCTGTCTGAAAGGTGAATCATCAACCATTTTTTCAGACACCAAAGAGCAAAATGGCTGTGCACGCATTGGTCAAACCAAACTCTTTAGCAAAAACTACCCTACCTTTGCAAAAAATGCCTCCACATTCCAAAGCCTTTGGCTTGAGATGGCTAAAAAAATCTACGAACAAAGACCGCAAATTGATCTGCATATGCAAATGATCACGACGATCGCATCAGCAGATGAAGTCTATCAGGGAAAAACGGGCAACTGGAAGCATCAGGATGAGCTCTGGCTATGGGCTGCACCGTCGCAAGTTGGCGCACAGCATCTTGTAAACTTTCTCAATGCCTTTATTCAATGCCCTGTCATTCAGCAAAATGAAATGCAAGTAGACTTTTTAGGAAAAAATGCGCAAGAGCTTGACCTTATCTTTAGCCAAAACTTTCCTAAAGCTTCTCGAACAAGACATAGCGAGCAAGACCTTCCGATTGCTGTACTTCGCTTTAAAGCTGGAATCCTAAACTCGCGAAAAGCCTTTATTACGCCCTACCTTCCACGTCTCATTACATAGCAGGTTTCATTAAAAAAGATTGTCCGCTGCAAAATTGGTCTGCTTCCTCTTGGGTATGCGACCTTGCATGATAGCTTGAAGATGGGTTTATCAAGGGCTCATAGCCCTCAATCTCAGCAAGGGGATCCTCTTTTCGAAGATCAAAAACAACGCTTCGAGAAAGTCTAACCGATCTCGACCAAAAGGAATCATTTTTTATAGCATCGAGAGATAGAAGCTCTCGCTCAGGGAAGGTGCGTTCTTTAAAATTTTCCGGAATATAGGCTTTAATCCTAAAAATCCGTGCTGCTTTATCGTCTGAGCCTCCAAGGAATCGATACTGCACCTCAGACCCGCTAAATTGTGAAGATAGGCGCCTCATCTCTGCCTGCGGCTTTGCAGACTGATCAAAATGAAAGAGAAATCCCCTTCTTGTAGCTGTTTCAAAGCCAAAAAAAGCAATGCAGTCAGCAAGATGCCACGTTGCAAGGATCGGCTTTTCGCTTATGGCACTTGAGATGCCATATTGCCTCTGCTGGACTTCTATAAGTTTGTCAAATGGCCCGAGATAGGGCTTTGGGGCTTTGAATACCTTTTGCGTTGCAAGCGAAGCGTCTACTCGCCGGTAGATTTCAAAGTTCTTTGTTTCGAGATTAAAAAGGATATGCTCACATGAAATGAGAAGCGAAAGCGCATCTTCATTATCCATAATAAATTGAATAAATCGTCTTTTACACTCCTGGCACTCATGCCCAGTATAGAGCGAGCGAGCAGCAACTTCATGAACAGCATCAGTAACTTCTACTGAAAAAAGTCCACTAACCCCTTCAACCTGTAGAATACGTTTTTTAATTTGCTCATCTACCCGGCAAAGCGTATTATACCGCAAGCTGACTGACTCTAAAGTAAATTCTGCATGATTCATATTATTTTGACGAACAATCAGGTGAATACTGACTCTTCTGCTCTGCAAACCAGACTAAAATACTTTGTATTTTTGAGATAATATCCGATTTCGCAGTTTCAGCGGAAGCAGAAATTTCTTTAACAAGTTTATCAAGCTCAACCTGCTTTTCTTGAAAAGCCTGGTTTTTAAAGCAACGATCATATTCCCAATAACGTAAAAGAATAAGCTTTTGATCGGGGCGAAGAGCTGATTTTGTGTACAGATCGCAAGCGCTAGCAAGCGGCCCAAGAGAACATCCATATACCATAGGGCGTAAAATGATAGCACGAGACGCTAAAACATTCAAACAAAACCCAATGGGGTAAAGGGGATTTTAGGCGAGTTTTCGCCTGAAGAGCCAGGTGGATGCCGTGAGGGTGCAGAGGCCAATGAGGGCCATTGGCCAAATATTGGCAAAGACGATATCGGCTGGCATTGCCTTTAAAAACTCACCCCGTGCTATAACAAGCATGTAGCGAAGTGGGTTTATGGCAGTTACCTGCTGCAGCCAAAAGGGCATATTTTCAATAGGCGTTGCAAAGCCGGAGAGAAGCACTGCCGGCGACATAAAGCAAAAGGTGCCAAGGATTGCCTGCTGCTGCGTAGAGCAGAGCGATGAGATAAAAAGTCCTATTCCCACAATCGATAAAACAAAGACAAAAAGGCCGAGATAGAGAAGCCAAAGATGGCCTGTAAAGGGTATCTGGAAGATGAAAATAGCGACAAGTACGATGACGCTTGCTTCGGCGAGCGCAATAAGCACTGCCGGAAGCATCTTACCAACCATTATTTCAAAGGGCTGGGCCGGAGATACAAGCAGCTGATCAAAAGTTCCCATTTCTCGCTCTCTTGCCACAGAGAGTGATGTTACAATAAGGCCAAGTGCCATTGTGAGCACAGCTGCAAGGCTTGGCACATTGTACCAGTAGTACAAAAGATTTGGGTTATACCAATTTCTTGTAAAAAGCTGCGATGGCATGCGCTCCTGAGTAATATCCTTTGAAAATTGTTCAATAATCTGGCCGCTATAGCCCGCTACAATCTGTGCGGCATTTGATTTTCTTCCATCAAAAATAAGCTGTACTGTCGCCTGTTTTTTTGCTTCGATATTTCGCGAAAAGGTCTCATCAATTGAGAGCACCATTACTCCCTTTTGCATATCGATGAAGTCTTTAATCTCGGAAACACTTTGTAAAAAAGTGACCTTTGTGTAGGGCTGCGAGCCCCAAAAGCGCTCGACAAGTTCAATAGACTTTCCACCTTGATCTCTATTAAGTATGCCGATCGGCACATCCTTAACATCAAGTGTTGCAGCAAATGCAAAAATGAAAAGCTGTATAAGCGGCGGCACAATCAAAACATAGCGAGCACGCGGGTCTTTAAGGAGCACTAAGATCTCTTTGACGATAAGAGCAGAAATTCGTCCCCACATTGCTATTCAAGCCTCTTTACTGTTTTTTTGTGGGTGACGATATATAAAATAGTGCCAAGTACGAGCATAAAAAGGCAATTTTTTATGAGAACAGCAAGCACATCTTCAACCAAAAATATCGTCTGCAAAGACATCACAAAGTATCTTGCCGGTATCACGTATGTCAGCCACTGTATCGGTGCGGGCATACTTGCAATCTCAAAGAGAAAGCCTGAGAGCATAAAGGCAGGGAAAAATCCAATGACGAGCGCGATCTGTGAGGCTACGATTTGGTTTTTAGCTATTGTGGAAACAAGTATTCCAAGACTAAGCGAGGCAAATAGAAAAAGCGAAGTCACAAGCCAAAGCGCAAATAGTGAGCCTCGTAGCGGCACATCATAGAGAAAATAGGCAATAGATACGCAAATTGTCATCGAACAGATCGCCAGCAGATAGTAGGGAATAAACTTTCCGAGGAGAAGCTCTGTTCGGGTTACAGGAGTAGATAGCATTGCCTCCATAGTCCCCCGCTCCCACTCTCTTGCTACGACAAGCGCAGTGAGAAGTGTGCCAATGAGTGTCATGATGATTGCAAGTGATCCCGGTATCAAAAAGTTTCTACTTTCAAGCTGTTCATTGTACCAAAAGCGACTTTCTGTGCGAATAAGAGGAGTCCCCTCCCTTTGGAGCTTTATCCAAACCTCCCAGGCACCTCGAACATAGTTTTGGACAAAGTTTGCAGTATTTGTTTCGCTGCCATCTGCAATTACCTGAATGGGCGCCACTTCACTTGGTGTCTTTAAAAATTCTGAAAAATAGGAAGGAACTACTACCATTCCCCGAATTTTGCCGCTTACAATATCTGGCTCAAGCTCTCTTCGGTTTTTGGCAATTTTGACATCTAAATAGCGAGAGCCTACAAGAGATTCTGCAAAAGAGACTGCTTCATCTGAAGTATCCTCAAGCACAAGGCCTATTCGCAGATGATCAAGATCAAGCGATACCCCATACCCATAGACAAAGATCAGCATGAGCGGAAGCACGATGCTAATCAAAATACTGCTTGGATCGCGTATGATCTGAAAAAATTCCTTAATAACAAGCGCTCTAAGGCGAACATAGCTCATCGAACATACAGTAATAACTACCCCCTTTTAAGGGTAGAAAAAATAGCTACTTGTTCGGGGGTGTAGGTAGAGAGTAGTTAGCAGAAAGATTTTGTTTCAGCCTATCGTGTATTTCTTTTTCTAACTCAAAAATGAAAGAAACCATACCATAAAAAAGCAAAAAAACAGCGATACCCACTTTTATTAATTCAAACCACATATTTATAGAGTTATTTTTTAGATCTCTATTGCACTATAATAGAGTGCGGCATATCTTTGGCAAGGATTCGCAATTCATTACCTACAACATAAATTACTTACCGTATGCCTGAAATGCCCGAAGTGCAGACTATTATCAATGACCTCAAGAGTGCGAAAATTGTTGGCTGTCAGATTATAGGAACACAAGTTTTTTGGCCCAAAATAGTTTTTGGGCAAGATGTTGAGGCATTTGCGAAGGGCATACAAGATCAGCAAATAGTTGATTTACATAGAAGGGGTAAATACATAATCTTTACCTTGTCATCAGGGAGCTTTTTGCTTGTACACCTCAGAATGACAGGGCGGCTATTATTTGTTCAGGGTAAATCTCAAGATAGCCCATATATGCGCCTTCGCCTAAAGCTTTCGGATAATAAATCGCTCGACTACTATGACACAAGAAAGTTTGGCCGCTGGTATTTGGTTGAAAATGTAGATTCTATCCTCGGACATATGGGACCGGAGCCTCTTGAGAAAGAGTTTACAGCTCCCCTTCTCTTTATGATGCTGCAAAGGCACACACGGGCACTAAAGCCGCTATTACTTGATCAAAGTTTCATTGCAGGACTCGGAAATATTTATGTTGACGAAGCGCTATGGGAAGCAAAGCTTCATCCCCTTACACGAGCAAATATGGTATCAAAAGATGAAGCAAAGCTGCTTTATGAAGGCATATGCAAAGTCCTAAAACGGGGAATCGACTCTCAAGGAACAACCCTTGGCAGCGGAAAAACAAATTATTACCGACTAGATGGCTCAAAAGGCAGCCACCAAACGAAGCTTTTAGTCTTTAGAAGGTCTGGTTTGCCCTGTTTTCGCTGCGGTACTCTTATTGCTCGGCAAAAGGTGGCAGAAAGAAGCACACACTTTTGCCCTGTATGTCAAAAGATTGCGCCTAGTCCAAGCTAATTTGGAAGATACCCTCATCTACCGCGATGACGTGAGAAGGCAAATGCAACTTTTGGCTTATGGGGAGGCCTTGGACCTCGAGGGCGCTCTGGCTTTGGAGCTGGAGCTTCTGCTTTGATCGATGGATCTGGCTCAAAATTTGGAACCACAACCTTATCAAGCTTACGCTTTAAGAGCTTTTCGATGTTTGCAAGAAGGAGATGCTCGTCTACACAAACAAGCGAGACTGCTTCACCACTCTTACCAGCACGGCCAGTACGGCCTATACGGTGGACATAGTCCTCAGGAACTTGTGGAAGCTCAAAGTTTACAACATGAGGAAGCTCTTCAATATCAAGGCCTCGTGCTGCAATGTCAGTCGCCACAAGAACTTGAATATTTCCTTTTTTAAAATCATCGAGGGCCTTTACCCGAGCATTTTGACTTTTGTTTCCATGGATCGCCGATGCTTTGATGCCATCTTGTCCAAGCTGATCGCTCAATCGATTTGCACCATGTTTTGTACGAGTAAATACCAGCACCTGAGGCCACTTCTTTGTCTGTATAAGATGGGAAAGAAGCGCGCGCTTACTTTTGCTGTTTACCGGATGGACAACTTGTGAAATACCGACAGCAGTTGAATTTGTCTCTGTTGCTGCGATCATTTTAGGAGCTGAGAGAAGCTCATTTGCAAGCTTTTTAATCTCATCTGAGAAGGTCGCTGAAAAGAGGAGATTTTGTCGCTTTTTGGGCAAAAGAGCGAGTATTTTTTTGATATCTCTAATAAAGCCCATATCAAGCATTCTATCTGCTTCATCAAGCACCAAAATCTCTACAAAGGAGAGATCAATTGCTTTTTGAGAGACTAGATCTAAGAGTCTTCCAGGAGTTGCAACAACAATATCCATACCATGGCGAAGTTTTCCAATCTGTGGATTGATATTGACGCCGCCAAATATCGCAATAGATTTAAAACTAAGATGCTTACCGAGCGTCTTTACACTCTCATATACCTGCAGTGCAAGCTCTCTTGTAGGTGTAAGAATGAGCGTGCGTGGATGTCTTTGAGAGGCAGGATTCTTTTTCTTTAAATTTTGTAAAAGAGGGAGGGTGAAACCCGCTGTTTTGCCAGTACCAGTTTGAGAGCAGGCAATCAAATCAGATCCACTCATAATTATAGGGATTGCTTGAGCCTGAATAGCTGTTGGGACTTCATAGCCCATATCACCGATTGCAGCAACTAACTCATCAAATAAACCAAAATCTTTAAACGTCATGTACACCTTATTAAATAGAAAAATATACAAGATATTCTTGTAAAAGTCACGAAGTTTATTTGTTTTCAGAAAGAAATTGAACTATTTGACTATATGGAACTATGGGCGCCTCGTGCGATATCCCCTCACACTCTTTAGAAGCAAGCCTCCAGCTCTCTTCAGAGTTAAGGTTTTCCTTCCACCATGGATAGGTTCTGCACTGTTTAGGTCGCACTTGATAGATCGAGCACTTGTTATCTTTCAAAAAAATACAATCATGATTTTTCTTTTCAACAAGAAGCAGCCGATTTCCCCTATTCTTTACATACTTTCTTTTAAAAAGAGCGACGGGCATTCCCAGATGCTTTGCCATCTCCTCTATCTCTTCCTGGCTTACAAAGACAAAACCAGGAGCACCAGTACAGCACTTGCCGCAACCTGTACACTGAAATCGAAGGCCCTCTTTATACCAAGCATTACTATCCATATAGCAAACAAGCATAGCATCTTATGCCCAAAAGATCTAGAGCGGATGCGCTCTATCATATTCCTCTATATAATGGATAAAGGCTTCTTCGAGGGTTTGGACACCTGCCTCTTCCTTAAGGATTTTTGGTGAATCTTTAGCGATGAGCTTTCCTCTATAGACAAGTCCTATTTTATCACAATACTCTGCTTCATCCATAAAGTGGGTAGTAATCATAATAGTTACCCCTTTAGAGACTAAGCCCCTGATATGATTCCAAAACTCACGCCGTGTGATGGGATCCACCCCGGATGTTGGCTCATCCAAAAAAAGAATAGGCGGCCTATGCATGAGTGCAGAGGCAAGAGCAAGACGCTGCTTAAACCCGAGCGGTAGTATCGCTGCATTATCATTGAGATAGGGCTGAAGAGCAAAAATATCGATCATCTGATCGATCGCCTCTTTCTTTTTCTTTCCCTGCAGGTTGTAGATGCCAGCAAAAAACTCAAGATTTTGGCGTACATTTAAATTGTCGTAGAGAGAAAATTTTTGCGCCATGTAGCCAATATGCGAGCGAGCTTCTCCTGGAGCGATAGCGAGGTCTTTACCATTGACAAAGGCTTTGCCCTTTGTTGGCGGCAACAGGCCGCACATCATCTTAAAGGTCGTCGATTTTCCGGCTCCATTTGGGCCAAGAAGGCCAAAAATTTCTCCAGCGCCTATTTTTAAGGAGATGTCATCTACCGCATAGAACGAGCCAAACGTCTTTGTAAGGTGCTCGACATCTATCATCGTTTTACCACCCACATCAAATGCCGGCATCATCTTCGCTAAGATGGATGGTTCAAGATGACTTCCTCCCAAGATATCGATATAGGCCTCTTCAAAGCTCTTTTTGCTACCTATAAATTCCTTTGGTGTGCCTGAAAAAAGAAGCTTTCCCTCATTTAAGAGAAGAAGGTCATCACATTTTGCTGCTTCATCAAGATAGGATGTACTCCAGATAACTGTAATATCTTCTTGAAGAAGCTCTTGTACCATTTTCCACAGCTCTCGACGAGATATTGGGTCTACGCCAACACTTGGCTCATCAAGCACCAAAAGCTTTGGCGTTTTTATCAAAACGCAGGCAAGGCCAAGTTTTTGCTTCATGCCGCCGGAGAGCTTACCTGCTAGGCGATCCTTAAAGGGCTTAAGGTTTGTAAATGAATAGAGCGATTCAAACCGCTTCTCTCTTTTATCCCCCAAAACTCCTTGCAAATCTGCATAGAGGTTAAGGTTTTGCTGCACGGTTAAATCTTCATAGAGTCCAAATTTTTGAGGCATGTAGCCAATGTCATGTCTCTCTACGTCTGCTGTGATGGTTCCAGATGTTGGAAGGAGAAGCTCTGTAAGGATCCTGATGAGCGTAGTTTTACCTGCACCATCAGGTCCTACAAGGCCTACAATTCTATTTCGGTTGATTGCCGTCGATATATCTGAAAGGGCAAACTTTTTCTCACCAGGAAATTGCTTTGAAACATGCTCGAGACGAACTACTTGACTCATCAAAGTTTCAGCTTTACAGTGACTGGCATTCCCTGTTTAAGAAAATGATCAGGATTGTCTGCAATAATCCTGAGCCTGTAGACAAGATCCGTGCGAAGCTCTTTAGTCTCTACAGTTTTTGGGGTAAACTCTGCAACAGGAGAAATAAAGCCAATATGGCCCTCATACACTTTGTTAGCATCGGTATACACCTTCGCCTTCATACCAGGATAGATGCGTCCAAGATCTGACTCTGAAACAAAGGCACGTATCCAAATGGGGTCTACTAAACTTAAGGTATAAATAGGCTCGCCTACATTCACAATAGCTCCAGGCTCACGTATGCGCGTAAGTATAGTGCCATCTGCCGGGGCATAAAGATCTGTGTCTTGAAAATTTGTCATAGCCACGCCAAGCGCGGCCTTTCCCTGTTCGAGATTTGCAAGCAGTACATTTTTGTTTGAAATGGCAGTTTCATACTCCTCTCTCGAGGCTGCCCCTTGATCGACAATCTCTTTTCTTCTTGCGACGAGCCGTTTTTGATTTTCTAACGAAACTTTAGTGGCAAGGAGGTTAGCTTTTGCCTGCAAGACCTCATCTTTAAATGGCTGCTTATCGAGTGAGCCCATTTTGGTACCAGCTTTGACACTATCTCCCTCCTGAAAAGGCATACTTTCTACCTTTCCGAGAACGCGAAAGCCAAGGTCTACTTGGCGTACATCGACATTGCCGTACAGAGTAAGACGGTTATTTGCCGTCCTCTTTTCACGAATAAGGTATAGTCCTGCAGCCACCAAAATAAGTAAGACAACAATAAGAGCTGCTACAAGCCGCTTCATTATTCTTCAGCTACTGCACCGTTATGCGACTTTTCATCTTCGATGATCTCGAGATTTACGCGAATGCCGTTACGGCTTGCCACTGACATAAGCAAGGTTCGGATTGCATTAATCGTCTTTCCCTTTTTGCCAATAATTTTGCCAATATCGCCTTTTTCCACTGCGAGCTCAATAATCAGAGTCTGTGTACCGCCAACCTCATTGATCTTTACTTTATCTGGATTATCGACGAGGTTTTTTACGATGTACGCTACAAATTCTTTCATGGTGCACTTCCGTAAGTTGTTTTTTTCCTATGTGCTCATCTTAGCCACACTAAGAATTTATCGACAACAGTTATACTCAATTACGTTCAAAAGTTCGTTTTTTTATGTTCCGGAGTCGCTGGCTTGAAGAGATTAAAAACGAACCTCTATTATAATATGGGATCGTTTTCAATTTTTTAAGCCCGAGACTTTCGCAGAGCAAAAAAACCGATGCTACGCTATCGTTCAATGAAGAAGGTAACAGGGCCGTCATTTACGAGATGCACCTTCATATCGGCTCCAAACTGACCTGTAGCTACCTCTTTTCCTAAAAGATGCTCCATCCGTTTGATGAAATCGTTATAAAGAGTTGTGGCATGTTCCGGCTTCGCTGCCTGAATAAAGTCAGGACGCCTGCCATTCATACAGTTGCCATAAAGCGTAAATTGACTAATAATTAGTACGTTATAGCCAAGATCTTTTACGCTTAGATTCATTTTTCCTTCACTATCAGAAAAAATGCGAAGATTTATGATTTTTTCTGCAAGCCACTTAGATTCGGCTTCGCCATCTTGATGCTGCACCCCTAAAAAAATGACAATTCCCCTCTCAATTGACCCTATGATGCTATTTTCAACAGATACTTGGGCACTACTCACCCTTTGAAGGAGCGCTCTCATTTTTTATTTTCTCGATAAACTGTTTCATATCCTCTGGAACTTCAGCTTTCAATAGAAGCGGCCTCTTTGTCATGGGATGTATAAATGAGAGCGTAGAGGCATGAAGAAGCTGCCTTGTCGCCCCATAGAGCATCTTGCCATAGACATCATCACCGAGTATTGGATGCTGTATATGTTTGAGGTGGACGCGGATCTGATGGGTTCTTCCCGTCTCAAGATTAATATCTAAAAGGCTTAATGTGCCATTTGTTGCGAGAGTCTCAATATGTGTACGGGCTGGCTTTCCAGTTTCTACTACTGCCATGAGCTTTCTTTGTGTAGGTGAGCGTCCTATTGGGGCATCTATAGTCTGATTTGTTGGCGATCCTAAACAAATAGCAAGGTAGTGCTTTTCTACCTGGCGTCTTGCAAAAAGGTCTGAAAGCTTGAGGTGCATCTCCTTGGTTTTTGCGGCGATGAGCACACCGGATGTCTCTTTATCGAGTCGATGGACAATACCTGGACGAATATCATCTGTCCGTTCTAGGCCTTTACAGTGATAGAGCAGTGCATTGACGAAGGTGCCCTTCCAGTTTCCAGGTCCCGGATGCACAACAAGCCCTGCAGGCTTGTTGACAGCAATCATATACTCATCTTCATACAAAATATTGAGGGGGATGTTTTCTGGAGTAAGGTCAAGTTCTACCGTAGGAACAAACTGCACCTCGATCTCGTCGCCCGCTTCAAGCTTTTGGCTTTTTTTGACTATTTCGCCATTGACAGAGACATACCCCTCGCTGATCAGCCACTGAAAATAGGTACGAGACAAATTTTTATAGCGGTCGACAAGCAGCTTATCGAGGCGAACATCTTGTTCATTTGGCTCTACAAACAGCGATTCATTGCTAGCCATCTCTATGCTTTTTCATCTCTTCAAGGAAATGTTCATTATTTCTTCTGCATTCATTGACTATGTGATAGGCGATCTGCTGCAAAACAAGTTTATTATATAATTCCGGATACTTCGTCTGCAGATCGCCGATAGTGCCATTAAAATGCATATCACCGACAGGCTGAGAGGAAATGGTTCTTTCAACACTCTCCGCATTCATCTGTAAAGCTTGAGTCTGAATCTCCGCAACTTGCTCTACCATAAAATCCTCTTCTGTATAGTGCACCACGTGCTTTTTGCTTCTGCTGATAGGAAGCATCTTTATCTAAAAGAACGGGATACTTCTTTTTGATAAGCGATCTCATCGTTTCTTCTTGCGGGCTAAGCCTCTCCTTCACCTCAGCAAGCGGAAGCCCCTTCATCCTTGCCTTTGCAAGTATCTGACGCGGACTTTTATGCGAGCGCTCTTCTCGTCTTACAAACTGCACAATAAAGTCATTATCGTTTGTATAGCCAAGGCGCTCTAGCTCTCTTATTGCCTCTTTTATCTCCCCTTCAGTATACCCTTTTTTTGCAAGAGATGCTTCTATCTCTACAGTATGCATCGCTTTTCGAGAAAGCTGCACAAGAGCCGTTTGAAGGGCAGTTTTCAAGACTTAATCCCCTGCATTTCCATCACAGGACGAGGCGATATGCGCACTCCTGCAGCTTGCCATCCCTTCACAAGCACATCCTTAAATTCAAACTGAATGGCTGCAACTTTTTGCTTTGCCTTAGGGAGAAGCTGTATCAAAAGCTTTGGCTCTTTATCGGCTGAGAAATACTGCAGCTTTCCACCCTCTTCAAAGAAGGCATATTCCTTATCGAGGATAAAGGCTTTAACAATAAAGCGCTTAGCATAGGAAAGCCCCGATTTTTTATCTTGGTAGCAGACATTAAATACTGTCGTTTTGTCTGCAACGCCTGCAAAGAGAATGGTATCTTTGTCTTTTCCTATGTACTGCTTTTCCGCAATGTTAATTACTTTGTATATTCCGCTCTTATAGAAGATAAGAAGTTTATCAAAGTTTGTGCAGGAGATCTCTTTTGCCCCCGTCACCTTGGTTCCAATATAGCCGGTCTTTGGATCAAAGCCTATAGTGACTTGTTTAGTCTCTATAGCCTTCTTGTCGATCTCTGCGATCTCTTGAATTTGCGTTTTTCGTGCATAATGCTCTCCAAACCTTGTGATCAAAGACTTTAAGTAAGAGATTGCATAGGGTTTTAGCTTTTTGAGGTGGCCTCTTGTCTTCGAAAGCTTTTTCTCAAGTGCCTGAATGTCTTCTTGGTTTTTCTGTATGTCAAAGCGGGCAATGCGCCTGATTGGTATTTGGAGGAGGCGCTCATAATCCTTTGACTCCGGAAGACGAGCCAGCAGATGATGAAATGGCTTTATGGATTTTTCTAAAACCAGGTACATCTCTTCAGATGACTTTACCTCTTCAATATGCTTATAGAGCCTATTTTCGATGAAAATCTGCTCTAAAGTCTTCTCAAAGATCTCTTGGAGGAAATTTTCTTCTTCAAGTTCAAGTTCCTTTTTAAGATAGCCAAGTAAGAGCTGTACATGATGCTCTAAGACATCAGAGACTCGCACTTCAACAGGCAGATCATTTTTGATTGTCACCATCTGCGGGACAAGGTTTACCTGGCATTCTGTGTAGTGGTAGAGCTGATCAATCACCTCATCTGCATACTGGCCGCGGGGAAGCTTGATCTCAATCTCAGCCTTCTCAGAAGTGTAGTCAGAAATGGAATCGAGCTTTATCTTGCCGCGTTTAGCAGCATCGTCGATAGAGTTGATTACAGACTCTGTCGTCGTGCCGTAGCAAATTTCTCTGATGACAAGTGTCTTTGGATCTTTAATCTCTATTTTCGCGCGAAGCTTTACCTTTCCTCTGCCGCCATCATACTCTGAGGCATCCATGATGCCGCCTGTCTGAAAGTCTGGCAGCACTTTATAAGGCCTTTCTTCCAAAATGGCGATTTCAGCTTCGATGAGCTCGATAAAGTTGTGAGGCAAAATTTTTGTGGACATACCAACGGCAATACCTTCAGCACCGAGAAGCAAAAGAAGAGGGATTTTAGCCGGAAAGCTAATAGGCTCCTGGTTTCTCCCATCGTAAGATGGTGTGTAGGATGTTATTGCAGGATTAAAAAGCACCTCTTGAGCAAGCGGGGAAAGCCTCGCTTCAATATATCTTGCCGCAGCTGCTGGATCTCCAGTAAGCAGGTTGCCAAAATTTCCTTGCGTATCAAGAAGGAGCTCTCGCATACCCATGTTAACAAGCGCTTCATATATTGGCGCATCGCCATGTGGGTGGTAGGCCATTGTTTGACCAACTACATTTGCCACCTTATGGAACTTGCCATCATGCATCTCATAGAGTGTATGAAGGATTCTTCTTTGTACAGGCTTTAAGCCATCTGCCACGTTTGGAATCGCTCTATCAAGGATTACATAGGAGGCATATTTAAGGTAATGCTCTCGCATCAGCTCTTTTAGGTCGTGCATGGTCTCCTACTCTTCGTGAACAAGGTGTTGCATGATAAAATTTTTACGCTCCGGCGTATTTTTACCCATATAAAACTCTAAGGTGGGTCTAATGTCTCCCACGTGATCTACCGTGACGGAAAGAAGGCGTATATGTTCGCCAATAAACTGGCCAAATTCATTTGGAGAGATCTCTCCAAGGCCTTTAAATCGGGTAATCTCCACCTGTTTTGACAGCTTTGCGACAGCCTGATTTTTTTCTGCTTCCGAGTAGTAGTAGCTTGACTTATCTTTATGGCGCACCTTAAAGAGCGGCGTTTCGAGCAGATAGAGGTGGCCATTCAAAACAAGGCTTTCAAAGTAGGTTAAAAAGAATGTGATGAGTAGATTGCGGATATGCATCCCATCAACATCAGCATCAGTTGCAATAACTACTTTGTTATAGCGAAGGCCGTCGATGCCGTTTTCGATGTTGAGTGCGGACATTAAGTTAAACATCTCTTCATTTTTATAAAGCTGATCGAGCTTCATGCCAAAAACATTGAGCGGCTTTCCGCGAAGGGGAAAGACAGCTTGAGTGAGAGGATCTCTCGACGCTACAATAGATGCTCCCGCAGAGTCACCCTCTGTGAGAAAAATCATCGAATTTTCCCCTTCCGGCACATCTTCATGGAGGTGATACTTGCAGTCGCGAAGCTTTGGGATCTTTAAAAAGATCTTCTTTTGCTTCTCTTTTGCTTCTTTGCGGACACTAGAAAGCTCTTTTCTAAGCTTTTCGTTAAAAGCTGTGCGTTCTATGATCTTATTTGCAACTTCTGGATTTTTGTAGAGAAGATCAAGAACAGCGGCTTTTACCCCTTGAGCAACTTCTGCTTTAAGATCAGCGTTGGAGAGTTTATTTTTTGTCTGCGATTCAAATACAGGATCCTTCACGCGAACAAGAAGCGCGCCAAGGAGCCCTTCGCGAATGTCTACGCTCTGAAAGCTCTTTTTTGCATATTCACATACTGCCTTTGCAAAGCCATCGCGAAATCCTTGAAGGTGCGTTCCACCATCTGATGTATACTGGCCGTTAACAAAGGAAAAGTAGTTTTCGCCGTAGTGTCCAGTGTGTAAAAAGGCAAACTCTAGCGACTTTGAACGAAAGTGCAGAGGCTCATAGAGTCTTTCTTCCTTCACTTCGCTATTGATAAGGTCAAGAAGGCCATTTTTTGACTGAAAGGGGGCGCCATTAAAGATAATTTTTAGGCCTGAATTGAGGTAGGCATAGTGCCATATTCTCTTTTCAATCATGTCAATGTTATAGCGAAAGTTTTTGAAGATCTCAGGATCTGCAATAAACTCTATGTATGTACCAGACTTTTCACTCGACTTGCCATTCCTTGTTTTTGTCTCGACGCCTTTTACAAAGGTCGCTTCAAAAAATTTTCCCTCGCGTACAGAGCGCACAAGGAAGTGATCCGATAGCGCATTTACTGCCTTTAAACCAACGCCGTTCAAGCCAACGGAGAACTGAAAGACATCATCGTTATATTTTGCGCCGGTATTCATACGGCTTACGCACTCTACCACTTTTCCAAGTGGAATGCCTCGGCCATAGTCTCTAATCGATACTTTGCCATTTGCTTGATCGACATCTACTTCTATCTCTGAACCGTGGTTCATGATAAATTCATCGATGCTATTATCGATAACTTCTTTTAAAAGAATATATATTCCATCATCAGGATGTGAGCCATCGCCAAGACGTCCAATATACATACCGGATCGCAGGCGAATGTGGGCTATCGCATCGAGAGTCTGTACTGCTGTTTCATCATATTTTTTAGCCATAATCTCTGTAGAGTAGCATAAATTGCTTATATTCTCAACTCATCCCGAGACCGAGACCATGACCGTGACCGATTCTTTCACCCATCTCTATTTTTTCTTATTTGTAATTACTCATCGTGCTATAACACGGCAAAAAGGAAAACTGACACCACATGGACTACTTTCGAAACAAGAACATCTTAATCACCGGCGGAACAGGAAGCTTTGGAACCGCCTGTGCCCACTACCTCCTAAAAAAGGACATTTGCAATAAGGTAATCATTTTTAGCCGCGATGAGTGGAAGCAGTGGCAGATGAAAGAATCAGACCCCATCTACTCAAGCGCAAAGGCTCGATTTTTTCTCGGCGATGTCAGAGATAAAGATAGACTGGAAAGAGCCTTCTCTGAAGTCAACATCGTGATCCATGCGGCAGCGCTCAAACAGGTTCCTGCTGCAGAATATAATCCGACAGAGTTTGTAAAGACCAATGTAAATGGCGCAATGAACATTATCGATGCCGCAATAGATATAGGCGTAGATAAGGTAATAGCCCTCTCTACCGATAAAGCGGTAAACCCTATAAACCTCTATGGCGCGACAAAGCTTTGCTCTGACAAACTTTTTGTTACAGGCAACTCCTACGTTGGAAAGCGAGGGTTTCCCACCTTTTCTGTCGTTCGCTACGGCAATGTGCTTGGTTCAAGAGGAAGCCTTCTTCCTTATTGGAAGGAGCTGCTCCATAAAGGTCAAAAAAACCTTCCCATCACAGATGTGAGAATGACAAGGTTTTGGATAACACTTACTCAGGCTGTAGAATTTGTGCTTCAGGCAGCAGAGGATGCTGTAGGTGGAGAGATCTTTATTCCAAAATCTCCAAGCGTAAAAATTGTAGATCTTTGTAAAGCGTTAGCACCAGAGTGTTCCTACGACATTACAGGTATACGCCCTGGTGAAAAGCTTCATGAACTACTTGTTTCACAAGATGATGCACGCCAAACATTTGATGACAAAAACCGCTATATCGTGGCACCTCTTGTCTCTTCAAAAGCCTTTCAACACTACTCAGCGACGCACAAAAAGACAGCTGAAGATTTTGTCCTCGCCTCAAACATCAATCCCCTTTTTACCGAATCGGTAGATACTATCCGAGATCTTATTTCAGGTGAATTTTAATGCATATTGGCGTCATTGGCATAAACCATAGGTCTGCACCCCTTCAGCTACGTGAAACTATCGCAAAAGCATGTGCAAGAAGGTTTAGCCTTGAAAATCCACTAAGCAATGCATCCTTTGTGCTTCTTTCCACGTGCAATAGAAGCGAGCTCTACTTTTGCTCAGAAAGTCTCTCCTTTCACCACGAACAGATTCTATCGATCCTTAAAGATGAAGTGGCCTATGATTTTGACCAAAAGCTCTACACCTTCTTTGGCTACGACTGCTTTTTACACCTTGCTAAGGTAACATCTGGCCTCGATAGCGCAATCGTTGCTGAAACAGAGATCCAAGGACAGGTAAAAAATGCCTACGAGCAGGCAGGAAAGCTAAGAGTTCTCTCAAAAGACCTCCACTTTCTCTTTCAAAAGAGCCTAAAGATTGCAAAAGAGATCAGGCGCGATCACTTATCAGAGCTTCATCTTCCCGATCTAGAACATGCTATTTACTGGCAGGCAAAAGAGCACTTCCAAAACAGACTTCCCTCGCCTCTCTTCATCGGCGCATCACAAATCAACTGCAAAATCGCCCAGTTTCTTCGTCATAAAGGTATCAACGACATCTACTTTTGCAGCAGAGCCTGCCAATCGATTAAGGGCTTAGATGTACATTTTGTTCCTCTTGAAAAAATAGATGCCTTTCCCTGGATTATCTCTGCGACAAAAAGCCCAAACTACATCATCCGAAAGGACATGCTAAAAACTGATAATCCCCTCCTCATCGACCTTGCCGTACCACGAAACATTGATCCAAGCGTAGATTGCAAGCTCCTCAATATCGATGATCTCAACCTTCTTCTCGAAAAGCGCCTCGCCCTCATCAAAGAGCGAGTAGATTCCGCTGACCAAAAGCTCAATCTCGCTGTACGCCGTTCACTTGCTATCTTCAGAAACAAATCCTCGCTGCTTCCTTTTGCCATTTCGGCATAAAAGTCAAAGCCTTATTGACATAAAAAAATATTTTTTATATAGCCCTACTAAATAAGGGATACGCTCTATGACACATGAAAACTTTGATAGTGTTGCCAAAGAATATGGTTTTGAAGGGGTAACAGCAGAGTCTTTTTCAAAGGCGCTCAATGAAGTAGCCTCCACAAATGGAAGGATCTATTTTACTCAGCGAGGATTTGAGTCTGGTAACAAGCTAAAGTTATATGAAAAATGGCAAAGCGTAAAACTTCCTGTCGATGCAGTAAAACGTCTTGCCCAAACGGTAGACGAAGAAACTTGCGCTACTAATCTAAAAGAAAGCGGCCTTGAAAAGCTCGTTGGTAAAGTGACTAGAAAGAGCGACTTGAAAGCGGAAGTTCAAAAAAAATCCTCTTGCATCTACAGAGTCTACAATACCTTTGCAAAAATGGACAGTGTGGGCACACCCCACTTTATCCGCATCGTCCGAAATGAAGATCTAAGTCGTGTAAAACATGCAGTCGATAATGTCCTTAACTCACCTCACAAAGAAAGGGTAACAGAAGATCTTTTATTTGATGCCTATCACCGAAATCCTTTGCATCATCTAGCCCTAAATCCTCATCTTGAGGGACCGTCAATCATACGTTATATGCAAGAGCTCAAACGATTGGACCCTTGTGCAGATGAGCTTTGGACAACTCCAGATGTAAATGGTTCTACTCCGCTAGATATAGCAGCCTCAGAGCTTAACTTTGCTGTCTTTGACTACCTTATAAACTACTCGACTGTAGCTCGTGAAAAGGTGATAGAAAGCGGGCAAAATATAGTTGTAGAACTACTTAATCGCCACATATCTCACGACGTAAGCGATTGCCTCAAAGAAAGCGAAAAGGTGAATAATCCATTTGAGGTTAAGCAAAGAATACGCCGCATGGTGCTGGCAGTGTGTGAAGCCTATCCAGAGCTTGCCCAAAGCTATAAAATAGAAGATATATTAAAAAATAATGAAGTAGCAGACGATATAAGATATGTTATCCAAAATGCAGAGCAACTTTCTGAAAAAGCAAAAAAGGCAACCGATAGCCTCAAGGCCTGGGATAGTGACTGCACCGCATTTGAAGAGTCCGTCAGAGGAGAAGGAGCAGAATCTACAAAGCTTGATGCAATAGATGCACGCATCCAAGAAATTGAGACAATACTTGCAAAGCAGCCTCCACATTTACAAGGCATCAACATACGAAATGAGGAGGGTCTTACCCTGTTGCAGCAAAAGGTAAAAGAGGGAGATATTGACTTTGTTCGAAATCTTTGCAACCCCTTGCGCTTTTATGATCACTTTGTTGATTTCTCAAATGATGCACTTATGAGAACAGCAGAGGGCATCCATCTTTTAGAACTTGCACGAGGAAATAGCGAGCATGGAGATGAGATGATTAGACTCCTTCTGAGTAAAGCCCCTGAACTTAGCCAAAAAACGACAGAGGGCTACGATGCAGCAGCACTTGCAGTGGAAAAGGATCAGCTTTTACATACAGAAGCAAAGAAACAAGCGATATTAAAAAAACACCTTGCTCGATTATACGAGAAAAAGGCAGAACTAGAAGCACACGTCCTTGGCCACACGACAAGCCTAAGAAGCAGCCCAAGCCTTGTGCGAGAGACAAAGCACTACGAGACGCCTAAAGAAAAAGGCATGGGAGAGATCCTTGCTGTTGTCTTCTCAAGCGGAAAGCTGATACGCGTGCTCATTGTATCTGCAGGCACTAAAATTAAGGCAGTTTTTGCAGGCCTGATCGCCAAAGACAAGGGCAAAAAAATTGAAGCTCAAGCGCTTCGAACCATCTCCACAATTCCTCAGGAAATTGCCCAAAAGAAACTATTTGAAAACCGTCTTGTACAGGTTGCTGCAAACATTGGATCACAACAAGTACTCCATAATGATGAAGACCAGATAGCTGCACGCGATCTCTACAATCGCTTTTTGACAAAAAATGGAGCCGACCATGTGCAAGAAGGCCAGCCACTTGAACAGATGCCATGGGGAAAGCTAACAAGCAATCCAAATGGCTGGGAAGGTATTATCACCTCGGGTGTATGCTGGGGAACCGCTATGGATATAATAGGCAAGTTTCACGAACATGGATTTCATGAACTCGAAACTCAAGCTGCAAGCTATAATGGCGGATCGCCTGCTACAGCATGTGCAAATCAAGCCCTGTACCAAGCTCTAGAAACCTTCCCGCAACACCCGGCTCAAATTGTTTTTAATCAGCTAGAGCTCCTTGCCAGATTAAATGCTATGGAACCTACGGCAAAGAAAGGGCTGTTTAATGCTGATTACACACTCGTGCAAAAACTTTTTGCCGAGATTATGGCAAATGAAGTGAATTTATCGAAGGATCCAAACATTGCAAGCAATACCAAATCTGAAGATGCTCGCAAACTAAAAGATAAAGCAAATAGCATCAACTCTAATCATCCCCTTATAGAGATGTGTCGACATCGATTACAGAAAACTCCAAGGCTCATGTATGATGATGCAAACAATTCTGTCGAAGATTTCATTTACAAACTACGTAGCGATTGGGAAAACCACATAGCGACTCATGACATATCGCCTGCAGGATGTGCGATAGGTTTAAATACACTGACTTGGCTCGAGGGTCTACTGATGCAACAAGTAGGCTGCAGAGACCTCTACCAAAAAGCTCGAGGCGCGAGGCAACGTGAAGCAGAAGAAGGATCTGGAAGGACCGGCAATCCTCGCTTTGATAAAATACCGGATACTCGCCTGCGAGAGTTTCTTGTGAAGGCAGATGCTACAAGCGAATATCACCACATCGAATCCAAAGTCATTGAGATGAGAGGGTTAAAACAAGACGCAATTGTAGGCTTTCCCGAGCGCCACGTTGCTCCCACAGATGCAGATTACATCAGGCGCTTTCCGGAACTCAAAGATGGCGCCTACGTCATTTCATTTTCTACCCAAGGCTTTCAAGCTGCTGCAGCCCACTCCATCGCCTACTTCAAGAAAGGTGATGATGGCTATATATTTGACCCAAACGTTGGCCTCATCAAATGTCTTCCGAATAGGCACGGCGAAGACCTCCTCCAGCTCCTAAGCGTCTACAAGACACCGAAGGGCAAGTCAAGCCATGACCTCGAAATCCGCATGGTAAAAACTATCTCGTGATATATTTGAATGGACGGCTTTACCATTTTGCAGTATCTGTAAAAGAAAATTATTAAAGAGGAAGCATCGCTTGCAGTCAAATGATCTAGAACTTGCAGTATATAGCTATAGATTTATTGTGGAAACGCTCTTTCCGCATGAAAATTTTAAAGCTCAAGATGTAGCTCCCGGAGGGCGGCTTTACTGCCTTACACAGGTATTTTTAGATAAAATTGACTCCCAAGATAAGACATCAGTAGACCTGCTTTTTATCTCTCGCTCTAGCGAGCAGAGATTTAGTAAGTATCAGAAGAAATCGCTCCCTGCTGTCTCGCAGGCAGTTGCAGATGCATTCAAAAAGCTTACCCATGAAAAAGGCGATCTGAAAGAATATGCCAACTCTCTTTGCAGGAGCCTTCATACACTACATGATGATATTGAAGCTATCCATCCTCAAATTGATGAACGCTTTAAAGCTGCCTTTGATGCTGTCGAAAGCTGCTTTCGGAATCACCCGGCAAAGCTCCAAAATTTTGAACAGCTCTTTTCTGACTGGTCAAAAGCATCTCCAGGAATGCGAGCTCGAGGAACAGACTTTGACCCCTTTATTAAAGAAATAGATGCTGCTATCCAGAAGATTTGGGCACCAAAAGTGTAGCTAAAGATGGAAGCCTAAACAAAAAACATAATTTTATTCTGATCAAAAATTACATACCGGAGGTAATCTAGTGCTACGCAGACCAGCCCCCTGTTTATCCTCCGATTTTTTTAAATGCTTGGATCAGCTTTTGCTCGATGGCTTTGTTATCAAGACCTTGAGAATCCTGCATTACTTCGTCAATTGCAGCTTGTATTGCTTCGAAAAACTTCACATAGGCCTCCGTATGCTTTTCACCCTCAAGGCCTGGATTTATTCGAACTTTTTCACCATCTTCTGACGCAATTATAGTAAGATTAGTTGTTGCGAATCCAAAACTTGAGCGCGCAGTGACAGGAAGCTTTTCCTTCCGAGCATATTTCAAAAAGGCCACTGCAACACTTCCACCTAGTTTTTTGAAACCTGGTGTTTTTATATCAAGATAAACGAGTCTATTATCATCGATCCTAGAAATCTGAACGGGATTTGTAGTTCCTGAATGGAATATAAGATCTTTAGGTAAAGCTTGATAGAGCTTCATGCAATTTTGCATAATTGCTTGGCGATATTTTTCAATAGCATCTCCGGCATGCATCTGAAGATGTGTCATACCCTGATAACTAAGTCCTGATTGTTGGTCTTCCTTTTGAGCCATGCGCTCATTAAAGCGACTGAAGGATGTTCCATTATTAATCGCTGTCGTAATACCGCCATAGTAGTTGTCCATACCGAGCATATCAAACTTTTGGCCGCTTCTCAAAAATAGGATATTTAGCTTCCCATCCTGAATCATTTTTTTGATTTCAGGATTGTGAAGGAGCGCTTTCATCTGATCTGATTTTTCGAGATCAATCGTTGTATCGATTAAAACCGTACAGGGATCAGCAAGCATTTTTTTAGCATGCATATGTAGAACTTGAGCAGCTACATCCTCCGGCTTGTATTCTTGCCTAGATAAGGAAATGTTATGGTGAAATTCACAGACAAATAGGTCTATCGGTGATTTTGGCGTTTTATCGAAGGTTGTTGTTTCACTATCAAATACCGAAACGTTGTAGGTACGTGCATGGTTTATAACATCTGTTTCTTCATAATAGGTATCTTTTAAAATAGCGACATTCAGCTCATTTGTTCCCTTTTGCGCCTCGACAGAAGAAAGGATGCTAGAAAGACCGTGCATTGCAGAAGGTTTTAGCTCTACCATTGGACTTGGCAAGTCTGCTGGAACCACTGGAGATGGACCCTCAGTCAATCTTTTTGCTACACATTCTCCAAAAGCAGTCTCCGAATAGCCACCCTCAATAGAAAGAATTGCTAAAAGGTTTTGCACCTGCTGGTGGACCTCTTCTATTGAATTAAGAAAGGCTATGAGATCATCTTTTTTAAATCGCGCATTTGCAAGGCCAATTTGAATTTTAGAATAGGTAAGCTGCAAATAGCCTTCAAGTCCATGTTTTTTACATACAGATTCGATCCCACCAGCTACAGGATAGTTGCGAAACCCCTCTAGAACTGCTAACGTTCCTTCTACAAGGACCCTTTGGTATGGTGTAGCGTGGGGATCACTTACCATTGCTCGAAATTGCTTACAGGCATTTGTTCGTAAAAGATCTTCGATAGAGTTAAAGAGGGTTGGAATTGCATTCCCAGGGGTTGCAAGAACTGCTTTTGGAAGCGCCAAACGGTGAGTGTCAAACACCTCTTCCGGTGTAGATACTTTTAGCCATGCTTCCTTCACTCCATCCGGGCTCAGAACAAATCCAGTGTGGCGAAGCGTATCATCAAGCTCTGATAAAAAGCCTGTATGGAACCCATGTGTGTAGATAAGGTGTTCTCCCTCATATTGAAAAAGAGACATCGGTACAACGTAATTTTGTGTAAGTGGAATATCTGGATGTGCATTCACAAAATTATTCCAAAGTGTTTTAAAGCTCTTCACAGCACCTACATCATTACCTTTGCTTGCTACGAGCTCAGAAAAATCAACAACCAGTCTATTTTGCTTTGTACGGACAGGGTTAACTAAAAGCTCATCTATGATCTGTTGTAAATCGTTTTCATGCGCAATTTTAATTGTCTTTGAATCCTTTGGAGCGTAGCGTTCAATCGCTTCCAGCACAAGTGGACTATGTACGAGACGTAAATCATGAGAAAATGTAATTCCGGTATTATTGGCAAAGGCCTGTTCTGCCCCATGAATAATTTCATTAGAAGTACTTCTATGATAGCGTGCATCATTTGGAAAAAGAGGAGACATCTGAAAATTAAGGGCTTTTGAGTGCTTTTCGCTATGCGCTGCAGCCTTATCAAAAGCTTGAAGCGATAATAGAGCAAGCTTTTTCTTTGCCGCTTCACTTACTCCTGGGGTGTCTCTCAAAAATTCAAGTGTAATCGCCTGATTGTGGAACCATGATGTGTAAATGCTATCTATTTTATTTTTAGACAGTCCCATAAGCAGTTTTGTGTCGTCTAAAAATCGAATATCGCTCTCAATATACTGATCACCTACTAAGTATGAAATACCCATAGAAGTTTCATCATAAACTATGTAGGGCCTTCCAGAAGGATCTGCGGCATCAACATCAGCACCCTCTGAAACAAGTATTCGAGCTGCCTGGATGTTTTGCGCTACGACTGCATAGTATAGAGGTGGTTTTCCCTCAAGATCTGTAGCATTGATATCTGCACCATGAGCGAGTAGAAATTGAATAAGAGCAGTATCTGGCTTTTTAGCTTTCACAGCATGATGAAGAATTGTTTTTCCGGTATCATCTTGCCATCCACATATGTCCATCCCTTGTCTCATAAGTGCTTTAAAGGCTTCAATATCCATTTTAGCAAGCGGTGAGACCTCTATTTCCGGCTCAAGAGTTCCTCCATAAATTCCTGTACTTGAAAGAGTCGCATAATCAGCTGCCGGATTTTCGAAATTTGCCGGAAGAGAATACCTTGACTCATCTTCTGAATCGACTCCTAAGTCAAAACTCGGCGCCGAATACCCTAAGTCTTCAATTTCACTATCTTTTGGTGCCACTACTGCCGCTTCTAGCTCATGACCTTCGAGTGCTTTGAGCACATCATTTGCATCGATTCGTTTATCACCGTTTGGCTCAAGCATTCTCTTAGTGAGCTTTCCAAAATCAGACGACGGCTCATAGTGATCTACAAATTCCTTAACTTGTGTTTGATATTCTTTATACAAACCTCTCAATTCAGATTGGAGTTTACGCAGTTCTACTGCAAGTTCATGGGTAGAATCCGGTTGCAACAAGATGCCTTCTTGTTCATGATTAGGAAGACCTTTAATCTTTTCCAACAAGGCGCGTTTTTCTTCAATTTTTTCAAACAACTGCTTTGCTGTATCCGACTGCGAATAATCTGGAGGCCTGCCATGTTCAAGGGCATAAAATAGCTGACCCATAGCAAAGATATCGTCAGCACTATTGCAGGCAGTTTTCGCGGAAAATACCTGACCTGCCAGTTGACTTGGAGATGCAATACTCAAATGTACAGGACGATTATTTACCTGGCCCGTTTTGCCTGCAGAGCCAAGATCGCCTATCTTCCACACGCCAGAATGTGACAAAAAACAGTTTTTCATGGTTAAGTCATTGTGCACATATCCCTTTGCATGTATTTCTGAAACGCCGTTGATAAGCTGCTTTGCTATAGGAACAGAGGCTATACTGCCGTGATTTTCTTTCACGACTTCATCCAAGGTTTTTTGCATACCTTCGAGGAGCATTCCTCTTTCATTTACTGTGTGGCAGCCTCTAACATTGTTTGAATCATTAAATTCTTGTGTGATCTTTGCTTCAGTTTCGAGATTGGAGTCCTTGCCTTTTGCCATTTTCCTTGCCACGGATGCCCCTACTGAAAGTGAAGATGAGGCTACAACGATAGCCTCTTGTACCTTTGCAAAAGCACCTTCTCCTAAAACTACACCTTCAAATTCACTGATTACCGTTTGACTACTACTAATATAGACGATCGTATGTGCGCCAAATTGCACAGTGACATCTTTATCTCCTGCATTCCAGACAGGAAGCTGCGTTGCGATGAACGCAATATGTCTATCTACCTCCTCTCTGGGCACCTTTGCCTTTTCTGCATACTGGACCATCTTATTATAGACCTGATCCGTAGCTAATGAAGTTCCGGTTTTTTCTATGACTTTTGCAGATAGTGGATGAGGAGATGAAGGCTCATTCGCCTCTAATGCCTTTTTTATAAGAGTGTGAGAGATCTCTCTTTTTCCTTGGGTTGTTTTTGCAACGGCATTTTCTTGAGGTTGCTGGGAATCTATATGTTCCCTGCTCCCCGAATCTAGGTTAACCATAGATCTCCCCTTATACCACTAATAATAATACTAAATATTTTGTTTGTCAATTAATCGATTTTATAGTGATAATTAGGGTAGAAATAAGGTATTTATATGGTTTCACCTCATCATTCAGACTGGTACAAAAATTACGCTCTTTTAGAGAGCTTTATTGGGGAAGCGAAAGAAGAAGACAAAAAAAAGCTAGAACTTGCTGTTATCCAAAGCAATAGCAAAGTATCATCATTGTATGAGTATAGTGCGCAATTTTTTGGCATGCAGTCAACACCCTTTCTTCCTCAAGCTTGTCGATACCATAGGAGCACACCAAATGCCCTTCTCGATAATGTACAAGAAGCTGTAGCTGAAGAACTTAGTCTCACAAAAGAGTCATTTGCATTAGTAGAGGGCCCCTTAATACGTGAAAACATCGCGCGCGAATTTCCAAATACTACAAACTACAGCACAGATGCCGCATTAATAGAACAAATTGATGCGATGCTAGTTGAAACTGCTGAAAGCGGTGCTGGAAGCGGATGGACTATCCTAGACATCTCAAAGTACATTCAAGATAATAAAATGGATGCAGCGAGCTTCTCTAAAGCTGTAGAGCATTTTGAAACCTTACTTCGCGAACAGATTGAAATTCACGCAAAGGATTTCCCTGACAGCCCTATACAAGATTTTGCCGATTTTAATGAACTCGTGGGCATTACTTTTTTTGCTCTTTTTGAAAACGACAACTACACACTTCTTCTTACCAATGACCCAACTGCCTTTCTTAACACGGTAAAAGATATAATGAAGCGCTCAGGCTTTCAGCTAACTCCTGATCAAGCAAAAGCTACTTGGCTAAAAATTTGCCCTTTAGGATCTATACTCAGCAAAGCCGGCGTACAAGAGGTTAATAGAGATGAATCTGCCCCCGAAATTAGATATAGAACTATAGAAGCTCTTCTTAAAAGCCCTGAAGCTGGAAGATTTGAAAAGCTCTCTCAGATAGACGACCCACCTTATCTTAAAATACATGTAAATGCTATCCATAATTTATTAAGAGGATTCAGTGAGCTGAGCATTGATAATGCCTTTAAAGAGCACAAACTCGAGAGGCTCTTACAAATCTCCTACACAAAGATAGCTGAGGCTATGAATCAAGCAGTAGAACATAACGAAAATCTTGTTATCTTTCGAAACCAAATCGAGCTTATACATCAAGAGATGCAAATGTGGCTTATCATTCTTGAGCCTTATCAAAACACGCACGAACTGGAAACAGCCGTACTCTCAAATCTTTCCGAAATTTTGCCTAAAGGATGTGGAGTAGAAGCAGTTTATCTTAAGGCCTCTGCTATGAGAGGTTTTTCAAGTCTTCTCGCTGCAACAGAACATGAGCTTAACAAAGAAAATCTTTCCGTCTGCGTCCATAGAGATAGCTACTATCACGAAACTGATGAAACGCTAAAAAGTCATGCCAATAGATATGACCTTGCTGTTTTTGATAGTGATAAATTTGTACAAGCTCCAATTGAGGACTGTTTTATCGAAGAAGTAGAACATCCATTTGATCTTGTGGTACTAGAATATAACCACAACGTGTCTGCATCGAGACGCCATTACCACAAAGAAGACCTTCTCGCACAGATTAAAGCATTCGATGAGAGAGGGCTTTTAAATGAAAAATGCGTAATCTGCATTGACACAACAATTAATCTGGAACGATCTCCAGATCTAAAAAAACTATTCGAAGATACTAAAATCCAAGAACTTATTTCTTCCGGAAAGCTTTCGATAGTACTTTTGCGCAGTGCTCAAAAATTTGATATGCTGGGAATTGATAATTTCTATGGCGGAATCGTCGTGACAGTAAATAACCCGGAAAGTTTTAGACGTTTTAATGAACGAATGAATCACCCACGAGATCAGCTAAAAGGGTTAAATTATGATGGCCTTACACATCTTGAGAAATATGCAAGTGAGGAAATAGAACAGTTTCGCAAAGCAGTAATGGAAAATACATGGCAGCTCTTCAATATGTTACCCAAAGAAATGGTTGCAAGTCATGAAAATCACAATCCAATTCAAGTATCGAGAATTGATGATAAGGGCCAAATTCTTCTCGATCTTAAGTTTGCTACACCTGAGATAAAGAATGACTTCTTTAAATATCTTGATAGATATACAAGGGCACATAAGCTTGCATGCATGATGCGTCCAAGCTTTAGCTTTATGTACACAACATACATTATGATAGGTAACGCAAAGAGTCGCATAACACCGGGTCTTGAAGGAAAACGAGACCTCGCTCTCTATGGTGAGTTTTTCAGATCCATACAAGACATGATTAATAACAACGAAAATTTTTCAACTCAGCTGCAAGCAGCAACCACTAGGCTAGCAAACCTTATAATTAGTGAAAAAAAATAAGATTTTAGTATACACTTGGTGGTTATGAGCACACTTTCGATGTGGCTTGGCCACTACTTACATGCACCTGCAAGGCAGGTTGGAAGAGATTTTGAAGAAGCTTTGCGAGAAGGGGCTTCTTGCAAACATGTTAGGAGCATAGCATATCTGCCGCTTGTTGCCATTTTTAGCCCTCTCGGCTATGCATCAAGCACCCTTTCATGGCTTACCTCTAAATCGAGAATAGAAGTCTTAGATTTTGGCGCAAAAGAGCCAAAAAAGAGAGACTTTTCACTCTTTAGCCTGAATGTCTGCTTTCAGGATGCCCATGCCTCTCGCTTTGCCGCAGGTGTCTGCACGCCGTTTGAACCATGTGCCGGCTTTACAACGCGCGTCGAGGCTGTTATCGATTTTGTAACAAAGAGAAAACCTGATCTTTTTTTCGGGCAGGAATTTACCGATATTGCGGCACAAAGCGCCTTTATTGAAGGGATGAAAGAGAAGGGCTTTTGCTTTTTTATCGTTGACCGGGCACCTCATCCACTTTTTAATAACTCAGGCCTCATCATCGCCTCAAAATATAGACTTACGAACATCTCCTTCATTGAATTTCCCATAAGCTCTCGCTATGGAAGCTGCAAAGCTGTCCAAAAGGGCGCCATATCTTGCCAAATAGCTGGACTTACCTTGATAAATACCCACCTCAATGGCTGGGGAAAGCAGCCGGAGCAGGTAAAAGAGTATATACTCCCTCATTTTAAGGCTCCTGCCCTCTTAGCTGGAGATCTTAACTTCGAAACAAAAGATCCTGAAAGCAAAGAAAAAGCGGGTCTAAGCCCATACATCAACCAGTTTGAAGGCGATATTACCTGGACAAATAAGGCACTGCAAACTCCCCCTCAACAAATGAGCATCGATGTCATGATTGCAAATGGCGTAGCGCTTACAAATCCTCAAATTTTTGATTCAAACGAGGATTTAACAGACCACTACGGCATTGCAGCCACAGTCTCTCTATAAAATTATCATTGAAAATTATGTTGCATATTAGCAATTCTTACCGAAGATAAGGAGAGATGTTATGAATTTTTTACGACTAAGCGTTGCTCTTTTTTGCCTCTTCGGTAGCACAGCCTTTGCAAAATCTACCAAAACACCTATTAAACACCTTGTGGTTATCGTACAGGAAAATCGCACCTTTGATAACTACTTTGCCACCTATCCATATGCTGAAAATTTGCCTGGTGAGCAGCACTTTCATGCAAAGAAAGATACTCCAAGCGTAAATGGCCTCAACACTTCCCTCCTGACGATCAATAAAAATCTTGTGCAGCCTTTTCGCTTTTCGCCAGAAGATGCCTCTACTGTCACGTGCGATCCCGATCATTCCTATACCTTTTTACAAATTGCCATGGATATGGGGCTCATGGATGAGTTTGTTCAGACAGAGATTGAAACAGACTGCGCATCTACTCCATGGGTGCCTATGGGCTATTTTGACGGCAATACTGTCTATGCACTTTGGACTTATGCACAAAACTTTGCTATGAGCGATAATTTTTATGCTTCAAGCATTGGACCATCAACTATCGGCGCCCTTAACCTCATTTCGGGACAGACGCATGGTGTGATCCTTACTCCCTCTACCCCTTCAAACCCAAATGTTGTAGACGGCACAATGATTAACAACGTTGAACCAACCTACGACATGTGCTCAAAGCCAAATAGGCAGACTGCTAGCATGTCAGGCATTAATATTGGCAATCGTTTAAATGAAAAAGGCATTACGTGGGGATGGTTTACAGATGGCTTTGAAGACTGCCAGAGATCCCACATAGGACCACTTGGCACCCCTGTTAAAGACTATAAGCCTACCCATAGTCCTTTTATGTACTATCAATCAACAGCAAATCCCCTTCACCTTCCTCCAACATCTGCAAAGCATGTAGGAAAAACAGATCAAGCAAACCATAATTATGACCTTGCTGACTTTTGGAAGGCTGCAAAATGCGGCAACGTACCGGCAGTATCCTTCTTCAAGGCCGCAGCCTATCAAGATAGTCATCCCAAAAACTCTACCCCGCTGCTTGAACAAGACTTTTTGATAGAAACAATAAACAAGCTCCAAAACCTTCCCCAGTGGGAATCTATGGCTATTATCATCACCTACGATGATCCAGGTGGATGGTATGACCACGAGATGCCGCCTATTGTCAATCAGTCACAAATCCCCGATGATGCCCTCACAGGACCCGGCAGCGCAGGCACCGAGGAGCCTCTTGGCGGCTATCAAGGAAGGCCAGGTTATGGACAAAGGATGCCATTTCTCCTTATTTCTCCCTACGCAAAGAAAAACTACGTTGATAGCTCGCTCATCGACCAAACCTCAATTCTTCGCTTTATCGAAGAAAATTGGGATTTGGAACCCATAGGAGATTTTTCCTATGATGCCTACGCCGGCACGATCAACAACATGTTTGACTTTAAACATCCGAGAAAAACTAAGGTCATTCTTTAAAAGCCTTTTCCTCTAGATGCTGCTTCTTGCAGCATCTTTTTTTAGCTATTTTTCGAAAAAGTATTTTCTTGTACAGTAGACAAAAATTTACCATTACGATCGAGAGGGGCTATGTCAAAAACAGTAACTATGTTGCTCGCTTGCATTTTATCTACACACTTTTTACCTGCTGCGATGCGAAACGTAAACAGCACGTCAGATGATCCGAACAGTATAGGATCACTTCCCTATTGGCTCCTAAATGCAAACGACGGCGACACGATCGACTGCAGCCTTATTGCAGGTCAAACAATCACGCTTTCTGCATCCCTTCCGGCAATTACTAAAAGTTATACCATTAACGGAGCTGGAATCACAATTGATGGAGATGGAGCCTACCAAGCATTTCAGGTCGCATCAGGAAACTCCACTATCACCGCTCTCACTATACAAAATACCCTTTCCAAAGGTGGCGATGGCGGAAGCGGCTATTCGGGAGGTGGTGGTGGAGTAGGTGGCGGCGGTGCACTCTACCTGCATGGAGATACATCCCTCACCTTATCGGCATCTACCCTCCTCAACAATAGGACGCAAGGCGGAAATGGTGGAGATGCAGACAATAATGGAAATGCGGGTGGAGGCGGTGGAGGAGGCTTTGGCGGTGGAAATGGCGGAAGTGCTTTAAATCTCGTATCTACTGGCGGAGGAGGAGGCGGTCATTCAAGCGGCGGAGATGGCGGATCATCTTCAAACAAAAATGGTAGTAATGGCATCTACTTTGGAGGAGGCGGTGGAGGTGCTGGAATTAACATAGTCTCTCCAGGCGGATATGGCGGAAATGCATTCTCCTTTATCGGAGGACAAGAATCAGGCGGCAATGGTGGAGGTGGTGCAGGATCGAGCCAAAATGGATTTGATGCTACAGGATCCGGCACAAGCAGCTCTCCTGGAAATGGCGGCAATGGCATCGGTTCCGATTTTCTCTTTGGAGCAGGTGGCGGGGGTGGTTGTTCATCAGAAACCGGCTTTGCCGGTGCTACGGGCATCGGTGCTGCGGGTGGCGGCGGCGGCTCTAATTATTCTGGCGGAGAGGGAGGGATTCTTGGAGGAGGTGGCGGAGGAGGTGTTGGCGGGCCAGGCGGAGAGGGAGGTTTTGGCGCAGGCGGCGGCGGGGCTATAATTGGCGGCATTGGCGGTGGAGGATTTGCTGCAGGAGGCGGAAATGGAGGATCAGATCCCGGCGCAAATAGCGGAGGAGGCGGCGGATCTGCTCTTGGCGGTGCCATTTTTGTTCAAACCGACGCTGAACTTATACTCATCGACGCCCAAGAAATCTCTGGCAATAGCGCTCTTGCAGGCATTGGCGGCTCTTCAACAAGTAGTTCAGATCCCGGATATATTGCAGCAGGAAATGGCGCTGCTATGGGACAAGACATATTCCTTCGTCAGGGAGCCTCTCTCACCTTTGATCTAAGCAATACGTTAACAATTGCTCATCCAATTGAAGGAGATAATCTATCAACACCTGTCAACATATCAGGCTCCTTACGTAAAAAAGGAACTGGCACACTTGAGCTCAATGGTGAAAATACCTACATAGGAACTACCACGATTGAATCGGGCAATCTGCGACTTAATGGATCGATAGAAGGCGATCTGTTTATCGAAACAGATGGCGCTCTCCTTGGCAATGCAACTATTGGAGGCAATATCCACAATAGCGGCACAATCTCAGGAACCATCTATACCAAGAATCTTATTTTATCCCCTACAAGTACCTATAGAGTAGAAGTTAGTCCCTCGCAAGCAAACCTCATCCAAGCATCTGAGACAGCAAGTCTAGATGGAATCGTGCATGTTGTACAAGTTCCCGGAAACTACCCCTCAAAAGGAAAATACAAAATTTTAACCACCACAGGCGGACTTTCGGGATCAATTAATGATCTCGTTGTAGATGCGCTGCCAGGGTTTCAATTTTCATTAGAAAAGGGGATTTTTACTCTCTCTCTGAGCTACGTCAAATTATCACCTGCGCCCTCAAATGCACGCGGTAGACAAGCTAGATGTAAAAATGGCTTCGTAAATATCCTAAAATGGGATCCCCCTGAAGATGAGCCCTCACCTCTTTATTACTATATCTATCGCAATGACCTTAAGACTCGCATTGGAAAGGTCGGTGCTAATGATAAGCTAGAATATAAGGATGAAAAAAGAAGCGCCTGCTACACCTACTACATCGTCGCTATCGATCAGCAACATAGAGCATCGGCTCCAGCAAAGATCACAATAGACCCTGCATAAGCTGGTCTTTTAACTCTGATGCTGCTTCATGGAAGAGGGATATGGTTTCAGCAAAGATTGCTGCATTTTGTCCCTCTACTGGCCGTACCATGCTGTAGATGAGAAGAGACTGTCCTGGGACTATACCAATGGCGCCGCCTTGTGTTTTTGCTTGAAAAGCGTTGAGCTCTAACGCTCTTTGACAAAGAAGGAAGGCCGATTCCATATCATCTTTTGGAAGAGCTCCTACCGGCGTATACAGGTAATACCATTCCCCCTCGTCTGGCACTTCTATGGCAATAAGACATTCATTACCAATAAGGAGCGTACAAGCTCCCTCATCCGAAAGGTCAGCATCAACTCCAAGAATTTGGCCCGCCTCGCGCACCCATTCTGCTACCGTTTTTATTGTCTCATCACTCATTTAGGGTCAACCCATCCCGTTTCGTTGTGGATCGCAATAGCACCTTTTTTTATTGCAAGCAGGCTATAGGTCCAAACGCTTGAACAAGCCCATTGACAACGCATGTGCCTGTCAAAAAAATTATCTTGCTTATGTTGGTTAGTTACCTTGTTTTGATTTTTCTGACAAGCTCTAACTCCCAGCTCTAAATTATATATTTATAAAAGGAGGGAGTATTTCCATAAGGGATTTTGCACGCGCATCCCAGGTATGCTCTTGCTTAATGGTGGGATGGGTAGATACCACCTCGGCAATCCGGGCCTCTTCATCTGCAAAAGCAGATGCGATTTTTGCATCAAGCGCTTGATAATGAGGAGAGAGCGTATTGAGTATTGCCTTTGGCGCAAAAAACTGGTTTGTTATAAAGATATTTTCATTTGTGAGCACGCTTGCTCCTTGTGAAAGGGCAAGTAAAAAGCGCTCATGCAGGCCGCGCTTTATTGTTGGGATGCTATTTATCACAAGTTTTGATCTACTGAAAACATCTGCAAGCTCTGTAAAGGATACTGCCTCGTGAAACTCTACATTTTTTTTACCACCAACTGCCTTTTGCCAAGCAGATACCATTGGCTTTGGACAGAAGATATGGATTGTATGTTCTTTAATATTTTGTACTAACCTGAGGCGATCTACATTTCTGATATAGACCTCAAGCATGTTAATCTGGCTGAAAAAGTCTAATTTCTTATCTAAAAGCTCCTTCTCAAATGCTCCCCTCTCTTCTACAAGCTGGGTAAAGGCTTGCAAATGCGAAAGATGCGGGCTTGCAAGAACCTCTTCTGCAAGATCAACCATTTGTTTATAGCTACTTGGTGAAAGGATGTCTTTCCACACTGTACTAATTGCATCAGGGTTTACAAAGGAACCTGGCAGAACTACATCATAGTCTCTTTTTTTATGAAGGTCGCGAGAGAAAAAATCGCGAGAGAGTGCATGTGGCAAAAAGAAAATCTTTTCAACGCCAAGTCTTTTATAAAAGCCAAAGGAGTCCTGCTCCATAAAGCTCGCAATAAGATGATTTGTAAGACGCAGCTCTGGATAGTAGGTTGCTGAGTCGCAAAGCGGTGCATAATGAGGAACGTCAAGTGGTGAATCTTCCGGAAGAAGTATGTTAAAGCCAATTGTGCAATTTGGCTTCATAGCGCGGATGGCTTCTATACAGGTTCCGCTCTCGAACTCTTCATAATCAAAAGCCTTGACCCTTACTCCAAGGCGAGAAAAAGCCTCTTCAAGCCCTTCAGAAAAAGATTCTAGCACTCCTTGGGGACTTCTTTTATTACGTAAAAATGCAATTGAGGTAAACTTCATATCTCTTCATCCTAGCAAGGTCGAGTAATAATAACAAGACCGGTAACCAAAAAATTTTATAAAAAAGTGAGCTCAGTATGATAAGTAGTAATGCGGCTGTAGATGCACTTATGTATCCATTTGAAGCGAAAGAGCTTATTGCAGAAATGGCTCCCGAGATTTGTAGATGGCAAGAAGGAAACAACGATCAAATCAATGAAGAAAAAAGGATCTCGGGCTTGATCGTGAATTTTTGTTTTTAATTTTATCGTTCTATCGTTATATCTTGCTATTTTTTTTGTTAAGAGAACGGTATTGGAGCCAGGCGCCTTTCATTAACTGAAGGGAAGAGGTTCAGATCCCTTTGCTTTTCCTATCTTTTCCAAAAGTTCGGTTTCTTTTTCGAGATATTGCTTAAGTACAGCTTGTGTAATTGTAGTATAAGTGTTTTTTCTACTAAACCTGTTGCTATCACTTTGTACTGAGTGAGTGTTTTTCAACAAACAAACGTTAGTAGATAGTTTGATGTAGTAGTACCGTAGAGGGTACGGTAGCAATTTTTAGCTAGATCTTTTCGAGAGATGCTTGATAGTATGAGCGCGTCATAAACCAAGGCTTCAATATGAAATACTGTACGCTTCTTTTACTTATGTTTACTATGCCACTTGCGGGAGATGAATTGCCGGGCGTGGTGCTGCATGAACATCTTGAGGCCACTGCCTCAGTTGCAACGCTGAAACAGATTGCAAAAAGTAATAATCTGCCCCTACCTGATAGCACGTTTGACTTCCAGCAAAGCTACGACTACAAAAATCTAAGTGATTTTCTTGATGCCTACTATGCGGTAACCTCAGTCATAAAAAAGCCGCAGGACTACTACACACTCACAAAGGCCTATTTGCAAAAGTTTAGATCTGAAAATGGTCTCTATACAGAATTTATCGTCTGCCCATTTTGTGCAACAAGTGCAGGGATAGACTGGAAAGAGATGATTCGCTACACCAAGATGGCCATGGATGAGTTTGAAGAGCCGGGTAGTTTTTATTCGCGCATGCTCATCACATTTGTACGTGGTCTTGATAAGCCCGAAGATGCCGTTGGGTACGTACAATGGGCCCTTGAGCAGCGAAAAAATGGCGACTACAGCATTGTCGGAATACACCTTTCAGGTGATGAGACGGCCTATCCTGATGTTACGCCCTACATTCCTGCGTACCAGCTTGCAGCGTCAGGAGGACTTGGCCTTGCAGCACATGCCGGAGAAACTACCGATGCGCAAAATGTTATCGATGCAATCAACAAATTAAACGTAAGCAGAGTTGGCCACGGTATTGCTGCAATACAGTCGCAAGATGCTATCAACCTCATACTACAAAAAAATGTTACCCTAGAAGTTTGCCCCACAAGCAATGTCTGCACGCATGCTCAGAACGTGATAAGCTATGTCACCCACCCCCTTGGAGCACTTGTAGATGCAGGCGTTAGCGTTACGCTCAATCCTGATGACTCTCTCTTCTTCCGTGAGACAACTGTAAGGCAGGAAATGGAGCATGCCGCCAATAACTTTGGCTTCTCAGATGCCCAGATGATGCAATTTTTGCTGAATGCAATCCATGCAAGCTTTGCAACAGATGAGGAAAAGCAGGCATTTTTTACCAAGTTTTAATTGCGAGGCACTTAGGAATACCCTAAGTGCCTTTTTTAGAGCAATCCAAGATAGCTTGAGTTTCCCATTCCTAATAATTTATATTTGCGTTTAGAGATATCTATACCCACGATTTTTGGGGATAATAAGCTTTAATACTGCCTCTTCCTTACTAGAAGAGGTTCATATGGCTCATGCTAGTATTTTTTGTTTCCGCCGACAACGTGCCGCGCATTTGCGCCGTGCGAGCCGCCAACTGGATGTCGCTCGCCTTGCACCGGCTGCTGGGCTGCTGGTCGCTGAGGTGCACCTCGCCCTACAGCATGCTGCGTTTGAGGCTGTGGACTAGTCACCCAGGGAGCCGCCTCCGGCATGCGCTCATTGCCAACAGGATGTCTTGGGCCTGGATCAATTGTTTGACGATGAGGTCGAGCGGGAGGAGCAGTTGGCTTCTTGAATACGGGAGCTGGCTGAGCGTTGCCAACAGGATGTCTTGGCCGCTGATCGACAACAGGTGGATTTTGAAAAACCACAGGCATCTGAGGGGTTTGATTGCCTACTGGATGTCTCAAGCCAAAGTCCACAACAGACGGCATTCTGCCTTGAACGACCGGAGGCGGCTGAGGTATCACGAGTGGAATAGCAACAGGACGTCTTGGCCGCTGATCGACAATAGGTGGATTTTGAACAACGAGAGGAATGTGTGTTTGCTGGATGCCTACTGGATGTCGAGGCCGAGGATCATGGACAATAGGAGGATTGATACTTGCTGTAGGCCTTCTTGAAAACCAATGAGATGGCATATGCTGAAAGGCTACTATACTATAACAAATGGCTGCGCACGTGAGCGAAATGATAAATGACGCAAGAAGGGCCGGTGCACCCGTTGCTGCAAAGGCAATTCCCGAAACCGCAGCGCAGGTTAAAAAGAAATGGCCGCAGTATAAAGCTATTCTCGCGTCAAATTCTCTACCTGCTCGTATTTTTACTGCCTCTTGCTCTACAAATCGAGCATGATTATTTCTTGAAAGTTCTGGTATGGACATAAGAAAAGTCCTCCTTCTTTAGTTAATACGTATTGCTGGGAGCCAGTTGTTATCTTCTACACAGATAAGAATATAGGGGCTTGAAAGTGAAAACCAGGTATCGTTTGTACCGCCGATGACAGCATTACCGGGATACCAGTGGCTAAGCATCTCTCTGCATGGCCCTGTAAAATCTACTCTCCAGATTTCGCCATTATCTAAAAAGATATCTCCTCGATAGTAATCGATAGATACAATGTGATGCGTATTTGGATCGTAGACGAGCGGCCCTGCTGCAAGATTTGCTTGCACAGACTCACCTGTATATGTATTTACTAAACGATATCTATACAAAGGATTTGTATAAAGCCACTGGCTTAGGGAATTTGGCTGGATGGCAAGCTCTGTACTCCCATACCAATTGCGGGCAATCCATTGATCTTCATAGCTTATGCTCCACATTGAACCATCTTCAATGGTTATATAGCTTCCAAGCAGATCCCTTTCACGTATAAAGTGCGTAATTGGTAAATAGCCAAAGCCTCGATCGTGAAAATCCACATCAAAGCGCCCTTCAGCACCACCATTAAACCGTTTATTCATCTCAGCAATCTGTGCCATCTGAAAAAGCCAAACATCTTTTGGCTCCCTGGGTCCTGCTGCCCCAAGAAATCCAGATGCAAATAATGCAGTAAGTACAATTAATCCAAATTTTCTCATATATACTCCAGGTTACTGTTTTTTATCATGCGACTATGAGCATAGTCTGAGAATATTAAGAATCGATAAAGTTTATAAATCTTCACCACAGAGTCAACATGATTATTGAGAAATAGGGACGTTCCTATTGCAGAACCCCTCTGGAGCACGTCTCACTATCTCATACCTTCTCTGTGCGCTCACTGCCTCTGTGGTAAAACTAAATAACTAACCTAAAACTCCGCGTTTCCTGGGAATCTTGGGAATGGAATTACATCGCGGATGTTATCGAGGCCTGTGATAAATTGGAGAAGCCGCTCAAAGCCAAGACCAAAGCCAGCATGCGGTACAGACCCATATTTTCTTAGGTCTAAATACCACTGGTAGGCATCCTTTGGCAGGTTAAATTCTGCAAGCTTTCGCTCGAGCACATCGAGGCGCTCTTCCCTTTGGCTTCCGCCGATGATTTCGCCAATTTTTGGCACAAGTACATCCATGCAGGCAACCGTTTTACCATCGTCATTGTCTCGCATATAGAATGCTTTGATCTTTCTTGGGTAGTCTGTAAGGATGACAGGCTTTTGGAAAAACTCTTCCGTCAAGTAGCGCTCATGCTCAGATTGAAGATCGAGTCCCCATTCAACCGGATATTGAAAACTCTTTCCAGATTTTTGAAGCACGCGAATTGCGTAGGTATATGTTGAGTGTTCAAAAGGCCCCGCCACAACATGCTGCAAGCGATCTATAACGCCGGGTTCTATATATTGATTAAAGAATGCCATATCATCTGCACAGTGCTCAAGCACATAGTTAATGACAAATTTGATATAGCTTTCTGCACATTCCATATCATCTTTTAGATCAGCAAAGGCCATCTCAGGCTCAATCATCCAAAACTCAGCAAGGTGTCTTGAGGTATTGGAGTTTTCTGCACGAAATGTTGGACCGAATGTATAGACATCAGAGAGCGCGCAGGCATACGTCTCAGCATTAAGCTGGCCAGACACTGTAAGAAAAGAGGGTTTTGCAAAAAAATCTTGCGCATAGTCTACCTTGCCATCTACAACTGGAGGCTTTGCCACATCAAGCGTCGTCACCTGAAACATAGCGCCCGCACCCTCACAGTCAGATGCCGTGATAATTGGCGTATGTACAAGTAAAAATCCTCGTTGCTGAAAAAAGAGGTGTGTCGCCATAGCTGCTGCATTTCGCACTCTCGCTACCGCTCCAAAGGTATTCGTACGTGGACGAAGGTGCGCTATTGTGCGTAAAAACTCAAAAGAATGTCTCTTTTTTTGAAGGGGGTAGCTTTCTGGGTCTATCTGTCCAACCACTGAGATCTTTTTTGGATGCATCTCAATATTTTGGTTCTGGCCTGGACTTTCAACAACACTACCTTCAATCTCAACAGCAACTCCTGTTGCAAGAGAGGTGATCATTTTATCATAGCCAGGAAGCGAAGGATCTACAACCACCTGAAGATTGGTAAAGCAAGAGCCATCATTTACTTCAAGGAAGGTATTGGTCTTTTGGTTACGTACAGTTTTGATCCAGCCTTCGATGCTAAATTCCTTACCGACGATAGTTGCATGATCTTGTGAGAGCAATTTTTTAATTTTTATACGCATACCATTCCTCTAAAAAATTGAGAGGTATTATTCTGCAAATGAACGTAAAAGGGCAATCTCTTTCTTCCAAACTTCAACACCGCCCGGCGTTTCGAGGTATTTGGGTATATGTGCAAGCCGAGGCTCTTTCATAATCGCCTCAAAGCAAGCAATGCCTATTTTTCCTTCACCTAGATTTGCATGGCGATCGACTCTTGAGCCCAAATCTTTTTGCGAATCATTGAGATGGAAGGCAGAAAGATACTCAAGTCCAATGATCGCATCAAACTGCTCAAGCGTTTTATCAAGTGTTTCCTTGGATCTAATGTCATAGCCTGCAACAAAAATATGGCATGTGTCGATACAAACGCCAATAGGCACTTCATCCTTTACTTTGTCGATAATATAGGCAAGCTCCTCAAATTTTGCCCCCACAACAGAACCCTGTCCTGCAGTAGTTTCAAGCAAAAGCTTTAGAGGCTCCTTACCGGTAAAAAGATCTTTTACCACAAGAAGACTGTCAACGATGCAGTCAAGACAAGCTTCAGCCCCAGCTTTTATCGCGGCACCAGGGTGAAAGTTTACAAACGAAAGCCCAAGCTGGAGGGAGCGAATAAGCTCTTCGCGAAAGGCCTGGCGGCTTTTGGCAAGGATTTCCTGATCAGGAGCTCCTAGATTAATGAGGTAACTATCATGACTCATCACATCTGAAAGACCAGTCTCAGCCACCGCTTTTTTCCAAAGATCTATCTGCTCCTGCGAAAGAGAGCGAGAATGCCACTGTCTTTGGTTAGATGTAAAAAGTTGAATTGTCGTTGCGCCTATCTCTTTTCCTTGATAGAGTGCGTTTTGAACGCCTCCAGCGGCCGAGGTATGAGCACCTATAAGTAATTTTTTCATAGAAAATTATTCCTGTTGCTATTTGCGAAAAGCTATTATTATAGATCTGCAAATAAATGTGGTGTAACTTTGTCAGTAGAACAATCAAGAGTCCAAACTGACTCCATTTCTTCCATTACGCGCTCAGCAGTGCGCTTTTTTTCAGGCACAATGCTTAGCCGCATTACGGGTATGCTTAGGGACATCTCTCTTGCCTTTTGCTTTGGCACACACGAGGCACTTGCTGCATTTTTTGTTGCCTATCGCCTCGCTCAACTTTGCAGAAAACTTTTTGGTGAGGGCGCACTTCAATCTGCTTTTATCCCTGTTTTTGAAGAGATGCGAAAAGAAGAGCCCGCAAAGGCATTTCGATTCTTCCGCGATTTATCATCTTTATTAACTCTCTTTCTTATAGCGTTCATCACAATCGGCATGCTCGGTCTTAATACCACCTTCAATTTTGTCGATTGGAGTGTAGGTAACACTGAAATTGTCAATCTTTCTATCCTACTTCTTCCAAGCCTTCTCTTTATCTGCCTTTTTGGAATCAATAGCTCACTTCTTCAGTGTCAAAGACACTATTTTACCGTTGGCATAGCACCTGCATTTTTTAACATAGTCCTTATCATCGGAAGCCTCTTTTTACATGGATGGAATCCAACTAAGGCAATGCCCTATGTAGCCCTCCTTACAGTCCTTGGATGCTGTATGCAGTGGACAATAACATGCATACCAACTTATAGGTCTCTAAAGAGTCATCTCGGAAACGCTATTTTTTCGAACATCCAGATATTTTCTAAAGACATAAAGCGCCTTGGAGCGCCCCTTATGCTTGGCCTTCTTGGCGTAGGTGCCACACAGATCAACAATGGAATCGATGCGCTCTTTGCAAGATGGGCAGACCCGGAAGGGCCTGCACAGCTTTGGTATTCCCAAAGACTCCTCCAGCTCCCTCTTGCACTCTTTGGTATTGCAATATCAGGAGCACTGCTCCCCCCACTTTCCAGAAGCATTCAAGCTGGCAGAAAAGATGAGTATTTGCGCTTTTTAGATTTTGCGATTAGACGAGTCTTTGCACTTCTTTTTCCCTGCACGCTCGCCCTTTTTGTTCTTGGCACACCGCTTATCAACTGCATCTTTGGGAGAGGTGATTTTCAGCTCCATTCGATCCTCTCGACAACAGGCTGTCTACACACCTATGCAATAGGTCTTTTGCCGATGGGGCTTATTATTGTGCTAGGCCCTGCCTTTTATGCATTTAAAGATTTTAAAACCCCTGCAAAGGCTGCATTTTTTGCGCTCCTCATAAACTTTGTCGTTAACTGCACCTTTATCTTTGGCCTTGGCTTTAGCGCACTTAGCGTTGCCCTAGCTACGAGCATCTCCTCATGGTTTAACGTCATCTACCTGTACAGAGCGTTAAAAAATCATTTTGGTGAGATCACAAGCCGCGATGGCATCTTTGAAATGGGTAAAGTAGTGCTAATTGGCTTTGTCGTTGCATTCCTTACCCTTGCCTTTCAGGCGATATACTTTCATATGCCGCAACTTTTTCACCTATTTAAAGAAGAGCAGGCAAATCTCCCATCTGGCTTTTTTGAGCAGGCCTACTTTATGGCAGTCCCAGGGCTCTTTTTTATTAGCATAATGCTTGCACTTGCCTGGTTTGCCAAAGCAAAAGACCTTCTTGTTCTTTTTAGGATCAGAACATGAGCTTTACCGCACTTGCACCGGCTAAGATAATCATAACGGGCGAGCACTCTGTAGTCTACGGCCAGCCTGCTATTGTTACAGCGGTAAACCGCTATGCAAAGGCTCAAATTTTGCCAGGTGTTTCAGGTGATATTTCGCTAACACTTGGGGACATCAAGCAAAAAGCCTCGTCGACAATTCGTCACCTCAGGATCTTGCGCGAAAGGCTTCTTGAAAGCTATAGGCTTTGCCTTAAAGGACAGCTCTCCATTCGCGAAGTACTGCAGAAGCCATCCGAGCTTTTTCAGTTTGCGCTTATCTCTTTGATCGACACGTTTCAGATGGAAATTCAAAAAGGCTTTCACATAAGCCTCCATTCAGACATCCCTATAGGGTGCGGTATGGGATCATCTGCTGCTACGGTCGTTTCTGTAATACGCGCGCTAAGCTCCTTTTTGGGATTAGAAATTAAGCATGAATGGCTTCATAAGCTTAGTATCGAAGCAGAAAAGCTGCAACATGGCTACTCAAGCGGCGTTGACTCTTATGTATCACTAAATGGCGGCTGCGTGCGCTTTCAGCAAGGAAAAGCCGAAAGCATCGATATAAAAAACCTCTCACTTTTTGTAATCAATACAGGGCGGCCTCGTTCAACTACAGGCGATGCTGTCATGCATGTGAAAAAACAGTTTGAATCATCGTCAATTTGGGAAGAATTTGGCACACTATCTGAAGCTATAGAAAATGCCCTTTGCAAAGATGACCTCCTTGCCCTTAAAGCGCTTATCTATGAAAACCATCGCCTTCTTGTAGCCCTTGGTGTAGTTCCTTTAAAGGTGCAGGCATTTATTAATGAAATACAGGCACTAGGCGGTGTAGCCAAGATCTGCGGCGCAGGAGCGATATATGGTGATGCAAGCGGCGTTGTTATGACCCTTATGGACAAAGCACCAAGAGAGCTTGCAAATCGCTATGGCTATAGCCTCATCGAACTAGAGGGAGAGGCGCGTGGCGCAAGAGTCATTGTGTAGTGCTCCGGGAAGCCTTATGATCATGGGAGAGCATGCTGTCCTTCAAAAAGGGCGGGCGATCTCCTGTGCAATTGATAAACGGATCACTGTCCGGGCAAAAAGAAGAGAAGATCACGAGATTCACATCGAGTCAAATCTTGGAAGCTACCATTCAGATCTCCGTTCCATTTCAGAAGATGCTCGCTTTCGCTTTGTGCTTCCGTGCATATCCTACGGTGTCAATATTACTATAGAATCTGACTGCTCGCATACCGTCGGTTTTGGCTCCTCTGCTGCAGTTACCGTCGCGACACTTGGCGCCCTTTATGGAAAAGATGATCTCTTTACGAAAAGTCTAGCTATCATCCGACAGGTACAGGGAGAGGCATCTGGCGCTGATGTTGCAGCATCTGTATATGGCGGTGTAGTCCTTTACAAAATGAATCCTTGTGAAATCACAAAACTCTCAGATAACTTACCTATCACAACACGCTACTCTGGAAGCAAAATGGCGACAAAAGAGGTGATTGCACTTGTGCGTGCAAGACAAAAAGAGTATCCAAAGCTCTACGATGCTCTTTTTTCCCAAATTGATGCCCTTATCGACGAAGCTCTGCCCGCAATTCAAAACCAAGATTATAAAACACTTGGGACCCTATTTACGATCCACCATGGCCTGCAAGAAGCACTTGGCACCTGCAACCTCTCGCTTGCAACAATCGTTCATACACTTCGAGAAACGCCCGGCATTTTTGGGGCAAAAATATCAGGATCTGGCCTTGGTGACTCTGCGATCGGCCTTGGAATTTCTGAGATACCAATAGCAAAAGAGGGCGCGCTCTTTTCATGATCACAAAAAAAACGATAGTAGAAAAGCTCATCGGCACTCAAAATATTCCCGTAAAAAAAGAAGCTAAAGCCCATTCCCCTGCAAATATTGCCCTCATAAAATACTGGGGAAAGAGGGATAACGAGCTCAATCTTCCGGTAACGAGCAGCCTTTCACTTTCGTTAGATAAAGGAACAGATACTGAGATACGAGTAGCAGAAGATGACGCACTCACACTCAACGGCAAAGAGGCTGATGATACTTTTACCAAACGACTTTTTGCCTTCATAGACCTATTTAGAACAGGCGATGTAAAGCTTTCCATCAAAACAAGAAATGACATACCGACTGCTGCCGGTTTTGCTTCTTCCTCATCTGGATTTGCCGCAATAACTTGCGCCTTGAATGATCTTTTTGGCTGGAATCTGGATAAAAAATCGCTTTCTATCCTTGCTCGCCTTGGCAGCGGTAGCGCCGCTCGCTCACTCTACACAGGATTTGTTCTCTGGCATAGGGGAAATGAAGCAGACGGCCTTGATAGCTTTGCAGAGCCTTTACAAGAAATGTGGCCTGAACTTAAAATCGACCTCATTCCAATTTCTACGGAAAAAAAACCAATAGATTCTAGGCAGGCGATGAGGATCACTGTTGAAACATCTTCTCTTTATAAAGCATGGCCCAATCAAGTTGCAAATGACCTTCCCCTTATGCTTGAAGCAATAAAGGAACATAACTTCGAACTTCTTGGAACCATTGCAGAACAAAATGCCCTTGCAATGCATGCTACAATGATAGCATCTTCTCCAACCATCTGTTACTGGCATCCTCAGTCCCTTGAGTGGATGCAAAAAATTTGGGCCCTTCGTAAAGATGGCCATTCTATCTACTTTACCATGGATGCAGGCCCAAACCTCAAATTGCTTAGCCTAGAAAAAGACAAAGACCTTATTCGTGAATTAAAAAATGATTTACCAATTGTCAAATATTCAGCTACCCCCTAGACTCAAATGAACGTATCTCACTGCTATAACTTACTTACCCATTCCTAGGGAGGAATATTACAAATGTCCTCTCAAAAACTAGCACGCACGCATCTTATAGATTCTCTTAGCAATCTACTAGAAAAGATCTTTTCAATATGCCATAAGCATATTGCCCCCCACATCCTCGCAAGCGAAAATCTTGAACTGTATAAAGCAAGACACTCGCTTCATCAGGCATATGAGAAAATGATAGATAAGTTCGATACGCTACCTTTTGTTGCTGTTTTGCTCAATTGGTTAGATGAGCCTGGTATCGATGTGGAGACCACACATAATATGCACACCATCCTTTCAGAGGGGTTACTTAAACTAAATGCAAAGAGCGGCCTCTATCTCACCGTTGCTGATGCTAAGAAAAACGACCTTACAGGCGTTGTAGATAAGATTAGAAGCACCATAACCATGACTCATGAAGAGCGCGAGCAGGTTGTGGAAACCTATTTTGCATTTCTTAACTGGCTTTCCTGGGAGACGTATGGGTATTTTCCAAGATGTGAAGATTTCGATCTTATACGCACAAAAAACCGCTTTCTCACCCATGCACTTTTCATCAAGTTTCTTTCATTCTTAGGAATAAAAGAGCAAGCTGTTGCAAAGCTTCTCTATTTTGGCGAAAGAAGAACGCTCGAAGACGTCCTTCGCCTAGAAATAGAGCAGATAAACTTTGACACATGCGTCATTCAGTATAGCGAAGATCTTATCTCTTATCCCCTTCATGTTATAACTAACATCCAACAAATCATTGATTCAAGAAAAAGTGGCAGAGTCTTTCTTGGCAGGCAGAATGCCCCTCTGAATGCGTCAACTATTTTTAGAAATTTCAAAGATGCAGCTGTTCAGGCAGGCGTTGGCGAAAGCTTCTGCCCATCCGCTCTAACAGCTAACTTTTAAAATCTTGAATTGGGATTCTCTTCACTTTATTTTCAAGATACTTTGTATATTCACTTTGCACCCTTTGCCCATCTAAGATCAGCTGTTTTTCTTTATGAAAATCAATGACATCGGCTGCATGCTTTACGAGTGCGTCTATGATGAGAAAATCTTTAGGCTCAAATACAACTGGTTTTTTATAATGGGTAGAAAATATCCCAAGAATTTGTCCGTTCCTTGAAAATATTGGGGTGCTTTGTACTGCATGAACATTTTCGTTCAGCTGTATGTCTAGCGAATCATCTTTTGTAAAAATAAGTGATTTTCGCACATCGGGAACAATAATGCGCTCTGCATCACCTAGTGCCTTTCCACACGAGCCTTGAAGCGTAGAAACAGTTTCCCAATATTGAAGCCATTTATCTGAAAAACCACGCTCAGCTATGATCTTGAGAACACCGTCTCTACCGAGTAGTTGGATATTGCCAAAATCAGCTCCAGATAGTGCAATAGCTGTCTCAAGGATTTCATGTAATCTATTTAGCATTGCATCTCCTTAGCTCTGAAAGGCCAAAGCTTAGCACTTTCATTATACCACTGAAAACTTTTTTTGACAAGTAAGGGGCAAAGAGTTGACCTTGCGCTAAAAGAGTTGCTTGGTTAGAAAAGAAGGATCATAAAAAGGAGATTTTATATGAAGAAGAAAACATATCTTTCTATTGCCATAGTGAGCGCCTCACTTTGCTCTATACTTTTGGGAGCGGTAAATCATAAGACTCGCCAAACTCGTCCCATTCAGCTTGGCACAAGCGGAGGAAGCACTGTCGATGTCGTAAAAGATGTCTGCTGCAGCGGCACTCTTGGAAGCCTTGTAACAGATGCAAGTGGAAAGATCTATATTCTCAGCAATACACATGTCTTTGCAGGCGATACTGATGCAGGCGGCAACCATAAGGTTTCAAAAGTAGGCGATCCGATCAACCAGCCAGGCTACATAGATGTTGGCTGCCAGAATAAGTCACAAGACTATGTCGCCTACCTCTCAAACTGGGCAAAGATAGTTCCAAATGGCACAAGTATAGTGGATGCAGCTATTGCTGAGACAAAAAAAGAGCTTGTTGATGCCTCTGGCTCGATTTTAGAAATCGGCACCATCTCAAGCACACCTATCGCTGCCTTCGTAGGCCAAAAGGTAAAAAAGAGCGGCAGAACAAGCGGCCTTACAAAAGGTGCAGTTTCCTCTCTTAATGCCACCATTCAAGTAGAATATACAGATGAATGCGGCGGCGATGCCTACATCAGCACATTCAAAAACCAAATCATTATTACGCCTGGATCCTTTCTTCGCGGGGGCGATTCGGGATCACTCATGGTAGAAGATGTCGCTACAAATCCGCGTCCAATTGGCCTTTTGTTTGCAGGAAGCGATACAGTTGCCATTGCAAATCCCATTCAAGATGTCTTAAAGACGTTTAACGTATCGTTTGTTGGTACGCCTGCAAGCACATCCAAAAATGAACGGATCAATCAAGTCTTTTCGCGGGTGAAAAACATACAAAATATGCATGCCGATGCTCTTTTAGAAATTGATGGCGTCGTTGGCCATGGTGTAGGCTATTCAGCAACACGGCAGGGCAGAGTTGTGATACATGCCTTTGTCACAAACAAGAATCATCCAAATGTAGGACGCATTCCAAGTATGCTTAGAGGCATACCCGTTGAAGTCCTTGAAGTTGGCAAGGTTAAAGCTTTATAAATTTATTGGATAATTTCTTTGTGTATGAACTGGCGCCTCTCTTGATCATAGGAATATATGATGAGGGAGTCGCCGCTATTTTTAATGCGGGCAATGTGGGGCTCTGAAAGCGGAGAGCCTTTAGTGTCTATAAAGGTAATTTCGATTTCGGTATTTTCTTTTGTGAATGGATAGCCTTTTGAAAGGGATGCAAGCCGTTTATCGGCATTTATCGGCTCAATATACTGATCAAATATTTTACTAAAAAAGGCCTTTGCTTCAGCGTTATTTGTAAAACGAAGTTTTCTCGTATGGTATGACTCGCGAATAGTGCCGCTATCAGGATTGTAGGCCTGTCCAAGACCGATCCGAACGAGCCCCTCTTTTGTTAAGTCAAAATTTGTCTTCTTTCTGATACAATCAACAATAAGTACATCTTGCTGACTTGCCATCTGCGCAACATGGCATGAACTAAATAGAAATAAAATAAGAGATAGTTGCGAAAATATTCGTATCATATTATCATATATTATTATGAATACAGACTTTAAATGCAATAGCAAGAGATCCCGAGATAGCCTAGAAGCGCAATCACTTCAGACAAACGGAAGTTTTGAATCTCGGAAAGTTGTAGTACGAGATCCACAGGATGAAGAGCAGGTATGTCACATCGATCTTCCACTTGCCCTCCATATAGAAAGAAATGAATTTCTCAATAAAACCCTTTCATTTTCTCGCTGTACAAAGTTTATTCTCTCTAGAGGCACCAATATAACAAACGAGGCTATGGTTATATTTTTGAGCGGCCGCACGCTTCTCCATACCATTGAACTTTCCCACTGCCCACATATTAGCGATCATACACTTTGGGCCCTCAGAACAAACTGCGCCCGTATTCGAACTGTTTCTATAATAAACTGCCCAATTACTGATGAAGGGCTTGTTGCTCTTTGTTCCTATCGAACAAATATTCAAGAACTTCAGATTGGAGCGTGTAAAAAGCTGACTGATAGATCGCTCCATCAGATCGCAAGATCCCTTACACAACTTGCCACATTCTCGATGGCAAATAATACGCAATTTACACTCGATGGGTTTAAAAGTATTATATACAACTGCAGGAACTTAGAGACAATTGACCTCTGGAAATGTACGCAGGTTACACCTGAATGGATCGACGTGCTCACTATTTTGGGTGACCATATTAAAAATATAAACATCGGAGGATGCCCTCAGGTTGCCCTATTCGATGATTGCGTAGATATGGACTAAGCAGGTATGACAAAGGTATGCATATATTTTTTACTATACTACTTTTTTCAACTTCCCTCTTTGCAGATTCACTACTGATCACAGGAGTCTGTAAAAATGTCTCCCCTGCCTGTGAATATGCCATCCGAAATATAGAAGCCTTAGGACAGCGCTTTAAAGACTATCATGTAATCATCTACGAAAATAACTCAGATGATGACACAAAACAAAAATTTGCTGCATGGGCAAAGCAAAATAGCCATGTAACCTTTCTTTCGGAGACTTTGAAAGAAAATGATTTACGACTTCCTCGCACTGTAAAGATAGCAAATGCAAGAAATCAGATACTTAAAGAAGTGCGAAAGAAAAAATATGAGCATTATAAATACCTTGTAATGGTAGACCTCGACTTTCAGTCCGACTGGCCAATAGATGAAATTGTTGCCTCTACAAAGCTTAGCTTTAGTTGGGATGCTATTTTTGCAAATGGCCAAGCAAAAGATGGCAGCTATTACGATCGCCTTGCCTATAGAAGCCATGAGTTTCCTAGAGGCCCAGAGCTTGGCGATCAAGAATTTTGGCAAGGGCTGAAGACAAGCTGGTTTTCGCTCTCTGATAGTAGATGGCCCGAGGTCTATTCTGCTTTTGGAGGCTTGGCGCTCTATAAAACGGCGACAATAAAGCAATTTAGCTATTCGGGTAAAGTAACAAAAGACCTAAAGAAGTATTACAAAAAGATTCTTGGAACAAAAAATTTTACGTTTCAACAAAACTGCATGAGCTGGCAACAGCCTGATGATAAAACGGTAGCAGTATGTGAGCATGTCGCTTTGCATGCAAGCATGGCCCTTAAGGGATTTGGCACCTTTTATATAAATCCTAAACTTATTATGAGATATTAATGGCAAATATTAGCCCAAAGACACCATCAGAATATACGCTCGATGCACTTGCAAACTTTAGCGCTCGAGAAAAAGTTCGCGATAGGGAAAAACTTTCGAAAGAACCGGTCTCTCGCCGCATTATACTTACACTTGTCAGATCAGGAAAGGATCTTCACCTGGAAGCAAGAGAAGATAGCTGGATAGAGCGAATTAAAATATTCCTCTTTAGAGATGACTACAAACTCGAGCGCATTCAGCAATTTATTAACACCCTCTCTATCGAACGACCTATTCTCGATACCTATAACCAGCTCCTTGCTAATAAAATTGCAAAACGGGTCTATAAACCAGACTTTTGGCATATCTTTCTTCCAAAAGTCATCCTCCCTACCCGTCCAAAACTCACCCCCACCCCTCCCCCTAAACCTCCAGCCGGAGCGACATATGGGATGGAAAACCCAGCTGTTAACGCCTGCTTTTTAAATGCTACCGTTCAAGCTCTTGGGAAAATTCCACACTTTCGAGAACTTATCGCTCAAAATGAAGAAAGATGCGCCTCTCTTCTTCGCGGCATCTATGAAAAAATGGAAAAAGAGACTGTCGGCGTCCAAGACATTCAAACACTTAGGCAGCACCTCATCGATACCGGCTTTCGAGAACCAGATACGACGCTTTATAGCCAAGAGGATGCAGGCCGGCTTGCCATGCACATGCTCGATCTTCTCAAAGCACCCCTTTTCACCTATGCAATGGATATCGACTATAATGTTGGCTTTCCCATAGTATCGCTTGATAAACAGCAAGATGTTGCAAATGTCTTGCCCGTTGCAATACGAGAAGCTAATACTCTCGAAGAACTGGTGAGGAATGTCCCCGTCGTAGAATCATATGACAAGCAAGCAACTAAGAGCGCCCCTCCTGTTCTCACCCGCACGCAAGAGGCGAATATGAATGCTCTCGCTGACGGCGCGCCTATCAACACAATCCAGACAGTCTCCTTTCTAAAAGATAAGGAACCAAGAATTCTTCCCATATGGCTTAAGCGCTATAAAGAAGATGGCACAAAAATAGATACTCCTATTGCCCCCTCTCAGACGCTTGACTTTCCGATTCGCGGCCTCAAAACTCAAGCCGCACGCTACAAGCTTGTAGCTGCAGTCGTCCATTCAGGCAAAACGACACGATCTGGCCACTTTTACACCTTTATCCCAAAAGTAGAGGGTGATACGGTCTCCTGGATTGAATATAACGACTCTGTCGTTAGAGCTCCCTCTTCCGAAGAAGCACTGCGCGAGATTTCAAGAAAAGGTTATATATATTATTATGAATATGTAGGCCGGGTCAAAAAGCAATAAAGTTCTTGACTGAGAAATAGGCTTTCTCTATACTAATTTCAATCAATTTGTATAGAGGTTTTAGGTGCAAAAAAAGATGGGCTTTTGGGCCGTTACGTCTCTTGTAGCGGGAAGCCAAATCGGTACAGGAATTTTTTTATTACCAGCTAGTCTTGCAGCTTTTGGCGCAGTAGGTCTTACAAGCTGGCTTGTTACAGCAACAGGCGCCATGCTCCTAGCCTTTGTTTTTGCCCACCTTGCATCAAAAATGCCAAAAACCGGCGGTCCACACACATTTATTGAAGCTGCCTTCGGAAGAGGCTTTGGCTTTTTCTCTGCCTGGACCTACTGGGTGATTTCATGGCTAAGCACGCCAATGGTAGTCATATCTGTCATTAGCTATCTGAGCCCGCTTTTTGGCAAACTTTCCCCTCTTGAAACATTTTTTCTAGAAGTTTGCATATTGCTTTTAGTAACTGGAATTAACCTCATGGGTGTCCGCTCTGCCGGGCGAATTGAGTTTATCTTTACTGTGCTAAAACTTTTGCCACTTGTGCTTGTTCCTGCAGCTGGCCTCTTCTACTTTAACACCTCTCACTTTGTCCCCTTTAATCCGACCGGAGAATCGACGATGAGCGTTCTTAACGCTGCAGCGCTTCTTACACTCTGGGGCTTTATTGGTGTAGAATGTGCCACAACTCCTGCAGACTCTGTAGAAAACCCGCAAAAAACAATCCCTCGAGCAATTATCACAGGCACGCTCCTCGTTGCGATTGTCTATATCATTAGCAGCGTCGTGATTATGGGGGTAGTTCCGCCAGATGCCCTTGCTTCCTCTCAAGCCCCTTTTGCTGATGCATCTGCTATTATCTTTGGTGGAAACTGGTACATCGTTATCTCTCTTGCTGCCTCTATCGTCTGCCTTGGCACATTAAATGCATGGGTACTTACAAGCGGACAAATTGCTCTTGGCGCATCAAGCGATGGCCACTTGCCGCAATTTTTTGGAAAAACAAATCAAAAAGGCGCTCCAAAGTGGGCACTTATCATCTCCTCACTTGGCATGATTCCTGTACTCCTTGTTACCCTCAACCAAGACCTCATAGCCCAAGTTACGTTTATTATCGATGTATCGGTAACTGCCTTTCTCTTTGTCTATGTGATGTCTGTAATAAGCTACCTTAAGCTCTTCTGGAAAGAGAGCATAAAAACTCGCCTAATCGGAATGGGCGCCCTTGTCTTTTGCTTCTGGGCACTCTACTCGTCGGGAATCAAGATGTGCGGCCTTGCAGCCTGCATAAGCGCTACTGGGATTCCAATTTACCTCTGGAAAAACCGTAGACTTGAACCTAGTGTTGAAAAGATCTGAAAGAACCAAAGGGACCTAAAGGACAATTGCTAGCGTCCTTTATGTCCCTTTTGTATGTTATACTCTAGAGACGTAGTCGCCGGTTCTAGTGTCGATGCGGACCTTTTCGCCCTGCTCAACAAAGATAGGAACTTGGATTTTAGCGCCTGTTTCTACAATAGCTGGCTTTAACACGCGGCCAGATGCCGTATCGCCACGAACGCCAGGAGATGTCTCAGTAATGACAAGGTCAAGAAATGTTGGCGGCTCAACGGTGATAGGCTCGCCCTTGTAGAACACGATCTCATAGAGAAGGTCTTCTTTAAGCCACTGATCATTTTCGCCAATAGCAGTCGTCATGATCTTTACTTGCTCAAAGCTATTATCATCCATGAAGACTACGCCATCTGTCTCTCTATAGAGCATGCGCATATTAGATTCTGCCACATCTGCCACATCGAGCTTATCGCCAGACTTGAATGTGCGCTCGATGACTCGTCCTGTCATAAGGTGCTTAAGCTTTACTCTATTAAAGGCTTGGCCTTTGCCCGGTTTTACAAATTCGTTGCTCACGATTGTGTAGGGCTGGCCTTCCATCTCTACTTTGATACCTGATTTAAATTCATTTGTGCTTATTTGTGCCATATTTGCTCTCGTAAATTTTAGCAGGTAGTATAACCATCTTGCGCTTTTTCTCCTAACTAGATATGTATCGCTAGTAAGATTAAAGGTTAAATTATGCAAACTACTGACGAGTTTTACCATGAAACAGAGCAAAGAAGGCATTTTGCTCTAGAAACTTTAGAGCGCTACTCTGGCTCTACAATAGATGAGTTCCAGCCATGGATCCTCCTCACCAACTTTCCTCGCTATGTCGATGCCTTTGCTCATAAATATAAATGCGATATTGTCGAAGGGTCGATGTTTAAGGTCGCCCATTGTAAAAAAGAAAAAATATCCATTTTAGACTTTAAGATAGGATCGCCTGCAGCTGCCCTTGTCATGGACCTTTGCGCATTTCTGCCCTGCTATGGCATGCTCCTACTTGGAATGTGCGGGGGCTTAAGAACCGATTATAAGATTGGAGAATACTTTGTTCCTGTTGCAGCTATAAGAGGCGATGGAACATCAGATTTTTACTTTCCTTCAGAAGTTCCTGCGATGGCAAACTTTACGATTCAAAAAGAGGTCTCCGCCTACCTAGAAAAACAAAAGGCAGCCTTTCACATAGGCATTACCCATACGACAAACAAACGATTTTGGGAGTTTAACCCGGAGTTTAGAAAACGCCTTCAAGAAACACGTCCACAGGTTGTTGAAATGGAGTGCGCAACACTATTTGCTGCAAGTTATGCCCATAGGCTCCCCCTTGGAGCATTGCTACTTATTTCCGATCTTCCGATAAAACCAAAAGGGTTTAAAACAAAGAGATCGAGCGAAATGGTCTACTCTAAATTTATGCCAGAGCACATCGACATCGGTGTGCAAATAGTAAAAAAACTAGACAAAGTACCAAGACTTAAAGAATATCGCAAGCATGTCCACTAAGCTTTTACTTCTTTTACTTTTGCCTGCATGGCTCTTTGCAAAGATGCCTGGCCAGACCGATTTTGTCGTTGTTATCCCCTCCTACAATAATGAAAAGTTTTGCATAAACAACCTAAAATCACTTGCCTCTCAAAGCTATCCCTACTGGCGGGCAATCTACATCAACGATGCTTCTACCGATCACACAGGAGAGCTAGTCGATAGGTTTGTACGGGAAAACAACCTCTCAAACAAAATCAAGGTTGTCCACAATAAAAAAAATGTGGGCGCCATGGCAAACTTTTATAAATGGATCAATACAGTAGATCCTACACATGTTGTGGTGCATCTTGATGGCGATGACCGCCTTGCCCATCCACAAGTACTTGAAAAGCTTGCCTACACCTACTCCGATAAAAATGTCTGGATGACCTATGGAAGCTATCGATCAGAGCCTGATGATTTTGTAAAGGTATGTGCTGCATTTCCCGATTGGGTACTCAAAAAAAACGCCTTCAGAGACTATCAATGGACCTCTTCTCACCTTCGCAGCTACTATGCAAAACTCTTTCATAATGTAAAGAGAAGGCAGTTTATGCATAAAGGCAAGTTTGTCGCCATGGCATGCGACCTTGCTATCATGTTTCCAATACTTGAACAGTCATCAGATGGCCATATACGCTATATCCAAGACGTTCTCTACATCTACAACTTCACGCACCAAAACAACGATGTGAAAAAAAATCTCCCTCTGATATTAGAGCTTGACAAACAGA
>CAZEGK010000006.1:0-86287 GCA_964512205.1 uncultured bacterium | reverse complement strand
AAGTTTAAAGAAATTTAGCTGTCAAAAACTTTTAGTTTTTGACAGCCCAGGTCAGGCCCAATACCGTTCACTTAAGTCATTTTCAAAACTGGCTTGATGCCTTTTTTTTATATTGTTCTTTTAAAATAACAAAAAATTAACCGCGGAGATCGCAATGATCGCAGAGAAAAACAGATAAATTTCCCTTGTTTTTTCTCTCCGCGCCCTCCGCGTTCTCTGCGGTAAAAATAAAGTAAATTCCTTTGGGTGAACGTGATGTCAAAGAGTTAAGCACGAGCGAGTCGTTCTAGGCTTTGCCAGACGAGGGTGTATTGCTTTGGGGTGCCAACCATGTAGACTCTGCCTGTGGGATGGCTGCGCATGGTGGTTACTGTATTATAAAGGTCATATTTTTTGAGTCTTTTGCCTTGCGCGATCGTTTTGTGGTAGAGGTCTCTTGTTGCGATGAGCGTGCCTGTTCTGCCAACTCCAGCGGTGCAGTGGACGATAAGAGGCTCTTTTTCAGAGGGTGGTTTGAGAAAGGTGACGAGTTTTGCAAGCACATCAGGGCTTACGACATCCATGTCCATCCAGTTAACAAGCTGGTACTGCCGAACCTGCTTTTTCTCACCCTTAAATTGGACATCAAGTTCACGCATGACAATAAATGGCGACTGTTTAGAGGCAGTTTCTGTAAAGAGAATCTCTTCTTTTACACCTGTTATTGAAACATCGTGAAATGATCTTGTTTCTCCCACATCCGGCCAGTACTTTGCGCTCTTTTCAGTACGTCCCTCCATGAGGTTTGTAACCATAGCAATTTGTGTAGAACCAGAGGTGTGCACCATCTTCCAAAAGTTTGATTGGCTTTGTTCTGAGTACTGAGGAGCCTGTGTCGCAATGGCAGTTTTATTGAGCAGCCAGCTTGCGTTGATGTAGTCTACTGCTCCTGGAGAGTAAAACCTATTTGCATCGTATGGGATAATGGGCAAAAAACGATTGAGGTGCATATTGCAAAGAGCTTTTCTAAACTGCAGAGGCGAAAGGAAAAAATGTGAGTGGGGAACGCTTTTGTATTCGCTATGAAGCTCGCAAGCTGTTCTATGACCAATTAAATGATGTCCCTTGATTGGTTCCAAAAGTGCTTTTTCGAGTGCTTTGACGTCAAGCGAGCGATTGTAGCCAAAATTGCCAAAAAAACGCCTAAGAAATGTAAGTACCTGGACAAACCAGGAAGATTTGGGGTCTTCTGTTGCATCGAGTGCTTTAAATGTGCGAATGGCAAGGTCAAAGACTTTGCGTTTTTCCTGATCATGTTCGATTTCAAAGAAGAGCTCCTTTGCAAATTTAACAATCTGATTTGCAGTAACTTGACCGTTAAATGAGGCGATTTTAAAGGATCTTCCACCCCAAGAGCCGATTTTAGGCTCTAGATTTTCTAAAACATGGGAAAAGCCTGCAGTATCTTGATTCTCAACAATAGTGGTTAGCTGATTTGAAAGAGATTTCATGAATAAATAGTAAAAAATAAGCTATTAAATGTCAATAATCTAATGACTTTTATTAAAATATTTTATATTTATTGGCTTTTAGGAGTTATTATGCCTTCTATCTCAACAACCGACAGTCACATCAAAGCTGCCTATACCTTAATTGATGCCTACCGACCAAGTAAGAAAAAAGTAGTAGAAAGACTTGATGCTACGATACAGACTCTCGTACAAGAGAAAGTAGCATATCAGACTGCTATCGATACGCTCTATGACAAGCGATCGTTTATAATGAAAATATTTTATTTTTTTGGTTTTTTTATCTCTTCCGAAGAAAAACAGCAGATGAGCTGTATTAAGAGAATAAATAAAGCAGTAGATGCAGCTCTTTTGAAGAAAGAAAACTATATCCCTTCGGAAGCAGAGTTGGCTAAAGAGGATTTAGTGAAAATACATGATGAGATTGTAAATAGTGATAATTTTAAACAACTACTTCTCTTTAGTATCACGGACGATCCTACAGAAGAACAGATCCATTATGTGAATAAAACATTGGAGGGCGTACCGCCATATGTCTCAGATCTCTACTTTGCAAATACGCTCTCTGCTTTTTTACAGACAATACCAAAAGAGGATAGGGATGCAGAGAAGGTCAAAGCTATTGTTGATGCCTTTGCATTCAGTAAAAATGTAAACTGGAAGGCTGCAAAGCAGCTCAATTTAAAAGAACTACCCTATCGTAAAAAGGCAGTTGATAGACTACACACTAAGCTTGATCAAATGCAAAAAGGGGAGGAATTCGTTTTTACAGCCTCTTCGGGTCGACAAAATGAAGCTGTCGGTCATGCTGTACTCTTTTCATGTAAAAAAATGGATGGTGATATTTTTTGTGTTCGTGTTTATAACACGTCTGATAGTAGCTCAGTAAAAGAAACAGTTGGGAGTTATTTACGTGCCGGCTGGGGAATGCTTTGGGGGCAAGATCAAGAGATTGAAGTTCGTAGACACTTCAAGATAGTTGTTCAGCAGGCTTTCTTTCAAAAATCTGTCTTAGAGTCGCATGCGTTTTCACAAGTTTTTACTGAAGAGCTTTTGCCTTTTTCCAACATGAGCACTACAATGTTTACTCGCTACAAAAGTTTTGTAGAGCAATATCAAATAGTGCCGGACTATCCTGATCTTCCTCAAGCTCCCGAAATCAGCTTTCAACAAGGACCAAATTGCGCACTTAGTTCAAAGCTTGCCTATTTAGAAGAAACGATGGGAAACGATTTATTTAAGCGGTTTAAAAACTTCATCATGACAACTACATTCGCTGCCTAAAAGCTCTTGTAGCCTTTGTTTTGTTTCAGTATGATCGTTCGCTATATGAATTCTGTAATTTACGCCCCGAAACAATCTCCCTGTATTGATCCACTTGTTAAAGCATTAAAAGACAATCGCCTATCAATTACAATAGAAGGGGTATACTATACTCTAGTTGTTGATGGAGCAAAATTAGGCCTCCACACCTATCGTTCAAAACGAATAAAAGTAGTATCAGATCGCAAACCACTCGAAGTAACTTGCGATACAGTCAAATTTGATACCTTCTCTATACCTCTAAAAAGAAAGATTATCGATAGTGCAGTTAGAAAGTATATAGAAACTTCAATATCTGCCCATAGTAGGTTTTAGAAGTCTTTTGTAAAGATAATGTCAGCAATTATAGGTAGGTGATCAGATGGGTAGTAGCCATCTACTTTGCTTGCTTCTACGCCGCTAATAAGTGTAGTAATGCCTTCTGTCACATAGATATGGTCGAGAAAAACAGCTTGGTTGCCAAGCTCCTCTAGTGGGCTTGCATGATTTTTTTTATAGAAGTATTTTAGGTAGGTAAAGTGAGGCCCTACATGGCCAAGAAGGGCAGAGCGGCGGCTATTTTTTGCTACTTGCTCAAAGAGCTCTTCAATATGTCCTCCATCGAGGTGGCGAAAAGGCTCATGAGCCGGCCAGTTGGGAAGCGTATTTAGGTCACCTGTAAAAATAACGGGTTGCGGCTCATTACGGATAAGGTCTGCAATGAAATAGGCTTGATCTTCTCTTGCATTTACGCGATAAAAAGTAAGATGCGTATTAAGCACGCAAAAATGAACTCCCGTTACTCGATCAAAGAGATAGGCTTTAGTAAGTAAGAGTCCAGGCTCTAGATGAATCGGCAAGAAATTTGGCACCTCTGCAATGATCGGATCATCTTTTGGGTTAAGGGGCATCTGGATAGATGCGCTTTTTGAGGCATCTAGCTGAAAGCGTTCTTTATTATAAAAGATGGCATTTAGCTCCCCTTGGGCCGTTTCACCTACAAATGATAAATATCCTTCTTTAAGAGCCTCCCGAAGGTCTGCTAATTGGCGCTCATAGGGCTCCTGCAGGCATAAAATATCTGGCTGCATCTGTTTAATAGACTCTAAAATGCGTGGCAGGCGGTTTTTCCATGAATGGGTATCATCTTGAAGCGTATGATCGAAGAGGTCAAACAAGATGTTATAGGAAACAACGCGTATTTTTTCGCTTTGTTTCTCGAGAGCTTGTACGACTGTGCTATGACGACGATCAGACCATTTTTTTAGTGGATGTGCTTCAAACTGTTCTATGACTGGAATCGAGGAATTTGTAACTTGAGCATAGAGCGAAGAAAGTGCAACTACAAAGAGAGCTATATATTTGAACATACAATCTTATCCTCTAATTATGGTAATTATGATTCCTACTTGAATACTATAACAAGCTGGAATCTTTAAAATCTCGATAAAACATATTGACCGACCGTCGGTCGGTGTGATATATTGGTAGAAAAAGGAGAAAGGTTATGAAAAACAAAAATATTCTTATCGCAGGTGCGGGGATCGCAGGGCTTACGCTTGCCTATTGGTTAAAAAAGAGGGGATTTATGCCGACTGTAATCGAAAAGCATCGCTGCCAAAGAGTAGGCGGCTATAAACTAGATGTTCGCGGCGCTGCACTTAGTGTAGCTAAAAAGATGGGGATTTATGATCAGCTTGTTCAATCTGACGTTAAACTAAAGAAATCCCTCTTTATAACAAGCGATCTCAAGGAATTTGAGATAGCGGGCGATATTTTAGGTCATTCGGCAAGTGAGGATCTTGACATAAGCCGCTTTGATATTGCAAAAATCATTGCAAAGGCATCTGATTGCACGGTACTCTATGATGAATCTATTGTCAAAATTGAGGATCGGCTTGTCCATTTTCAAAATATGGCACCAAAAGAATTTGATCTTATCATCGGAGCTGATGGCCTTCACTCAAATGTGAGAAGACTAGTTTTTGGAGAGGAGTCGCAATTCATAAAAGAGTATGGAGTTCATTTTTGCGTCTTTCCAATACCAAATATTTTTGCTCTTGACTATTCGCAAGTAGTATATTTTGAGAAGGGAAAGCTCGTATCTGCCTACGCTGCAGGCAGTCAATCATTTGCATCGCTTGCCTTTAAATCGACAGGCACCCACTCTCGAAAGATGCGAAAAGAGGACTTTGCTCAGCAGTTTGAACATGTAGGGTGGGAAGTTTCTCGCCTACTTACTGCAATGGAGAAAAGCGATGCGTGCTACTTTGACTCCATCGCACAAATTCATATGCCCAAGTGGTCTAAGGGCCGAGTTGCACTCGTTGGTGATGCTGCTCACGCTGCCTCTTCGATTGGAACAAGCCTTGCCATTGTAGGTGGCTATGTACTAGCTGATGAGCTTGCAAAGGCAGGTGGCGACTATAACATTGCCTATGCAAACTATGAAGATCTCATGCGCCCATTTGTTGAACGGGGACAAGCACTTGCTGAATCTAATGTTGAACTTTTAGCAAATAGTCATTCTTCATGGCTGATAAAGTTGCAGCTTACTCTTATGAAAAGGCTACCTGGTAAATTTCTCCAGCTACTGACAAAATGGGAAACATGGAAGATGAAAAGAGCAAGCAAGCAAATTCAAATTGAGGGACTAGCATGACGAGGCAGGTAAAAAAACCTCTTGAGAGAAGAGCTGAAATCATTGAGGCTGCACGCTATCTTTTCCAGACAAAGGAGTATGAAAAGGCATCCATGCAGGACATCATGGATACCCTCCAGATTGCTAAAGGAACAATCTATCATTACTTTAAATCAAAGGAAGAGCTCTTAGAGGCGGTAATTTATGAGATTGCAGAAGAGTCGCTACAAGCACTAAAAAAGGAAGCAAAAAAGGATGTTCCTCCACTTATAAAGATGAAAAACCTCATCCTTGCAGGACGCGTGAAGGAAAAAAATAGCGAAATCGTAGATGCACTCCACATGCCAAAGAATGGCTACATGCATACACGGCTTCTTGCGGTGCTACTTCTCAAACAGGCTCCAATTTATGCTGAAGTAATTAAGCAAGGCTGCAGGGATGCTGTTTTCTCAACTGCTGCACCCTTAGAGAGTGCAGAATTTATCATTGGAGGCGTTCAATTTCTTATAGACTCAGGAATCTATCCATGGTCTAAGGAAGATCTCATGCGTAGAGCTCGCCACTTGCCAAAGCTTATTGAGCAGCAGCTAAATGCCCCTGCAGGTTCCTTCGATTTTCTCTCAGAGATGCTTACTGCCAAGGATTGATAGCAGATGTTTTAAGATACTGAAAGTCTTTAACATTTTTTGTTAGTAACACGAATCCATATGACTTTGCAGTAGCAGCAATATAGAGATCTTGCACGCCAACATTTTGTCCTTGTGATTGTAAACTGGCATTAAGATATGCCCATTCTTTAGCAATATGGTCGTCTACTGGAAGGATTCGATCTTTAAAACGGGTATAAACATCTCCAAAAAACCAATTTTCTAAATCCTCTCTTTTCTTAGAAGGAGGAAGCCGCTCGATTCCATCGAGAAGTTCTGCAATCGTTACAACAGAAATATAAAAAAGCTCTTGGTCTTTTCCTGAAAACCAGGTTTTCACATGTTCTGGGATAGTTTTTCTCATTTCACTTAAAACACAGGTATCAAGCAAGTAGCTCATAAGTCGACCTTACGTGGGAGGTCTTTACGCCGTTCAATAGGTATTTCAATGTCGCGATGAGGGGAGCGCTGAAAAAAATCTATAATATTTTCTCTGGCATGAAGTAGTTTTTGATAATCCTTATCAGAAACTACCCATGCGCAGGCCTCTCCTCTATTAGTCACTAACTGTGGCCCTTCGTTATTAGCAAAACGTACTAATTCGCTAAAACGCTGTTTTGCTTCTTGAATTTGCCATAGATGTTTTTCATTTCGCATTACCTTTCTCCTGTCCAGACTGTCTAGACTTATTATAGCATAAAAATAAATTATTGTGCAAATTCTTTTATAAGCTGATTGCATTCATTACTGGAGTCTACGGGCAGGATGTGGCCTGCATCTTTTAGCACGATCTGCTTTGCGTAAGGGATGCCGGCTTTTAATGTGGCTGAGTGACTAGGAAAGATAATTTTATCTTTGCTACCTGAAAGTATGAGTGTTGGGCAGCGGATTTCATGGAGGCGATTTTCTACGTTAAATGTAGCGATTTCTTTATAAAGGCCGTAAAATTCTTCCTTCGACCAGCTCGAGATGCTTTCTTTGCAACGTGTGCGAAAATGAGCCTGGGTTTTAAGAGGAAAGGCAAGCCAGGCGATCGCACTAGCTACAATCTTCATGGGGAGATGTTTGATGGCTATAGAGCGAAAGTAGTCATGCATGTGGCAAGAGGTATTAATTAAAATAAGTTTATTAACTTTTTCAGGATACTCGAGTGCAAGCTGCATGGCTACCATGCCGCCAAATGAAAGTCCAACAACGCAGGCTGAGTCATCAATAAGATTTGCTACAAAGGCAGCTATTTCGGCGATTGTGCCATGTCTTGGAAGATCCGGGGTAAGGATTTGGAAATGGGCCGAAAGGGCCTCTTTTTGTAAAATCCAGTCAGCTCCTGAGGAGCCAAGGCCATGAAGAAATAATAATGTATTATTAATATTTTTAATGGTGGTCATTATATTAGTTATATTTTATACTATACAAGTTAAATGAGGAGTATTCATGAATTTAATTTGTTTAGTAATATGTCTTCTGTTTTCTAGTTGTGCAACCATTATTAATGGTCACGATCAAAAAATAACCATTAAGTCTGAGCCGGCAGGCGCCGATATCGCTATAGACGGCGTCGAAATTGGCAAAACGCCCACAACATTTCGCATTGCCCGAGCTACAGACCATGTCGTTAGCCTCTCAATGGAGGGCTACCACGTTCATAACGAAGATCTTACCAGAGAAATCTCAGGAGTTTGCGCCTTCTACATCCTGCCAGGTGGAATTGCAAGTTTAGCGGTCGATACGGCAGAAGGTACAATCTACTGCTTTAAAGATGAAGTATCTGTAGAGCTCAAGGAACTCTTTGATCCAGACACTATCATCGCGCAGGAATTTAGGCTACTTAGAAACCTGCAGTAATTCAATATCAAATAATAAGGTTGCATTTGGAGGAATCACCCTTCCTGCACCACGTGCACCATAGCCGAGCGCTGGCGGAATTATCACGCGGCGCTTTTCTCCCACTTTCATATCAGCTACTGCTTCATCCCATCCAGCAATAACTTGGTGCTTTCCAACTTTAAAGCTAAATGGCTGCATGCGATCTTTGCTTGAATCAAATTTTTGTCCTGGTTCGCCATTGTCATCAAGCCAGCCCGTATAGTGGACGATTGCCGTTTGACCGGCTTTTGGTTTTTCAGCGCCCGCTGGAGCTTGGGTAAGTATTTGATATTTAAGTCCTGAAGCTGTCTGTTGCATTGTATCACCACTTGTTTGCCCTTCCGTGAAACCTGCAAGGAGAATGCAAAGAACTGTGCCAATTGCAACTAACGATCCAATGATAATCCAAACTGTTTTGCGAGAGTGCTGTTGCTGTTTCATGTCTAACTCATAATCTGATTGAATAGACACTAGCAAACTTGGAAAATTTTGGAAACGCAAAACTTCTTATTTTGTCACGGCAGCAGGTTTTGGATGCTCTACAGTGATTTGGCCTCTTTTATAGTTGTCAAAGAGAAGCCAGCCGATTCCTAACATAACAATAACAAGTATAACAATATCTCGTGTCTTCATAACAAAGGACCCATGTTTAGCTGTTACTTATACCATGGGAACATTAATTTCAAGTGGGGGTTCTGTGGAAGGGTATGCGGGTTTCAGGTTCTAGGTCGAAAGAGCCATGCGGCTCTTTATGAAAGCCAAGGCCTGCGATCATAGCGGCATTGTCAAGGCAAAGATCTGCCCGGGGCCAGTATATGGGAAGCTTAATTGCTAGCCCTAGTTTTTCGCGAAGCTTTTTGTTATGCGTGACACCGCCTCCAAGATAGAGACAGTTGTATGAGTCCTCTTTGAGGACAGCTTCGATCTTTTTGATGACATCAGCAAATACAGCTTCTTGAAATGATGCTGAAATATCGCAAATATCTTGCTCTGTTAGAGGTTTTGGAAGATCTCGAATTGTGTAGAGAACGGATGTTTTTATGCCGCTAAAGGAAAAATCAAGCGGACTTCGCTTTACCCTGCCGGCTTTAAAGGAAAAGCGATATGGGTCGCCTTTAAGGGCCATTTTTTCGATATAGGGGCCGCCGGGATAGGGGAGTGAGAGCATCTTTGCCACTTTATCAAAAGACTCTCCGATGGCATCGTCGACAGTTTCACCGAGAAGGGTGTATGAGCCAATGTCTGCCATTTTCACAAGGCTTGTATGGCCGCCTGAAAGGACAATCCCTAGTGCAGGAAAGGTAGGTGATTCGTGAGACATAACGGCTGCATAGAGATGCGCTTCGATGTGATTTACCGCTATCAGAGGAATGTCCAGGCTAAAGGCTAAAGATTTTGCAAAGTGAAGGCCAATAAGGAGTGCTCCAACAAGCCCAGGACCCTTTGCTACTGCTATTGAGTCAATATCTTGCAAGCTGCACCCAGCCTCTTTTAAGGCCTCCTCAAGCACTGGCACAATTACTTCAATATGGCGTCTGCAGGCAAGTTCCGGAACAACGCCGCCAAATTCCTTTTGAATATCAATTTGCGAGCTTATGACATTAGAAAGAATCGTGCGGCCATCTTTTACAACGGCACAGGATGTTTCATCACATGTTGTTTCTATACCGAGAACGAGCATGCTTATGAGCCTTTTTGGATCTTAGCAATGAGTCCTTTGAGGACAGATCCTGGACCGATTTCTTCAAACTGCGAAACATTCTGGCTAGTGAGATACTCAATAGTTTCCACCCATCTAACTGAGTGATCGAGCTGCTCTGCAAGGTTTTTTTTCACTTCACCCTTCTGATAGGGTCTTGCTGTATAGTTTGCTATGCAGGGGATTTCAGGGTCTTTGAACGAAAACTCATTTAAGAATTTAGCAAATTCTTCTTTTGCAGGTGTCATGTAGCGAGAGTGGAAGGCGCCGCTTACGTTAAGTGGGAAAAAGCGAGCTCCTGCCTGTTCAAAAATCTCTTTAGATTGAGTAATAGCATCCTTTAAACCGGATATAACCACTTGCTTAAAGGAGTTAAGGTTTGCAATATCAATTCCATCAAGTCCACTATTTTTTAGGATGTCTGCCACTTCTTCTTTAGATTTGCCAAGGATAGCCGCCATGCCGCCGCCAGAAATTTCTGACATCAGTTTGCCACGTCTTTGAACAAGTTTTACCCCTGTTTCAAAATCAAAACAGCCAGCAGCATAGAGTGCAGAATATTCACCTAAGCTATGGCCTGCCACAAAGGTAGGCTTTTGACCGTCTTGAAGCTTTTTTTGATACATGAGGGCGTTTACAACAAAGAGTGCAGGTTGCGTGTAGGCTGTATTTGCAAGCTTTTTCTCAGGGTCTTGGAGACATAATTCCTTGATGGAGTAGCCAAGAATCTGGTCAGCCTTTAGGGTGTAGTCAGTAAATTCATCAAAAAGCGTATCTCCCATGCCCTCTTTTTGGGATCCCTGTCCTGGAAATAAATAAGCTGTCATAGTTCTCCAAAAGTTATCAAAGTGATGCTAAAGCATCTTTTAGTTTACCTGTTATCTCCTTTGATTCAAAGCCAAGAGTATCTATTGCTGCATTGATTATGACAAGCTTTGAATTTAAAGCCTTTGCTTCTTTGAGATGAGCAGGGAGCCTCTTTCGTTTTTTGCCGCTGGGAGGGGAGCAGTAGTCAGCAAGAGTTTTATAGGCGAGGAGAAGCTCTTCTTTTGCTTGCGCTCTTTTTTTAAGCTGAACTTCTTTTGACTCATGCTCAAAATTTTTGTGCAAGCGAACGATGATTGAAGTTGCAAGCGTGCTTATAAGAAGGCCAAGAGCTCCAAATTTATAGTCACTTTCTGTAGCATAAAGCGCGCATCCAGTTCCTACTAATGGAAGGGCTGCTCCCGCGATGATGTTTACAAACTTTCGCACTCTATACGAAGTAGTAAGCTCTCGCTCAGTAGCATCCTGAAGATTTCTGATGACAGATTCTGGTATGCAGTAGATGCCTAGTTTATCTTGTGGAAGCGAAAGGAGAAGCTTTACATTGTATGCAGGGGCATCTCTAAGAGATATTTTATACTCCTGAACAGCACGACATGCCTCTTGAAGGGCATTTGTTGCTTCAGTGATTTCCGATGGAGAAAGCCCAAAATAAGAAAGTCGAGAGCGCATAGCATCAAAGCGATCAGCGACCTTATCTGCAGTAGCTTTTAGGGAAAATATACCATCTGGCTTATCATTTGCCTCTTCTAAATCCGTTAAAAGCAACCTTGCCATGCCCTCATATGTTGCCTTTAGGCTCTCTTTCATTGCTATGTAGCGTGTTGTTATGAAGGCATTTGCCTCTTCTTCGCGAAGCGTATAGGATCTCGAGCAGCAACTTCCTATTTGCATAGCCCCATAAAAAAGTGCGCCTGTAGTTAGTGTAACAACTGTTTTTATAGGAGAGATATCTGCTATACGTTTTGTCCCTTGGTTTACGGCAAAAAGAGTTAGGGCAGCAGCTGATACGCCTGCTGCTGCCTCTACGGTATGAGGCACATGATTCCAAAGTGCATATCCTGCGGCTATAGTCGGACCCGCAAGTGCTGCCGTAAAAGCAAGTGTGCTTATGCTATATTTTTTCACATAGTGCCATGCTCCGAGGCGATTTGCTTGTATATCCCCAAAGCATTCAAGAGCAAGCTGCGTCACAGGATCTATCTCATCATTTGATGCAAAAGAAAGAAGGTTTTTCCTATCAATATGGAGGCTTTTGCTCTCTGAAACGGGGTTAAGCAGGCTCATAATCATCCTTGATAATTTTTCAATTGAAGGTTAGGATGCAAAAAAAGGAGATTTTTATGAAGTCTTATATTCTTGCTGCCCTACTTTGCCTTTCAACAGAGGCTTTTACAGATGGCAATCTGCCAAGCTATGTTCAGGTACAAGTTGATAACATCAACATGCAGATATCGCAGCTTAAAACCCAGCGCGATCAGATGATGCACGAGCTCCAGGCAAGTGATGCAAGTTCAATAGAGCACCAGCAGCTACAAGCTCAAATTGATCGTCTCAACAACCAGATAAGCATGCTCGAAAAGCAAGTCGACGCCCTTAAAAAAGACTAAGTTGTTTATTATGTGACTTTTACGATATATTCCTCTTCCTGTGCCTTGTCTTATTAAATAATTTATTATATTATTATAAGAGAACGAGAGGGGGATTCTATGGTGCGCGTCACTAAGGGACCAGAATTTGGGGGAAGACCAGAGTTTCGAGATGCAGATGGCAAGAAGCGAGCTCCAGAGGGGCGGCTATTTGAACAAAATTCACTGCTTAGCAAACTTGCACCATCTAATAGATCATCGCCTTTTGTCGAAAAGCTTCAGTGGTTAATCAACAAGATACTTTCGATATTTCACGTCTACTATCCCAGCACGTTTGAAAACAGATTAGTAAAGCTGCTTCAAGCAGCTAAAGGCGAGGGGGCAGACCTTGCAATTGGCGATATATCGGCTCATTTTAGAGAGTTTCTCGATTATGATAAGGAAGTTTCGCCGCAGCTTAAACAGGCACTTGATAAGGCAGAGAGCGAACACAAAGAAAAACGAACTGACGAGTTCTTTGTAAATAAGAAAAAAGAATTGGAGGCCCTTAAAGTAGGGGAATCTCGGCTTATACCTCTTCAAGGGAAAAATGAGCAGGTGCTCGATAGCTCCCTTTTTGCCATACTCACTAAAGAAGCAGATGGCTTTAGCGTAAAGCTTATTGGCAAAGGAGCTACGATAGGTGAGCTTGAAACAGCCTATTCACTTGCGGGCAGAGAAAAAGTAAATCGAGAAATTGTCTTTGAAAAAGTTCCAGAATATTTGATTCTCACAGATGATTGTATTGCAAATCTCTATAGTGAAAAAGACACGGCAAATGACTTTTTGCAAACAAAACTAACTGAACTTGCTCCCTATAAAAAAGAGGTCTCTTCTTTTGAAGAGCTCACAACAAAAACTGATAAAACAGCAAAGCTCTTCTGGAACATTGTTCATGCATTCCCGCTAGATACAACAAAAGGCATAGCACAAGAAAAAAGAATTAAACTGCGATCTCATCTCCTTAATCTCTTTGAATTTTTTAGAAATAATCGATTTTCCCTTGTTGCACACAGTTCCCAACATCAAAATATTCGAAAACTTTTTATGGCAGTATCCGGAGAGGTGTTAGAGGCATATCAAAAGGGAGTTATTTCAAAAGAGGACCTCACAGATATTAGAAAAGAGTTTGAGATTATCGACAGCGCACTCAGAAAGGCAGAACAAGAGGGTGCAAAGCCCTTAACAAGCAGCGTCGCAAATGAGAAGCATCTTTTTCCTGGGGTAACCTTTGAAGACTTTACTGCAAAGGTGATGCACTTTACAGGCGAAGGAAAGGAAATTGAGCAGGCAAAACCTTCAGATACAAGAGCGCTTAGACCGCTCATAGCACCTACACTTTCTCAAAAAGATGCTCTTTCATTTCAACCATATACTACTATTAAAACAAAAGATGCGGCACTTAGCGCATTTCGCACTGTGCAAGGTGATGATAGGACGCTTTTAGCATTTATTCACGAAATACCTGTTTCACTGCATGAAAGTGGAGAAAACTTTCGCTCCCAAAAATCAAATTCCTTTTGGTGGAGTCTTTCTGCTACAGAAATGGAGGAAGTGGCAAGTAGCTTAACATCCCTTGTCGAGCGCTCAAGTAAAGATACTGATCAAATAACGCAAGAAGCCCTCTTTAAAGCTGCCTACCTTGTGTCAGCATTTGAGACAGAAACTTTGGGTTATAATATAAATAATAGCCTTACAGATACAATCGGTGAGTTTTATGGAGAAGTAATTGGAACGACAGGAAGGACTATATATGACACTGATGCTGTAAGCTTTGCCCGTGCGCCTACCATACTTGATCCCTTTAATATGGCGCAATCTGCAAACTTGAGAGCGGTTAGAGAGTTTCACGGCTATGAGCTGAGAGATCTTTCTAGAAAAGGTGTTGATCATCCTCTCACCAAACGAATAGAGAATGCCCTTTTTTCAAGAAAGGGTCTTTCGTATAGCTCGCCACGCACTATCTCTGATCGGCTTAAACGGATAGATAACCACTTTTTGATCGCACTCTATCGCCAGATGGATACTCGCATACACTGGCAGCCGGATGATAAAAAGAAGGAGAAAGTAGAATCCATTATAGGCTGGATGTCGCCGGAAGCCGTACAGACAGATCCTGAAGGGCTTTTAGCCTTCTTTTTTGATGAGCTTGAAAAAGCAAATGAAGCCTTTAGCGATAAAAATGCACAAGATAAGCTCGATCTTGCCCCTTTTCCACTTCACTACACAGATGATGACAAAAGACAAATACTAAGACTATTGCGATCGGAATCGCCACAGGTTGAAGCAATAAATCTTCTGCTAAACTCGCCAAATCTACTTTTAGATTATAATACTCGAAATTTTCTTGATGCGATCTTCTTTCATCCAAATCTGCTCAATCTCATGCATGATCACTCTAAGAATTCCTTCCTTCTCGAACTGCCAGAAAAAATTGCCCTTGCACTAGAGCGTTTTAAGGATCCTAAAGATGCAAAAGAGTTTGAAGCAAAGCTCTTTCTCATCGAGCTGCTTGAAAAACTTCAAGGGATCTATAAGAATCCTGAATGGAAATATTATCAATCGCGTAGAATCGGTGAGATTGATCTATCTCAAGCTAAATTCCCACAACAAACCGCTCTTAGATTTCCTGGGTATGAGGGAAATATCGCACGTCTTGAGCTTCGACGAGAACTTGCTAAAGAGCAATCAGATCCAGAAAAATTGCTTACACTTTTTCAAACTGCATTTACTGGTGAATCTAAAGCCTATCTTATTGATCCCTATCTTGAACAGGTGCTTAAAAATCGCTGGCATGACCTCTTACATAAAATAGATTTCTCCGAGATTGCAGCCTCTCAAGATGGTTTGCTTGATCGCCTTATTATTGCAAGGGGAATAAAATTAGACGCGAAGCCTTGGCGCTATCTTGGCAACTATACATATACAAATGATACCTATAACGTATGTCTTGACACCCTTTCTATTACTTCAAGCAGCAATGACAAAAAGATCGATGAGCTCCCACCATTAATCTTTCAGTCAAATGACTTTAAGGCGCAGTTTAAGGAGCTGCCAAAGACTTCTTTTCCAGTTACAATAAGCCAAGATGGCGATAAAACTATCTATGCATTTAAGGATCTAGAGGGGGTATCTTGTCGCATCGTAGTAGATGACAAAAATTGGACTCTCTACAAAAAAACGGCTGATAAATGGCTTCAGCTTATCCCCGGAGATGTGCTTGCTAGGCCAAAGTCAAAGACTTTAGAACCAACAGGAGTCATAAACACACTCCTTAAATACTTTAGGATGCTTTCTAAATCACTTAACTTTGCCCTTCCTTCACTATTTAAAAATGGCATCTATGTCGACCCTGCTGATCCAAAAATTGGCTATTTGTTACTAGGTGATGGAACAATTGACCTTGAGTTTACCCTATCGCAAGGAAAAGATGGCATAGAACTGGACTCTTGTAAAGTAAGCAAAACAAACAAAAACTATCAGCTTAATCTAGATTCAGACTTTGAACAAAGCGGCCTTGAATTCTTACATGGTTTTGAACGCCCAGAAAATATCCTTATCTGGAGTGATAAGGGAAAGATAGAAAAGGTAGAGCTTTCACGATATGGCCTTAGCTGCCATCTCAACAGCCAAAATCAACTTGTTATCGACGATCCAAAATTTGCAGGCTATCACATCGTAGCAAATCCGAAAGCATCTGATAGAAAGCATTTGTCTACAGCTCTTGTGCTTGAACACATAGATCCTACAAAGCCTAAAAAGCTCCTTCTTCCATCTAGCGATGCCCTTGCAACAAGAGATGTCATTTTGAAGCCCTCTGCATGGGCACTCGGTCACGTGCTTCTTTTCTTCCATAGAGTTTTAGATTTTATCCGTACACTCATGGGTAAGGCGCCCTACCAGCCACTTAGTGAGAGTAGAATGAGTGTCAATGCCTATGCAAATACTATAAACTATTCGGTCTTTGACCTTCGAGCATACACTGAAGAAATATGCTTAAAGCCAGATGATAAGGCTCAATCTATCATAGAGCTTACAAAACACTACCTTAAAGAGCGCGATTTTGCTAGAGCATACGAGATCACAAAACGGCTTAGCTTTACCTTAGATAACAAAGCCATTCAAGAGCTTGTTGAATATATTAAAAAGCCAGATGAACTCGTTCAGGAGTCGGCACTTAAATTTAAGCTCCTCGTAGAGCTTAAAGTGCTTCTTAAAAAAGAGCGTCAGCAGAAAAAAGTAATCGATGTTCTCAATACCCTGCTCCTTGATAAGGGAAAAGCAGCTGTAAGTGCCGGTAGATCACTTCCAAAAGACCTAAAGCTTACAGATGGCGATAAAATTGAGCTGAGCCGAATTGCAAAAGCAAAAGATCCAAAATTTTACGAAAAACAGCTTAAAGTGCTCTTTACAGAAAGTGAGCAAGAATTTGAACTAGGCAAAGAAGAGGATCTTCCTGACAATTTAGAGGCGCGAGTTGAGCAGTGGAAAAAAGAGCGTATCCCTCGAAACAGAGATACCACAATAAGTAACCTTGAAAGCAGCCTTCAGCCAAACGAAAGACTAGATGATGCAAAGCTTACCTACCCATTTGTACGCCTGCCTGAGGGACAGGAAATCCATAGGCTCTTTACGCCAAAAGACGTTGCCCATCTTTTTAGGATGAAAGAGCAAGATAATCCAACTCTTACACTCAATGATCCAAATAAATCCCTTGCCCCTTGTGAACAGGCTGCACTTCAAGATCTCAGAGATGAAGTAGAGAGCTATAATGAAATTGCCCAAAAAGAGAAGCTCCCCATACTGAATGAGAATAAAAAAGCGCTTAAAGCATTTGTAGATGAAAAGATTATACCACTGAGAGATGCGCAAGATAAAGAGCTAGACAGATGCAAGCATGAAATAGAAGAGCTGATCAATAAAGCACCCGGCAATGAAGAACAGTTTGAAATTTTTTCCGGAAAGCGCTCTCTTGCAAGCTTTGACGAGCTCCGAATAGGCTTTGGCTTTGATAAATTTGATCAGCTTGAGCTTCCTGCCGGAATCGATGTGGCAAGACTAAAAACACTGCTTACAAGCTATTTTGAAGCCTTAGTGAAAAAAAATGCGTTAGATGCCTCTCTTTTGCTTGTCGATCGCATCGAGCTTGAGGGTGGGGGTGTAGAGCTATCAAAAGCACTCTACCAGCTTCTTACAGTAACGTGCGCCTATGATGCAGCAAAAGATCCCAGATTTTTGGTCTTTGAAGCGCAGCAGTATATTAACTTTAAATCACTTGAGGCAGGACTTGATCAGCTGCAGCTTGTAGAAAAGCTCCTTACCAACCCATACGCTGTTGTTCAGGCGCCAACGGGGGCAGGTAAAACGAGCGTACTTGACGTTATGCGATCCCTTTGTATGCCAAATGGAGAAAATCTCGTTATACAAAAAGTGCTACCACCGCTTTATCAGCAAACCTTTGATCAATTTCAAAATGTCCTTGGAAACCTCTTTGGCATGACGGTCTATCCACTTCGCTTTAGCATGAAGATGCGGCTTACAAAGACAGAATATGTAAAGGATAAACCAACTAAAGTTTCTCTCTTTAAAGTGATGTATGATGAGCTTCTCGCCACTATACAAAATAGGGGATGCGTACTTACAGACTATAAATCCCTTCCACTACTTGAAGAGAAATTTTGGAGACTATCCCAAGAGCTTTTAGAGATGAGAATACAGGGCGTAGAGCCTCAAGAGATACTACTAGAGCACCATAAATACCTACAAAAGATCCTGCTCCTTCTTGCCAATAAGGGGGTAGAAAACCAGGATGAGTTTGACCAGCCAAACCGCCCTATAAAAAAGATACAGCTCGATCTTCAAGTAGGGGCAACTCCCATCGCACCCTTTATGATAGATACTGCTATCGAGCTCTATGAGCTACTTAAGCAGGATAATAGCCTTGGCCTCAAGGATAACATCCAGCAAGCTATTACAGATGAGATGAGAGCTCAAGCAATAAGAAGGGCAGCAGACACCCTTGCAGGCAGGCTTTTTCCACAAAGCAAAGAAAAGCTTGTTAGCTATCTACTCGGTCAAAATGAGGATATTTTACAAGAGCTTGATAGAGCATCTCCTCAGCTTAAGGATAAAATTGCCTTTTTACAAAGAGAGTTTACGCAATTTTTAAAGCTTTCGCTCACACAAAAAGAGGGTACAAACTATGCCCGATCAGATGATGGAAGAAGAACCGTTACCTGTCATGATGGCGAAAAAACGGAAGCGAAGCAGGGAACTCTCGAAGAGCAGATAAACGCCACCATCCAAGACTACATCCAAACCGGCATTAGAGAGATTGACCTTAGGCTTTGGTTTGATGATCTCTCACAAAAATTTGGCAATTCGACTAACCCGCAGTATCGCCAGCAACTAACTCGCCAGCTCCACGATATTTTACCAGAGGCAAATTTTGGCGATCAGATAGAGCTTGCAGCAAAAGTAGCGGAAATTAATCAAAATCCAGGCAAAATAACCTTTTTCTTGCGATTCAAGCTTGCAACGCTTAAGTCTAGCGGCAGGGTAATTTCTATGGGACCGCAAGATATTATCAATATGAGCCGCGCAGTATCTGGAACATCAGCTACTGTAGGTGCGCCAGATTCTCTCCACCCACAGTTTCAGGTTGATAAGCAGATGAATGGCCTCATACGAGCTAATATGGCTTCAAGGCTTGCAAAACGAGCTCGTGATATGCAAGTGCTCACCTATGACCCGCGAACACCTGAAGCGCTTCTTCAAGAAAAGCCCTTTGATGCCGTAATTGATGGATCTGGTGCTTTCAACCATCTTGGAGGGGAAAAGACAGCAAGCGCGCTAAAAGATACAAATCCGGCTCTAAAACAGGTCGGCTATCATGGAGCTGGCGACAAAATTGCCTTTGTAGGGCAAGAGTCAGGAGACCTTAAAGAAACAGGCTTTATCTTTACTCAGTCTCATACGAGAGGTACCGATATTCCATTAAAAGGCGATGCTCATGCCCTCCTTACACATAGTGAACAAGATGGGCTCAGAGATCTTTGTCAAAAAGAGGGGCGCCTTCGTAAGCCCACACAGACATATCAGGCAGCTGTAAGTGAATATCAAAGCGATATAAAGACAGTCTCCAACATGGCAGTTGTTGCAACATGTAAAGATGCCCAGATTGATGCAAAAGACATCTTTAAAACACAATCTCAGCGAATTGCTGCAGAAATCAGAAAAGAGGCAAGGTGGGAGCTTTTGAACCAGCCAGACCTTACCCTCTTTCTTGATCGCTTTAGCGAAGAGGGGATACGAAATAGCCTTATTACACAAGCAGATCCTGGCTACAAAGCAGATGGCGACTATTTTAAAAGAAACTGCCGCCTCAAGTTTGCAAATGTAGCTCCAGATACTGCGCTAAATGAGTATAAGAAAACTATGCAGCAGGAAGCTCTTCGCCTAAACCTTCCTACAGCAAGTCAAAAAATTGGCGAAATTCAGTACAGCCAAGAGCTTATCGAGCGAATGCCGGAATATGTTACAAATATCGGCAGGGTTGAGGATGAGCTCGAGATGGAACTTGAGGTTGAGCAAGAAGAGGAGATCGAGCAGGAAGAGCAGCTAGAGCTTTCACTTGAAACTGAACAGGAAAAAGTAAGCTCTAAAGATCTTGGCTACTATCCAGTGCGAACGAGAGATACCATATTCCACTCTGTGAGGGACAAAATCTATCCTGCCTATGATAGCAAGATTCAAATTGCAGATAGCTTCTTACCTCTTTCTAGAAAGGGAACAAGATCTCTTCGCCAAAGAGATGCCTTTGATGAGGCGATGTTTAGAGTTGGCATTATCCACTATGAACGCAATTATAACAGAGTAGCAGAGGCGTATGATCCTCCTACATATACCCTTCTTGACTATATTGGAGATACAGGATCTGACTATGGCGGCTTTTACTACGATATGAGAACCGATACTGTGGTTCAGGATTTCTATGCACGCCCAGAGGAAGTTATTCAGACCCCAGAATTTAAAAAAATAAAGTCGCAAATTAAATTTTTTGACGGCCAGTGCTACGGCTATACGGCCGAAGAGCTTAACTACCTGCGGGAATGGCTTGTAGCAAATAACCCGACGCAAATGAAGAATCACCTGCTCAACCAAATACTGCGCCATCGCTACAAAGACAAAATCGACTTTGAAGGCAGCCAGCTTCAGGCGCTCTTTAATGAACTACGAGCCTAAAGAATGTTCTCTATTTCTCCTAAATAGCCGCCTTAAAGTAAATTTAATTTATAAAGTAATATATTGACTAAAATATTTGTTATATGTTATAATTATATTTTCAAAAGGAGAATTTAGACTATGTTTCCAGAAAGTATAAAGCAGCTATTTACAACATATACAATGCCAGATGCAGCAAAAAAAGGTGCAGAAGGGGCATCTAAATTTGTCTCTCAAATTGACGCTGCAAAACTACTCGATCAAATAGCCTCTGCTAACAACCCAGAATTTCTAACCGAAACAGCCATCCAGTCAGAGCAGCTTATTCATAGCAATAAGCCTGGAATTCGCCATACAGTAGAGAAATGGACACTTCCACCGATTGTAGGTATGGCTGGTGCTGCCGTTCCTGCTTACATAACATACAAAATTTTACCTCACGTTGCACTTCCCGCAACAAAGTTTATCGGAGGCCTTCTTTTACACACAACAGCAGCCCTTGCTAGCACTCTTTATCACGCATTTCCTGTTGCCACTACAGTAGGTGGTCTAGCTATTGCAGGAACAGGAGCTTTTGCAGCATCTCGCAACCTTACTGGTTTTAATACTCAAGAGGCTGCATCAAAGGCATTTTATGCTGGTGTTGGTGCTATTTCCGCCGTGGCATTTGGAACAATGTGGATGATTGGTCGTTTTGCTATGAATACTATGCAAAAAAGTTATGAGCGCGTTGAGGATGAATATGCAACTCTCAAAGCTCATGAAGAGAGCAAAATGGTCGAAAGTTTAAAGCAAGTATATACCCTTATGGGAGATGAGCTTGCAGCGCGCTTTATGCTTGCAAAAGATGATCCAGTAGCTATCGAAAAACTGAAAGAGCAGACATCAACCCTCGAAGCGAAGTTAAAAATGGCCGCTGAAGAATTTGCACAAGCAGGCCTAAAAGGGTCAGATATCAGTGAAATTTTACAGCCGCTTCGTAGAACACTCACCATTATTACGAACACAAAACTTGAACTTCGGTCATCGGACACGCAAAATGATAACAAATTCAACGCATACCTTTTAGCAACGCTAACTCCAAAATCAGACCTTGGCCTTTCATCTGTAGCAAAGTCTGAAGTAAAAGAAGCTCACAAAAGCGAGCTTCCCTTCTACCATAAAGCTGCAGGCTATGCTAAAGGTTTAGCTTTTGGTGCACTATCGACATTCTCGATAGCAGCTCTTTCAAATTTTGGTCTTCCGTCGCTTCTTTCAACAGGAGCTGGATTTGCAGTTGGTTATGGCGTAGCAAACCGCGCTATATCACAAATGCAAACTGAACAAAATGCAAGCGAAATGGCTGTGAAAGCGCACACTGTGAAGGCAAGAGAAGAACTTGGCAAGATTTATGGCGGTGTCGCAGAGTTTTTGAGACAAGAAAAGCAAGAGGCGATGACCGATGAAAAGAAACAATCTCTTCAGCAAATAGCAAGTGCTATCCACGCGAAAATGGTATCCATCTCAACTAAAATAGATTGTGAAAAGGGTCTTAACTCGGGCATCATCCTTAGACCTCTTCAAGATGCTCTTAAAGAGATACTTAACCCACAACCAGTAGTTCAAGTAAACAGCGCCCCTGCAGCCTAAGAGATAGAGAGGACGAGCCATGGTAATCGAAAACAAACGATTGCCATGGCTTCTTTTGATTGACAGCCTAGTAGAATGTTCCACTAGGCCCTATCTCGCTAGAGATTTCGTCCGGATGGAGTGTCTAGAAGAAAGTCTACGATTGCTTCACCACCTGATGTTCCGGGGAAATAGGCGTAGACAATCGACTCTGTTACCTCTCTAAGGGAGAGCTTGCCAAAGGGATCGCTATCTTCAATATTGAGCGGAGCATCAACGTTAAGATCTCTTCCGGAAAGAAGGACAGCTGTTGTCTTAATGCCCCTCTTATAGGCAGCTTTTAGCTTGTTGTAGGTTGCAAGCGAAATTTTGGCACCTGGCATGTCTACACCATTTGGTTGCAAAAAGACACGTACATCTCTAGTTGTCAGCGTAATGTCATACTGATTTTCGCTGTTAACAGGGAAAAATGGTCCCATAAAACCGCGAGGTGGAGCTTCTGGGATGAGCCAGTAATAGCCATTAACACCAAGGGGGTTGTTATTTTCAACATCGCCTACAAGCTCGTAGTAGGGAAACTCTCCAAGAACAACAAGTGCATGGGCCGTATCTTTAGTAAAATTTGCAATATCTTGCTCCTCTACCTTTACAGCATCAATTCCTCGATAGGCAAACCCTTCGCGGATTGTGCTTGCTCCATGAATCAATTTGCCATTCACAGTATAAGAGCGAGAGCTTAGATCACTCCAGTAGTCTTTTGTTGAGCGAGAGGAGGTAAAGTTTGAAAAGTTATGACCGGAAACTCCATAAGAGCCAAGTGTCCAGCCGCCGCTTTGCAGGCCTAAATCATCGTAAAAATCAAACCAGAGCTTATCAGATGATGGATCTTCTTCTCGGCCTAGTAAAAGAACTGTTTTGTCACTCGGAATAAGGGAAGAGGACTCATTTCCTTTGTAATAGAGCGAGTCAAAGGCTGCCTGGTAGTTTGCCACTGCACCTTCTCTAAGGTCATCCTTTTCTACAGGAAGAAATGGATTTTCATCAAACATACCCATAGCAACTTTTACACGAAGGATGTAGCCACATGCTTCATTGATGCGATCAAGTGATACGCCAGCCTTTATTGCACCTACAAGCATCTCAAGAAGATTTGGTTGAGACACAGAGATCATAAGCTGGTCGGCACCGGCATTGATAGTGCGAATCGATGCATTAAAGAAGTTTTCCTTTGCAAGGTTTGCTGCCTTCATATAGTCATCTTTAGAAGGGGAGTAGGGATTGCCCGGTTGCAGCTCCTGAACATAGGTATGGGCAACATCTGCTTCAAACTGACCGTTGTCATCCGTCACAATAAAACCCTTAAAGCCAAAGCCCCCGAGGTGGCGAGGCTGCCTGAGCTTTGCAATGCCTTTTGTGTCAAAGTGGTGGGGGATTATGCCATCACTAAAGCCATTTGCACCATAGTTTAACATGATACAGCCCACATCATAGTCTATAGCCGTCATAAAGCCTTTGCCGTTTCTTTCATAAAAGGCATCTCTTGTCTCGTCAGTATCTGGACCAAGAAGCGATAAAAATTTATCTCTTCCTTCATAGGAATCTCCATCGCCGATATAGTGCTTTGCAGTAGCAAGAACGCCCTGAATTTTGCCATTTCTAATCTGCTGAATGCCGGAGACCGCTCCTGCTGCAAGGGCTTGAACATTATCTACGTTGGGACCTGCGCTTTCAAAGTTTCTTCCCCAACGCTCATCATGAGAGAGTGCAACAGTGGGAGAAAAGGCCATATTTATACCAAGCTTCTTTGAAAATGCCTGGAGAGCAGAGCCGCTTGCCCGTGCATGTTTAAAGACCTTGTCGACAGGCATATTGCGAAAGTTGATGTTGTGGGGAAAGACAGGTGTCTCTTCCACAGATGCCGCGCCATGCACGTTATCGATACCAACAAGAACAGGTATAGCATTGGGCTGCTTAATAGCAGCTATTGCATTTGCAATATTCATCTGAATACCCTTTTGCGTGAAGGCATATTCACTATTTGCAATAGCCCCGCATGGATAAAGAAAGGCACCTGGCGTATTTGTCTCAAGCCATTTGCTAAACTCGGGATCCTGGGAAAAGAGCACGCCCATATCAAGCATAAACATCTGTGCAATTTTTTCTTCTGTAGTAAGGGATTGCAAAATCTCATTTGCCTTTTGCACAACATCAGGACGGTCATAAATGCTCGACACAACTCTTGTTGGCATTTCCTTTTCGATGACAGGCCTAAAAGATTGGTTGCTAAAGTGATCGGCATGCCCCGCACTGGCAAAGAGCATCGTAATAAGAAAAAGTTTTTTCATCAGGTATCCTCATTTTTTGATTCAACCTATCAGCACTCCCGATTTGCAACAAGCAAAAGATTATGACCAAAAACCACTACCTGAGTCGGCTTTACTTTTTCTTATTCTTAATCTTATTCTTAGTCTTAATCTTGGTCTTATTCTTTTTTCGCTTAATAACACGAACAAGAATAAGAATAAGACTAAGATTAAGACTAAGATAATAGCTAAAAAGGTCTTGCTTGGAGTATGTAGAGCGTATCGTCTACAAAGAGCCATTCGATATCAAGATTCATCTTGAAGTGTTTCTTGAGCAGATGTGCTACATTCCCGAGCTTTGTCACCTGTGCATCTGATAGGACGTAGGGAAGATTTGGAGGGGGTATCGATTTTGTGCCGCCTCTTTCATCAAGTGCGATAACTTCTTTACACTCTGTGCGAGAGAGTACTTTTATGCCTTTATTGTCATAGTTGTAGAGAAGCTGTTCCGGCAAGAGCTTGCCATCAACAACATTTATGCCAAGGCCAAAGGAGGCATTTATCGTGTAGACTTCCATAAACTCTGTTGGATCGAAAATGTCTTTAGTTACTAAGACGCCGCTTGATGTGGCATTCATTGCTTGTTGTACTAGCACTGCGCAAGAGACATTTGCATCGTCGATAGATGCACGAGAGCGCTCTTTTACAGCATTTTCCGTCCAAAGACTTGCCCATACTTGTTTTATTGCGTTTTCGTCATACACATTTGCGACAGTATCATAGAGGCCTGCTGCTGCAAAGCCTTGTAAATCCTCACAGTTTGTAGAGCTTCTGACAAAGACGCCGCTCTCAAAAAGAGACGATAGTCTAGGATCTAGTGGATGTTCCAGTATTTTTTTCCTTCGCTTTTCAAGACTCTCCTCTAGATAGGCTCCAGACTGCTGCATATGGGCTTCGTAATAATAAAAGGGGATACCAAAGCCATCTGCTGTTTTAATACCAAGGCGGGCAATTTCTCCAAGCGTTCCGGCTTTTTCTCCATAGGCACTTTTATAGAGTAGTTTAAGAGGCTTTAGCCCATCTTCCTCCATGTTTGGTTTTTGGATTTCTATTGGAGTAAGCTCACCTTTTGCCGTCTTTTCATCATCTTGGGCGGCTCTTAGCGTATATCCTCCGGCACTCACTTCAAAAAAAACCCTTTTTCCGACCAATTGCTCAAAAAGAGATGATGCCTCTTGGATCCTTGCATGAGGGATATTCCAGGCCCTTGCTCGAAGAGCAAGATGCGAAAGCGGCGTAGAAAACTGCTCTAAGATAATGCCTGCAACCTTTGGAGTATCGGGCACAAATTCTTTTAGGATAACAATAGCATCCTCAGTTGCACCATCGAGGCCAATCTGCAATCTTCCGACATTTTTTCCCACATGAAGCATCTGAAAGCTGCTTTGTTTAAAAAGCTGATCATTTGTGATAATTGGCATCTCACTTTTAGCTACAACTTCTTCCTGATAGGTAGATGTTGGGCGAAAGTAGAGTTTTGATCCTTCATAAAACCCATCTCTCACGCTAGTATACGCAAGCACTATGTCATCCAAAGTTGCCCGATCACCCTCCCAAAGCGTCAAAGTCCAGAGATCTTCTCGTTCGTGATGAATTAATGAGCCATAGATGTACTCTGGTTTAAAGCCATTGTAGTTTGCTAAGTACCCATCATAGCTTGAACCCTCAAGCGTTAGGTAATAATCAAGGTGGAGTGGATAGCGATTTACATCAAAAAACTCAAGGTCTCCTGTATGCACATCCACTAAGAATTTGATAAATCGCTCATTTTCTATACACTTAGAATAGTGTACAAAATCATCTCGTGATTCTAGCTTCTGGACCCCTGAGAGATTAGAAAAGGTAAAAAGAAGAACTATAATAAAATTATAAAGCATATGTGAATACAAATTTTATATAACTACTGTTTGTAATTTATGTTTCTTAAAAAAAGAACCACGCCTAATATGAGCTATTACTAATAAAAATGAGGATACACCATGGAACCACAAGTCAACAACTGCCTTTTGCCTCCAGGCACAATTCATAATTACCAACCAAATGTTTTAACTACTCCACAAGCACTGGAACAGGCCGATCAAATGGTCAAAAAAGAGTGCAAAAAAGTAACCGAAGCTTTCGCAATTAGTCAGGATGCAGATGCGCTAGCAAGTGATGTCTATAGAATTACAGCTCTTTTTTCTTCACTTCAGCTGATAGGTGCTCACAGTGACTCATCTTCTCGACGCCTAACTTCTGCCGATGAGGATATGAACGAACTTACTCAGCTTTTTAGCAAAGTCGTATTGGACCTTGATGAGCAAGCACGAGCTGCATTTGAACGAGGCGATTTAAATAATGCAAAACGATCATTTAAAAAACTGAGCTCTACACAACAATACCATATTGGATCTGAGCGAGACCACTATATCCGGGCATGCAGCTTTACTACAGACGTAAAAGAGTGCAGCGGAAGATCACTTATTACAGAGGCTGCAAATGGCAGCATTATACAAGATCATGAAACAGCAAGGCTTCTTTCAGTACTTGTAAGTCAGTATACCACGTTAAAAAGAGAGCCAACACCAGATTCACTTAGGCAATGGAAAGAAAATATCGGCTCCTCAATCATTCAGTACATAAAAGGAGAGCTCAAAAAAAATAATGCGGCTGTACGCGATATTTGGAATGCAATTCAGGTTGAGAGTAAATCAGTTGAAGGGCTTTTAACAGCAGAAAAACTTCAGGGAATTGAATTTACTAGTCTTTTAGAAAAGCTTCATCCTATCCAAGCAAGACTTACTCTTCTCCAAGCAAATCTAACGACCTGCCTTGAGAGTCACGCTATCCTTGCCAAACATTGCCAAGAGTTGCAAATTGAAAATGGGTCTAAGTCAGATGATGTCCAGACTCTCGTTACATATTGGATACATTTAACAACGAGCGCAATTGAGCTTTTAAGTAACCTTGCAGATGCAGAATCTGTAGAAGCGAAAAATGACTTTTTACTTTCTTGGATCGAAAAACATATTAACTCATATAAAGATGAAAAACCTTCTGCATTACATACCTGGGCATTTTCCCTTCTTGGTAAATTTTTTATTTCTCGAAAGCTTTCGGAAGATGCACTCCATAATTCAATCAATCTTGTTAGAAAGTATTCATCGATCCTTTTAACACATTCTCGCGTCCTCTTAGTAGATGTTGACCTTCAGATAGAAAATGATAGGAAATCACTTAGCCACCTTCTACTTGGTGTTATATCAGGCATGCTTGAGAGAACTTCTTGCACCAGCGAAAAAGTAAAAGAGTTTCACGATACTTGGACAGGAGTTCCCTGCATTGGTAGACCGATAGAGCGTCTCAGAGTGTGGAAAATCGGCGAGAGAATAATCCCTATCGACATGCACATAGAGGGCAATGAGGAGGGACACACTCTTGTACAACGTGCAAAGTCAATGAATACGCTTTTAGAGGCCTTGCAGAGCAATCATTTTGAGCCTCTTGGAACATTAACACATGAGGAGGTCGTCGCTCTTTTTGAAGTGGCGCACTATATTCTCGAAATGCCTCAAGATATTGTCGACCTTTCCATTAAGCGGCTGGATACCCCAAAACTGAGAAAATCACTCGGTGCTCTTCTCTGGCTTCGCTTTGCTCAGGCATGTAGAGTCGACCTTCCGCATACCAGCCTTGAAAAACTCTTTGACCCTCTTACTAAGGAAGAGTTTCTTAAATGGATTACACTCTACAACCCGGCTCGTCATAATGCAGTAGATATGCAAAAGCATACTATGCTCTTTACTGCAATAGTAAACAAAGCAAGTCGCTTGCTAGAGGATGATAAATTAAGGCTCTCTGATGATGAAATCGAAAAGATTATTCGCTTTGTTGCCGATAGATATGAAGAGCTACTTAAGCTCAAAATATCACCTACTGAAAAGGTTGAGCTTGACTCAGGCCTTGTGCGCCTTAGCTGTTTAGCTCTTATAAAATCCAAAAATACGAGAGCCTATTACACAATAGATGCATTAGAAAAAATAGATGCCTTAAATACGAAAGAGCTAGAAAAAATTAAACATCGCTTTGGTGATGCTGTCATTGAATGGCTTGAAAAAAGGATCTATCCACGTCTTCACTTATTGCGTTTGAGTGGAGGACTAGATACCAAAGGGCTTGGAAACATCGGTCTTTGCACGAGTATTGTAGGACTCGGCATGCCACTTCCTCAAAGCGATGTACGCGCAAAACTTGAGCGTCTTGCAAAATTTGCCCCTCATATAGCCACACTTGAACTATGGAACGGCGAAATTGAGCCAGAGCTCTTTGATCACTTTGACTGCTTGCAAAATGTTTCTATAAGAGATTGTACAAATTACCTTGATTTTTCAAAATGCCCTAAGTTTTTACACTCAGTTCGCAGACTGATACTTGAGAACGTTGGTATTACACCTGGTACACTTAGATGGGTAGCACACGCAAACCAGCTTGAACAGCTTTCAATCAAGCTTATTCAGGATGGTACCATCGGCAGCCTTGCAGATCAGACAGTAGTCCATGCACATCATGGATTTAAATCTCTTTCAATCGAGCTAACATCATTTGATAGCGATCCCGATCTTGTAGCTTCTCTTCCTCGCCTTTTAGAGACATTTGAAAGCATTTCTTCACTTACGCTAAAGGGACACTCATCACAGTCACTTCTTGAGGTTATCATTCAAGGCAAAGAAACCGATAGTCAAGTTGAGGAGCTCGTTGTTACATGGAATAACCATGAACAAATTGCCCATATTGCTGCATTTGAACGACTCAAGAAACTACATTGCTTAACAGCTGCAGCAGGACATGTAACACAAATGAGGGAGTTTCTTTTTGAAAAACGGCCTGAACAACTTGTAGAGTGGAAAGCATTGGGTAATGATGGAACGATCGTACCAATCGCAATAAATGTCCGTCAAGAACTTAATAGGAGTCAGTAACAAAAAATGCTGGAACTTCTCGGCCTGAGATTGCTTGGGCCGGGAAGAGCTTTTGGTCTTTGCTGTCGAGCACTTCATGCAAAATTTTGGTTTTTTTGCTACCTGTTGCAATAAGGACAATATTTTTGGCGTTATTGATACAGTGGAAGGTGAGCGTCATGCGCCACGTATTTAGTTTTGGCACATAATTTGCAACAACGAGTTTATCTTGAACCTTTAGCGCCTCTGTTTCCGGAAAAAGCGATGCTACATGGCCATCTTCTCCAAGGCCTAGATAGACAAGGTCAAATCGCCCGTTATGGCAGTTTTCGAGGATTTTTTTGGCATATTCTGCTGCAGCTTCATTTTTATCAGCTCTTTCTGCTTCCATACGAAAGACCTTTGCCTGATTAAAGGGCGCTTTAGAAAAAAACTGCATCGCCATATGGTAGTTGGAATCTGCATGATCCGGAGCAACTGCTCGCTCATCGCTCCAAAAGAGAGCTATTTTAGACCAATCAAGGGCTTTTGCTTCGTCAGATTGGGTCAGAGCATCATAGAACTTTTTGGGAGTGCTGCCGCCAGAAAGGGCAACGCTAAAGCCGCCATGAGAATCTATGGCAAAATTAGCCTCATCAATAAAATGGACAAGGCAAAAATCGATTACCTGCTCTTCGGTGGCAAGATTGATCAGCGAGCGATTAGACACTTTGTCCCCATTGTGTATGGTTTAGTGCCAAAAGCATTGCCGAATAGTGCTCACTGAATGGCTGGTAGAAAATTTCGTTAACGAGTGCTGTACCCTTTTGGTAGTTATGTAAGAAAAGGGTGTAGGGCATCTCGCAGCGCTCTAAAGTGGATGCATGTACTGTCACAAGCTGGCGATCGCGCTCGTGAGAGATCAGATAGTGTGCCTCTGCATGTGTCGTCACTTCTACGGAGAAAATCGCCCCCTGCTCGATCGCATCTGTATCTTTAGGAAGGATGCTTACCGTAATTGGACCAAGGTGAGAGCGGTAGTTTACCTGAATTACGCCATCTTGTTTTTGCATGCTCTCGAGCGTCCATCCAAGCTGTGCTGCAAGCCATGCCTGTAGGTAGACAGCTTGAAGTTCATGCTTTGGCTGATTTTGAAGAAAGCGACCTGCAAAAGAGATCTGGATCATCTTAGCGCCGTTGAGATGCTCTTGCTTTTCTTTATCGTTAAAGACTCTTGCAAGTACTTCACGCCACGCTTTTGTGCGCGACCAGTTGACATCGATGAGATCTCCTGTCGTTTCACGGATCATATTCATCATCCGCTCGCTAAAGCGCTGCACATTGTCGATCGTTTCGCAGTCGAAAACAACGCGATTTGCATACTTTTGCAGCTGAGGCAAGATCACATGATCTTCTGTTGGGTCATGTCCTAAAAGAATGTAGACAGGAAGATCCGGCATGATATTAGGAAGTATCAGAAAGGGTACTTTATGCAGCTGGCTCGTAGAGGCTGCAATGGTAAACTGATCAAAGCAAACCCTTGTCTGTCCTGAACCGATAGATTGGATCGTATGCTCCGTCTGAAAAAAATCAGCTTGGCTTGAGTCATCAGACTGCACGAAAATGACTCTGCAGGGAAATTTTTCTGTCACTATACGTACAAGCTCTTTACACTCTAGTCCTCGTTGAAGGCTGTTTGCTACGACGATGAGGTTAAAGAGGGAGGCTTTTATAAGGTTTTGACCCTCTACTGCCACCTGTACATTCTCTTGAAATTCTGTCTCTTGAAAGCCGTTCATACTATACAAATCTCCAATGTCTGCCACTTTTTTGCATGAGCTGCTCGGCAGCTTGGGGGCCCCAAGATCCTGCAGGATAGTTTGGAAAGTCATGCGGCCTTACCTCTTCCCAGCGCTTAAGTATTGGAGATAAGAGTTTCCAGGATGCGAGCACTTCATCTTCTCTTGCAAAGAGGGTGGAATCTCCCAAAATGCAGTCGATAATAAGACGCTCATATGCCTCTGGAGGTGCTACACCAAAGTAAGATCCATACAAGAAGTCCATGCGTACAGGCTGAATAGGGTTATTGATGCCAGGTACTTTAGAATTGATGCGAAGGCCTATGCCTTCGTCAGGTTGTATACGAATAACGAGTACGTTTGAGTCATCTCTATGGCAAGCTCTATTAAAAAGAACACCCGGTGCCTGTTTGAAGACTACAGCAATCTCAGTTGCCTTTTTTGGCAGCCTTTTACCTGCACGAAGGAAGAAGGGAACACCTGCCCAGCGCCAGTTATCGATAAAAAGCTGCATCGCGACATAGGTCTCTACAGATGATGTAGGGGAGACATTATCCTCTTGTCGATAGCCTTTAACGGGCTCGCCATCAATAAATCCAGGCCCATATTGGCCTCGGATAACGTGGTGGTCTAGATTGTGCAGAGGTATGGGACGAATGGAGTGCAGTACCTTCACCTTTTCGTCGCGGATGGAATCTGCTTTGATATCTACGGGGGGTTCCATAGCAACTAAGCTGAGGAGCTGCATCATATGGTTTTGGACGATATCGCGAAGCATTCCTGCCTCTTCCCAAAATTTTCCGCGTGTTCCAACGCCTAAATCTTCGGCAACGGTAATTTGGATAGAATCAATGTAGCGGTTATTCCAGATAGATTCAAAGATGGCATTTCCAAAACGCATGACAAGAAGGTTTTGGACGGTCTCTTTACCAAGCCAGTGGTCGATTCGATATATCTGCTCTTCCTTGAGGTAGTTGCCTATATTGGCTTGAAGCTCATATGCTGTTTCTAGGTCGTGGCCAAAAGGTTTTTCGATAATGACTTTAGACCATTTTCCAGATGGTGCATCAGTAGGGTAGATAAGATCATGCGTTCCAAGTTTTTCGACAATAAGTTCAAAATGGCTTGGAGGGACAGAAAGGTAAAACACACGGTTTCCTTTAGTGCCAAAGCGCATGTCGATATCTTGTAAAAAGACCTTTAGGGCCTCATAGCCCGCATCATTATCAAACTCGGAAATGTGGTAAAAGATCTGCTCAGAAAAGCCATTCCAAAGTGTTTGATCGACAGGCTTTACGCGAGAGTATTTGCTAATTGCCTCATACATCTCTTGGCGAAACTGATCATGGGTTTTTTGCCTTCTTGCAAAACCAACGCAAGCAAAGTGAGAGGGGAGTTGCCCTTCACGCTTGAGGTTGTAGATCGCAGGAAAGAGCTTTCTTGCTGTTAGATCACCCGTCGCGCCAAAGATAACGAGGACACAAGGTTCTGCAATTTTACTTGCATTTGTCTCTTCGAGCGGATTTATAGTTTGAGGCTTCATCATCATGTGGTATCTCAATCTTTTGCTAAACTCCTGATTCTACCTTGAAACATGGTCCGAAAGCAAGCGACATTTCGGGTGAGAGTTTTTTCTAAATTTTTTACCACAGAGGCACTGAGATTGGGAGAAAAGAGAGATGAGAAAGATTGACGAGAAGAAGGTAGGTTTTTATGCTATTTGTAAAATTTGTTACGAGCAATTTTATGGTAGCAATTGAGCAGGACCATTTCTTTAATATCAATTTTTATAATTTGCATGCAGCCTTACTAAAAGCTGCGAAAGAGTATGAAGACTATATTGAATCAGAAAAACCTACCAACGTTGTTGCAAAGGTTGTACATGCCTTTCGCACTTTTCTTTTTCCAAAACCACAATCTAAAGACGTAGAACTCGCCGCAAATATCAGACAAATCGTTCCCTTTTTAGACCCGGGCCCGGAAAATGCTCATATTGAACCCAGAGATACTACACAAGATCAAAGAATGCTGCTCGTAGTTGCCCAAGCTCTCCTTCGTTCTGCTTCTTGGCAGCTGCTAAAGTTCACTAGCCGCAATTTGATTGAACTGTATGCAAATGCAGACTCTACTATTACTTCTTTTGGCAGAAAAGCCTTTGATCAGAGCTCCCACTATGCAAGAGAGCTCTCTAAGATGAGCATTTTTCGCCCCACTATTTTTGATCGAATATGTGCTGCAAGTCATCTTCTACGAGAAAATGCAAAACAAATAGAGAGCTTATATTCGACAAACGATGAAGCTGTAGACACTCTTCTCACACAGCCGGCAAGAAGTTCCATTACAAGAGCACCTCTAGCACTGATCTCAGTGAGAAAATTTCGAAAAAGCGATACAAAGCTCGCTGCAACGCCAATCGACCTAGTAAAAGTCATGGCAAAACAGATTTCCAAAGACATGAAATCCCAAGTCATGCAGCAACTTATTGATGCAACATATTCAGGACTTCACAAGCCACAAGAGGTACAAGCGTACGAAAATCGCCAAGGTTAGTGATTTTTTTCATAACAACTATGCCACTGATTGTCAGGTTTTTTTGAATAAAAACCTCTCTATCTACTTATGTAATCTCCCCATCTCAGTGCCTCTGTGGTAAAATTTTATCCACACAGCTTATTCACAAAGGATGTCGACGATGTTTTTGTTAAAGACAAGGTTTGCAAGATCGCCTGCAAAGTAGTTGTTTAAGAGGTGAGGCGTGATACCTGTTGCCCCAAGTGAGCTCTTTATTTTGTTGATGAGCTCGATTTTCATAGCTTCATCTGGTTTTTTTGAACTTGGGCTTGCATGTAAGAAGGCCCAGACAAGACGTCTTATTTTTTTATTGTTATTTGCATTTACTAGATAGGAATAGAGTTTATCGCGAAGGAAAAAGCGAACATAGAGGTAAGTGATACACTTCATAACCTGTTTAGCAATCCAAGCAATTGGCCACCACCAACCCTTTTCATCTATCTGCTTTTCTGTCTTTTGGAGAGCAAGATCCATTGTATAGCGTTTGAAAAGTGCTTCTGTTTTTACATCAAATGATGGATCTTTAGGCTGGCCATTAAGAAGAGGGCGTCTAAGATCCTCCACTACCTGAAGCCTTTCCTTTAAAAGCGCCTCATCATGTGTAACAAGGGGAACTAAGCGATCAATAACCCAAGCAATACGTTTATCTGAATCAGTGATCTCTTCAAAAAATTCTTTAATGGATGTGGAGACTTTTTTCCAGACAAATTCCTTGGCAACGTCAGGAACTAAAAGCCCATCTTTTCCATCAGGAAAGAGCGTTTCAAGCAGCTTATCCTTTGCTCGAGAAGCGAATTCCTCATCTTCTGGCATATTCTCTGGCACACTTTCATCCAATGTGTCTAAGGAAGCAATAAGTGCCTCTGTTACAAATTGAGGATCGAGAATGCCCTTTTCAGCAAGGCCTCTTGTCACCTGGCTAACAGTTGCATTAAGATACTTCTGAAAGCTCGGCGTCAGAATCTCATCCCTACCATCTTCTAAAGCTCCAAGAAGTCCTCGCTCAATCTCGCGAACTACGCCCTCTTTTCCTAAAAACCCATGTGTAGTTGCATATGGCCTTGTATAATCCAGTAAAAATGCCTGGATAAATTGCTGCATCCTATCCACATTGGCATCCGGTGCCTTTTCAGTTTCATCTATAATACGCATATGCGTATCGTTAATCTCTTCTACATATGGTTCAAAGAACCATTTTAAGAGTCTTTCGTGCGTAATGACGTTTTGTAGAAATTCTGGAAGCAGCTCTTTCATAGTCGCTTCCGGCAAGAGTGTTTTCATCCAGTCGAGAGGACTCTTTCCTGCTTGCATAAGGTCATGTAGTGCCTCAATGACGCGATCTTCGACAGTTTGCCCCGGTTTTGGCTCTGCAACTTCTTGCATTATGATTGTCACTACAGCCCTAAAAAACTCTTTTGTGATAGGACCAAGCTCTTCATCACGAAGCGCTTCTTTCAGAAGCTCATCGACATAATCGGGAAACTCCTCAGAGATGCGATTGATTTTTGGCTGCGAAAATTCATCGAGCTTTTCATCCAGTCCCTGCATCATATCTTCATAAAATGCTCGCATGCCTGGCAGTGAATAGAGGTAGTTTTTAGCTTCTTTTGCGCGATCGAGTATGCGATCTTGACTTGAATGAAAATGGCCCACAAGCTCGCCAAGCTGACGCTTTAGCATATCTGAAAGGACAAGTTTTGCAAGGGGAGTGTCGACGAGATTTTCCGGAAGAAGCGTTTCTAGAATCTTTTCTGCAGTTGCAAAGGTATCTTTTTGTTTATAACTTCTAATGATACCCTTAGCCTGCTCGACTATTGGGATATCTTTTGTCATGACGCGCTTTGCCATGGTAAAGATAAGACGACGCACTACAGTATCGCGAATCGAGCCAAAGCCAGTATCTTCATCAGCAAAACACTGCTTTAAGAAGAGATCTAAAAGCGTTGGCAGCTTTTTATTCAATGGCGCATCTTCTGTGCCTATTTCTTTTAAGAGAGTAATGATGTTATCAACGAAAAAGGTTTGTAGAAACTCCTCAAGCCCCTCTTCTTGTGAAATAAGAGCTACTGCCTCTTGCTCTTCACGCTGCAAAATTTCCTGAGACCGATGGATTGTATCGTATATATTTACTAAAAAGTTTGCTGCCTTATCTTTTGTAAGAAAGCCCTGTACAAGTTCCGGTATAAACTGCTTCCACTGCTCGTCAGTATAGAGTCTATCTAACGCCCTACGAGCATAAATCCAGTAGTAGCGTTTTGAGTGGGTAGAGCGGGCAAACTCTTGCTCGGTGATCTGAAGCTCTTGTACTGTTTCTTCATGGGAAAGGTTCTTATTTAGGACTAAGAAAAGCTTTTCGGCATCTTTTACTACAGGTGCAAAGAGCTGAAGCAAGTTTTGATTGCCATTTGCATTTTGTATACAAAAGCCTATCGCTCCAAAGTAGATGTTTGGGGTAAATTTCTTCAGCAGTGCACGTTGCTCTTCGTTTTCTGCTCGAAATATAAGCCTTGTTACCTCTTCTACCCAAGTTTTATTGCTACTTGCCTCTGAGCCAAAGTACTCTTCGATCTGTTCGGAGATAAACTTTTCAAACTCCTGCATCATCTCATCTTGCTGATTCTTTTCGCCATACAAAAGCTCTCGCATAGCATGCGAGTAGTTGTATGCTCTTTCTAAGTAGGTAAAGATCAAGCTCGCTAAAATGCTGTCGATGTTGCATATTGATTCTTCATCAGGGACTATTTTGATCAGTAGTTCCTGCGGAAGCAATACGCGCACCATCTCTTCAGATACTTCATGAAGTAAAAGATCGCGTATATCCACATCTTCAACGTCTGGAATATCTTGCTGTTTGCGATAGGCTCCTATGACATCATCTGTATATCCGTGAAGTGCAAGCCAGCCTTTTTTATCTTCTGCCGCCTCATATTGATCAATCGAGTCAAAGCCGCCTTGCATTGAAGTAATAAGCTTTACAATAAGCTGAGCTGCCCTTTGCTCTGAACTCATCGCCTCCTTTGGCTTAAGGTGAAAGGCTACAAGAGGCTGCACAAGTTTTGGCAAGACATAGCGTACGACGTTTTTTAGCCCCTTACCCGCTTTAAGTTGATTCTTGAAGCGCTCATAGGAGGTTGCGCCCTTCTCAGGCGGACTTTCAAGCCAGACGTTTACTGTTTTTATGAATGATTCTATGAGCTCTTTCAAATCTTCTTCTTCGACTCTAAATTCATCGTGCAGATCGAGCTCTTTTACTTTATTCGTCTGTTCATAAAGCTGAAGGAAATAGGAGGAAAGATAGTCTCCAAGAACTTCCCAAAGACCCGCATCGCGAAGAAAGGGAGGGAGTATAGATGTAAAATGCGCTTTAGGAAGTGTCTTTTCTAGAATCGTATAGGTGGCCTTAGTAAGAAATTCCTTTTCAAAGCCCTCATTTTGCGGCTCTTCCATAATCTTTACAAGTTCAAGCACCTTATCTTGACCTTCCTGGAGGCCTGCGTTAATAAGATCTGCAAGCGCTTGCTCCGGATTATCTATTTTATCACCGATTGCCTGATCCAAAATGACATGTACAAGGTTTTTTAGCGAAGATTCCACAAATGCTGCAGCAACTGGATTTGACGAGCGTAGCATGTGGCTTGCAAGCTTATTTATGAAGGGGTAACTTGTGATATCAAAGACCCTATCTTGGCGTTTTGGGATGCAGAGCTTTTTTGCCCATTCAATGCCAACATCTACCCATCCGCTAATCTCTTTTCCACCACTTTCCTTAAGGCGTCGTTCAGAATGTATTCCTCGTTCAGAAATCTCGGCAAGCTGTGCATGGGTCTCAACAACGTAAGAAGAAAGAAAGGAATAGAGATAGGAAAGGGCAGTTTCTGCTGTACAGAATGTGGGAAGGCGTTTTGCAAGCTCTTCCGGTCGTAGTTCCTTCTCTAATATGAGCTTTAGCGCATCTGCCATAATATGGCATTTGAGCGCTGTTTTGGGATCTGTTTGTGGAACAAGATTTCTAATACTAAGCTCGCGAAGCACTTCAGCATCCGCCATAGCCTCGATTTTCTTAAGATTCTTATCGGCTGTTGGCAATACCTGGACTGCATTTGTAAGCACTTTATCAGCAAACGCCGATCTCCTTGCATCTTCTGTTTCATCACCTGTAGGAATAAAGATAAGCTCGTAGAGCACCTCCATACTATTTTGGAGATGATCGAGCGTCCACTTTCGAGCGTCCGCTAAAACAACACCATCTTCATGCTGACTTGCCTCTCCACGAAGCACCCTTGCAATATAGCGGTTTATAAAGAGATTAGAACTTGGAGTGAGCTCTTTATTTGCAAACCATTTTATTTCTGTAGTATTTTTTGTCGTTTTGTCTACCCATGCCCGGATATCTGTAATGAATGCTGCAGCACCAGACTCGGGGTCAGAGTGCGCCCCCGGCTTGTGTGAGATGGAGCCATACATGTCTTCAAGATAGGTGGCAAGAAGCTCTGTGAGGCCTTTCCAGCTAAGATCTTGCTGCTGGTCAACAACAAGCCGTGCAAGACCCTTTGCAATAAAGTTATCAGAAAGGAGATAGCGGGCAGCTCGTGGAATCTTTTCATCCCACGTTCCCCCGGGAAAAGCTGTAGTGAGCATCGAATTTGCAATATTTACAAAGTGCTCTTTATTTGTAACATTAGGGCCATCTTTAAATTCGTGGATAACAAGACGAAGTATCGAGCTTAGAAAGTGATCGACGAGGAGATCTTCAGCAACTTCCTGGTTTTCTTCAACTTGCAAATCTTTAAGAGCAAAAACAAAGAAAACGTGTTCGATAAGGTCTCGAATTGTGCTCCCAACCTTATCGCGGTCGCCAGGCAAATATTTTGATAGTATTTTTTTGGAAATGTCGTCTATAACTTGGCTTCGATGGACATCTTGGACCTGTATATTTCTTCCTGCAAGCCCATTTGTATCGCGGGCGAGCATAAAGCCGGTAGCGGCACTACCAATGCCCTGACCTACATACTGTAATCCACGAATAACAAAAGACATCGATTCCCTAAATTAGGGAATAATTATCCTTCTTCTGAGAATTAATTAAAACCACAAACCCGCAACATCTAAAATATTTAATTTTATTGTTGCAGGATTTAATCCTCAGAGCTTTTTGAAGGAGGTTGTAGCTTGTATTTTGAGTAAATCCTCAAAGCTTTTTTTAATGTTTTGAGCCAGTGGATAGAAGGGGCGAAGGATTCCTTTAGCAACTTGCGCCCGTCCGCCCATGGCACAATAAAGGTACAGGGGAATATCACTAGGCAGATCAGTGGGAATATTGCCTTTTTTTAGCTCGCTTAATGGACAGTGGATGGCACCTCTCAGATGGCCTGCTTTAAATTCATCAAGCTCTCGTACATCCACATAACAGCCTTCCATACTTGTAATCTCCCTAATTTAAGCAAATAGTATAGCAAAACTTTTTAATAAGCTCAAGCAACTCTCTAGGAATGGATACTTTTAAAGAAATTGAGGAGATTTTGGGTGTATTCAAGAAAGTTTGGACGCTGAAGGGCAAAAGCTATAGCATTTTGACTCATCGACTCATAAAGCTTAGGATTGTTAAGGAGTATTGTTACGGCTTCTGCTATATCTTGCGGATTAAGGAGTTTTGGTTCTCGGAGCGTATCGGATGCCGGGTCATAGACAAGATCTGGCAATCCGTGAAGCTTGCCGCCGAGAGTTTGGTAGTGGCGAATATCAAGAGTAGGAAGTATGGTATATCCAGTTATATTGTCTCGGACCACTTCTGGAAGACCATCGACATTAGCTGCAACTACAGGGCAACCTCTGAGCGCAGCTTCCTGGGCGACAAGCCCAAGAGGTTCGCGAATCGAGGGTACGACAAGAAGGTCTATAGAGTCATAAAAAGCTGATACATCTTTAACGACGCCATAAAAAGTAGCAGGAATATCGAGCTCTTTTGCAAGGCGGATGAGCTGCTCCTTTTCTGGACCATCTCCCGCAATAGTAAGTGTTATCGGGCTTTTTTGTAAAAGCTTTACGGCATGAAGGAGTATTGATACGCCTTTTAAAGGAATAAGTCTTCCAATATAGCCAATGCGAAGTTGCGAGGGCGCCTTCTTGGCAAACATTGCCGGCTGAACAGTTGGTTTTAATGGGTTTTCTATGACAGAAACATGCTGCTCTACTTCCCATTTAAGCTCCAAAACACGCTTTGCAGCATAGGAATTTGCAATGATAGCATTAAGATTTGAAAAAAAGCGTGAAGACTCTTGATTTTTCTTTGCTATCCAGGATGCGCCATGCTCATAGTAGATAACTTTGCCAGGCCATTTGTACTGCTCCATCCTGTTCCACAAAATTGTAGCATCTGAAGACATTGTCGAAAGCGCATAGTTTCGCTTATATCCACGGATACATTGAGGAATCTTGAAAGGTCCAAAGTATTTTTCGAGACTTACACTTGTAGCGCTCATGAGATAGGGTTTAAAAAATGTGTGAGGCGCATTTGATGTGACAAGAACGTGCTGTTTATCGTGAGAGAGACTTTTAGCATTTGTAAGGTAGTGAACAAATAGCTCTTCCACACCACCTACGGTATCAAGGTTCAATACATGTGCATAGGATGCCATTAGCTTGCCCCTCGCTTTTTGGGGATAAGAAGAGAGGTCACTAGAATGGTGGCTACAACAGCAAGCGATGTTACAGTATCTATCAAATAATAGGGCCCTATAATCATCTTACAGCCAATAAAAATAAGTATAAGGCTTACACCATAGTGAAGATAGTCAAAGAGGTTTAAAAGCTCTTTAAAGACAAAATAAAATGACCGAAGTCCAACTACCGCAAGAGAGCTGCAGCTGTAGACAAGAAAAGGATCGAGCGTAATTGCAAATATGGCGGGGATTGAATCAAGTGCAAAGATAAGATCTGTAGTTTCAATCGTACAGAGCACAAGGAAAGCTGGAGTTGCACAAAGCTTTCCTCCATGTCTTACAAAAAATTTGTCAGTATCCCATGAGTCTGTGCAAGGAAAAAAGCGCTTCACCCACCCAACAAGAGGTGATGCATTTGGATGATGAGCCTCTTTTTGCTTTTTAAACATGCTGCAACCGGTAAAAACTAAGAAGATGCCAAAAAGAACCAGCACCCAATGAGAAAGCTGTACAAGCGTAATACCTAACACTATAAAGGAAAGGCGCATAACAATTGCGCCAAAGATTCCATACATCAATATCTTCGTCTGCCAGCTGCTTGGCACATGAAAATGACGAAAGATCATTAAAAAGACAAAGAGGTTATCGATACTCAATGACTCTTCGATCAGATAGCCCGTAGCAAACTCTAAAGCAATATTTGCCCCTTTTACAAAATAAAGAAGAGCAGCAAAAGAGGCTGCAACAATAAGCCATACAGCACATGCAACTAAGGAGTGACTTGGTTTTTGTTTAGGAAGGAACGTAAGATCAATTATAAGCAAAATGACTAATAATAAATTAAACCATATCCACCAGTTGATCCCAAATTCACTCATAAAGCGCCTCTTGAAAGGTAGGTCTGAAGAACAATTTGAGCAGATACCCTGTCTACAACTTGGGCGCGCTTTTTGCGTGAAAAGCCAGATTCCATCAAAGCGCGATCGGCTTGGACGCTGCTTAAGCGCTCATCAAAAAGTTCGACAGGAAGACCAGAGAGGCTAGCGACATGCTCTTTAAACGCTCTCACTAAGCTCGATCGATCAGACTCAGCTCCGTTCATATGAAGCGGCAAGCCAATCACAATTGCTTCAATGTGATAGCCCTTTTCTTTTTTTAACGTCTCAAGATGTGCTACTAGTTTTTTTGCAGATGACTCTACAGTATGTCCAGCTTCTACATTTTCAAGCGGGGAAGCGATAACCTTAAGGGGATCTGATATAGCAAGCCCTATTCGCTTTAATCCAAAATCTACACCTAAAATTCTACCTTTTTGCATGGTCGATCATCGCCTTTACAAAGTCTCGAAAGAGGGGATGCGGCTCAAGGGGCTTAGAGCCAAACTCCGGATGAAATTGAGCACCCACCATCCAAGGATGATTTTTTACTTCAACAATCTCACAGAGGTCTCCCTCATCGTAGCGGCCGCTAATAGAAAGGCCAGCGTCCTCTAAGCGCTCGCGATATTTATTATTTACTTCATAGCGATGGCGGTGGCGTTCTGAGATTTTATCTTTGCCATATGCCTTTCTGGCAAGGCTCTCTTCTTTAAGAAGGCATGGATAGGCTCCAAGTCGCATAGTGCCGCCTCTATCGGTGACAAGCCTTTGCTCTTCGAGAAGCGATATAATAGGATGCGGGGTAGTTTGGTCCATTTCGGTAGAGTCTGCTCGCTCTAGCTTTAGCATATTTCGGGCAAATTCCACTACCATCACCTGCATCCCGAGACAGATGCCAAAATAGGGTATGTTATTTTCGCGGCAGTATTTTGCACAGGCAATTTTGCCATACCAGCCCCTATCTCCAAAGCCGCCGGGGACTAAGTAACCATCGCATCCTTGAGCCCATTCAGGGAATGTGCCACTTTCATCAAAGCGATCAGATTCTATCCGTCTGATTTCAATTTTGTAGCCATTTGCATAAGCACCATGCTGCAATGCTTCAAACACTGACTTATAGGCATCTTGATGCTGTACATACTTTCCGACAATACCGACGGTGATGACGCCCTGAGGATGTCGTATCGTTTCAATAAGATGCTCCCAGCTTTCAAGATTTGTGCCCTTTTTGGGAAGCTGCAGCATCTGGCAAATTTTGTCTTCTATTCCTTGCGCATGAAGTGTGAGCGGTACTTCGTAGATGCTATGCTGCACATCAGTACATTCAATTACAGCATCTTCTCTCACATTGCAAAAGAGGCTAATCTTTTCTTTTTCGCCCTGTGAAAGCTCAGATTCAGAACGGCAGAGGATAATATCTGGAGATATGCCAATTTGACGAAGCTGCTGAACAGAGTGTTGTGTAGGTTTAGTTTTTACTTCCCCTGCAGCCTTAATATAAGGAACATATGTGACATGAATATTTAAGCATGAAGAGCGTTTTTCATATCTAAGCTGGCGTATTGCCTCGAGGAAGGGGAGTGATTCGATATCGCCTACCGTGCCGCCAATTTCGACGATTATAATATCGCAGGAATCGGCACAGTCGATAATGCGCCTTTTAATTTCGTCAGTAACATGAGGAATTACCTGGACAGTCTTTCCTAAATAGTCTCCTCGACGCTCTCTTCTTATTACTTCATTATAGATTTGCCCAGAGCTTACACTTGATTTTTTCGAAAGCGGGGAGTGGGTGAACCTAAAGTAGTGTCCAAGATCAAGATCTGTCTCTGCCCCATCATCTGTGACATAGACCTCGCCATGCTGAAATGGGCTCATAGTGCCTGGATCTACGTTTAAATAGGGATCAAGCTTCATCATAGCTACCTTAAAGCCTTGACGCTCGAGTAGTAGACCAATACTTGATGCGGCAATACCCTTGCCTAGGGAGGAGACGACGCCTCCTGTTACGAATATGTATTTTGGTTGCATAACCACTTTTTCACCCGTTCAATGTCTTCTGGAATATCTACTGCAGGGCTACACTCATCTGTGTATACCATGCGAATTTTATAACCTGCCTCTAATACCTTAAGCTGTTCAAGATCTTCTACAAGCTGCAATTTGCCCATAGGAAGCGTGCCGTAAGTAAGTAAAAAATCTCTGCGAAATGCGTAGATGCCAAGATGCTTATAATAGAAGGGAGCATGTTTTCCTAGCGGTTTAACACCCGGAATCGGGCTCCTACTAAAATAGAGCGCATACCCATTACTATCCATAACGCATTTGACAACGGAGGGACTGTTTATCTCCTGAGAATCGAATATAGGCACACATACAGAGGCCATACGTTCATTTGGATTATCAAGTAATGCACTAGACACATTATGGAGCACTTCTTGCGAAATACAAGGTTCATCACCCTGAACATTGACGATAATATCGGCATTGGTTAAGTCTGGATAGCGATTTAACACCTCTATGATTCGATCTGAGCCCGTTTGGTGCTCTATAGAGGTCATTACGGCAATCCCGCCAAAGCTCGTGACATGTTCGTAGACCCGTTCATCATCTGTTGCAATAAGAACGTCACTTATTATTGCAGAACTTTTCACTCGTTCCCACGTCCTATGCAAGAGAGTTTTCCCCATTATAGGAGCAAGCATCTTGCCTGGAAAACGGCTCGAGGCATATCGGGCAGGGATAATAGCTATAACTGAAGAATGTTTCATATAGCGGCACATTATACACTATTTACACAAAAAGTGTGCAGGAAATTCCGGTCTTGTGGAAGAATATCGTCCGTGTTAGTAAATATATCAGGAGAGACCCAATGACCTATAAAATATTTATTGGAAACTTATCTTGGAATGCTACAGAAGATGCTTTGAAAGAGCTATTCGAGCAGTTCGGAGAAGTTGTCTCAGTTCGCATTGTTACAGATCCTTATACTGGTCGCTCAAAGGGTTTCGGCTTCATAGAAATGACTGATGAAGCCTTATGTAATCAAGCAATAGAAAAGCTTGACAATTACAACTTTGTAAACCGACCACTACGAGTGAGCCGCGCCCGCACAGATGGTGGGGCAAGGCCAAATCGAGGACCTCGTCAAGGCTCGATGAGAGGTGCCCACGCTCAAGCGAGGCAACCTCAACCTGATTCTCAATACGAAGAAGAAATCTAGATTAACGGTTTCTTAAAGCCTGCAGGATCTTCTGCAGGTGTTTTTTCTAGTAATAATACAGCTAATTTATATATAATTTGTTCCTAATTAGGATAATTAATATAATAATGCAAGCATCAAAACCTTTAGATTCACTTTCACAAAGCTTTGCCACACTTTCACTTGTTAGAACTGGTGATCAAACAGGACGTCCTCGCAGTGTGTCAGACGCAAAGGATTCTCCCCGGGAATTCGTACACATTGACAGAAAAAGACTTTCCTCTTTTCCAACAGAAGAAGCATTTCGCAAATCAATTCCTTTCATACGTTTTTCAGATTCTAAGCTTTCAGGAAACGCTATCTCATGTCACTCAATTAACAACTATGGAATCACACTCGTAGAGCATCCTGAATGTAATGAAGAAGGGGAGCTAATACGTTGTACAGTAAAAGGCGAAACAATAGAAATAAAAAATAGAGATGCCTACTACGACAAAGAAACGAAGCAAATCTTCTCCGCCAAGGACAGCTCTTTCAACGCAGATGAAGTCTTTGCAACGAAAATTGCAAGCTACGAGTGTTTTGTACTTGCTGATGGGTGTGGTTGGGGTAAACGTTCACAGCTTGCAGCTCAAACTGTAGTTAAAACTTCTTTAGCATATCTGCAAACCAATCTTCCTTCGCTGAAAAAGAATACACGTGTACTAGCACATACACTTCTTGATGCTTTACATGATGCACAGGCAAAATTACTCGCACTAGGAGAGGATAAAGCAGGTGATACAACGTTTCTTGCCGGTTGTGTCCGTGGAAATCAACTTGTAGTCGTCTCTGTTGGAGATTGCAAAGCTTTCCTTCTTAGAAAGGTATTAAGTAAACAAAATGATCAAAATCCACTTGAAAAAACACTTTCCTGTATTGACATTCTCCCAGATGATAGACCCGATGGAGCGAATCCTGGCGGATGCCTTAGTTCAACAAATGCTAGCTTGCAAAATCTTACAGTAGCGATTGTTGAGCTTATTGCAGGAGATATCATCGTTGCATGTTCAGATGGCGTAAGTGACAACATCGCTACTAGAGCATTTGCTCAAATTGCCGGAGATGAACCATCTAAGATAATATCAAATCTCTTTACATATTGCGCAGAAAATTGTTTCGGTTCGAAACTGTATCTACTTGAGAATACAGGAAGAGTGCCTTACTTGTCTAATGTGAAACCAGATCACGCTTCTGTAGTCGTCTTCAAGTATGATCCAAATCCGCTTAAAAAAACGCGAGGCTCACACCTTGGAGAGACAAAGTAGCTTAAGATTTTGCTTTTGACCATGGAAAGGGTATTGTTGTGGGAGCCGGCACCGGTGCATCTTTTTCTACAATCGTCGTGGCAACTTCAAGGAGACCGCCAATAAGAGAGGTAGACTTTGATCTTGTTTGCTGCAATTTAAGTGCTGTGATCTTAGTGGTGGCAAGGGCAGAGTCTATTTTGGGGGCGCTTGTTTTACCATGTATCGGTATTTGCACCATATAATTTGGGTCAAGCGATGCGATGCCAAAACCGCGCGAAATCGCCTGGCCGCTTAGTCCGAGCGTCATATCCAGTTTATCATTTACAAGATCGATTTTTCCCCATGTAGCAATCGGAAAGGCATTTGCGAGAAGGGCATCTGTTCGTTTGCAGTCTACAATACCATCTTTTACATGAACATAGAGCGGAGTAAACCAAAGACTTATCTGATCGGAGGATGAGAGGTCTACTTTTAAGAGGTTTACAAGGAGCGACAGCATACCACCATTTTTACATGTAAGAACTCCAGGCTCTACTTTAATATGTTTTATATGCACTTTTTCCTTAGCAAAGGGCTTTATAGGGACAGAAAACCCCTCTGAATCAATGTGGAGTCTGATAGGTTTTTCAGTGCTTGCTGCCGTAACAAGAAGCGGGTTTACATCTTTTAAAAGGACTTCGCCAGCTTCTGGAGTTAATGTATATTCTGCAGTAAGAGGTTTTGCAAGAGTAAGTACTCCATCTGCAAGCTTGCAAGAAAGCTCAGCCTTTAGCTTTGGGCTTGTGATAAGGCCTGTAAAGGTTCCCTTTTCAAGTTCATGAACTTCTCCCTTAAGGTCAACGTTAACCTCATTTCCTAGAAGGGCAAGCAGCCTATCTGCGGATTCTTCTTTTGCAGTAACGCTATAAAAGATATCTAGAGGTAAGTTTTGGATTTTAGTATCCAAAAGTATTCTCGCTTGATCAAGCTGAAAACCCTCTTCATTCCATAAATTATGTGCCGATCCTTTTACTGAAATAGAGGAAGATGTCACTTTATCACTTGCAAGACTAAAGGAAAGCAGCCGCTCTTTTCCTTGAACTTGCATGGCAAGCTTGAGCTTTGGAAGCTCAAGGGTTTTACCCTCTTTTTGTGCGAGTACAATAGAATCTAAAGATCCCTTAACCTCGGCATGCAATGCATCAAGAAGCTTTGGAAAAGGCTGCAAGGGGAGCGTAAACTGATTTGCAGACAATTCAAAACTTGTATCCTTTGCAAGGTAAATTTCTTTCTGCTTTTCGCTTTGGCCTAGTTTAAGGTGCTTTTGAATCGCTTTAAAGCGCTCAGGGGAAAGTGTTGCTCTGCAATAAAGCTCTTTAGAGAGTATGGAATCATCTTTCAGCTGCATATGAACTTTGCAGTCTAGGCCATCACCGATAACTTTTGCTTGTATGTCTTTTGTATCGAGATTGAGTATGCATGGTGCTTTGACGGTGTAGGTATCATAGGTAAATGATGCATCTACATGTAAAGGCATCTCTCCAAGCACTGTAGCTACGTTAAAGGCAAGATCTCCATAACTTCCCTTTAAAGATGCGCCTTTATTGGAATAGCCGATATGAGCATCCAAAGGCTCTTTGCCATCCATAGTTACTTGAGATGTAATTTCTAAATCCTTGAAGGGCTGATTTACAACAAATGAGGCTTTAAGGTTTTTATCATCTACTGAAACATCTGCAAGGGCATCAAGCGTTTCCTGAATAGCAAGTGAAGTAACTGTTCCATTTGCATCTACTACACGAGGCGCTTCCCATTTGCTACTTGTAAGAACAAGAGGCGCTGCAAGATTCCATGCAAGATCTAGCGGCATCTTGCCATCTAGGCCGATCGTTCCACTTACCGGCTTAAGGGTAGCGACAAGCTGAGTTTGTTTTTGTTGTTCAATGTCTGGGAGAAGCGTTTTTGTAAAAAGAGGGTCTATTGTCCAGCTAAGCCCTGCATCATCTTGTATCGTAAGAAGGTTTCCCTGTATTGTCGCTTTTGCCTTAGCAGTTAGCTTTGGACATTGCAGGGCAATTTGCAAACCAAGATTATCTGCTGTAAGGGAATGAGAAATTTTTGCATTAAGTGTAGGACCGAGTGCTGGGAGGATTAGATCGGCAAGCTTTGGATCTTTTGCATGGACGATAGGAAGTATTGCTTTAAGAGGAAATTGATCAATATGGCAATCTAGCTCTACAACAGATGCTCCAGCCACTGTTTCAGAGCCTAAAACGCTCCTGTAGGCACGCTCCAAATCTTGGAAATTTTTAGCCGTAGCTCGAATATTTAGTGAACCTTGTTCTTGTGTGCCATTGTCATTATTTTCTACCTGACAGAGGAGAGAGACTTTTGCATCACCTTGAGGCTGTATGTCTAATGAAAGGTGAAGGTCAGAAAGAATAAGCTCTGCAGGCTGATCACTTGGCTCGGTTGTTTTTTCTTTATTGAAAACCTCTTCAATAGAAAAATGTCCCGTATTTGCATCATCTATAAGGCGAATTTTTGGCGACTCTACTTCGATTTTGCCCTCAATTGCCGGAGCATGTATGAGTGAAAGAAGGGCAACATCACAAGATATTTTTTTAAAAGCAGCTACTTCTCTTCCTTGTGGATCTCTAATTTGAAGCCCTTTTATGAAAAGTCCATCTGTCCAACCTGCACGCATTTCCTGAATCTGCAAAGACCCGGCAATTCTGCTATTAATACAAGAAAGCAAAAACTGATTTACTCTCGTTGCTGAAATAAGCATTGGCGTCAGAGAAATGAACACTAAAAGAGAGGCTAGTGTGATAATAAATGCCTTTAGAATACGGTTACGCATAGGATTTCCTTTTATCCAAAAGTAGTAGTATACCCTATCTGAGCTATTTTCGTTGACAGAATTTACTCATAGTCATACGTTGAAGGATAAAATTTGTTTTTTTACTTTCGCTCAGTTGGCCGGGCGAAGCGAGCTTATTAAATTGGAGAAAATATGTTTAAACAACTATGCATAGCAACAATACTTGCTATATGCGCTGATCTTTGCACAAGTACAGTAGAAGCAAAGCCAGCAACTATACAAGATTTAAGACTTGATAGGAGTGATCTTGTAGAAAAAGATCATCACCATCATTCATCATCAAGCCGGGGCCCTCGAGGAAAGCGTGGAAAACGAGGCAAACGAGGCTCGACAGGACACGAAGGCTCAACCGGCCCATCTGGTTCAATAGGAAGGCAAGGACCTCAGGGACCACAAGGCATTCCAGGACAGCAAGGCCCAACTGGTGCAACTGGAGCAACAGGTCCTCAAGGCCCAACAGGACCCGTCGGCCCAACTGGAGCAACAGGTCCTCATGGACATAAAGGTGAAAAAGGTGATAGAGGCCATAGTGGTCATCGTGGAAAGCGCGGTCCAAGAGGAAAGGATGGAAAGGATGGAAAAGATGGACTTCCAGGCCGCGATGGCAAAAACGCAAGCGGATTTGCCCCTCTTAGCTGCGATATTTTTGTTGATGGATCAACTGCTTTAGCCGATCATGATCAAACAGGCTCCATTGCCGCTCCTTTTTCTTCAATTCAAAAGGCAGTTGATAAGGCGCGATTTGTTGCGTGCACAAGCTGCAAAAATTGCAAGACGGTTAATATTTTAATTGCCGCTGGATGCTATAACCTTGGTGATGCAGATGAAGATGCAGTAATTAGCATCGTTGGCCCAACGAAAGTAAACCTTATCGGCCTTGGCCCTGTAGCTATTGGCCATTTTTCTGACTGTGCTTGCCAGCCATCATCAGATCAAACACCAGTAAGCATTAACTGGTCACCATCTGTATGTGATCTTACTTCAGGTGTTCGTCCAACGCTCACTATTACTACATTAAATACTATGGCCGATTCAATGACGCCATATCAGAGCTACTCTAATAAGTTTCGAGTTAGCGGCAGCATCAACATAAGCTCTAATGCGTGCGGAAATGACATCTGTGAAGCATCGACAGAGACTTCAACCTCTACATCCACAACAACAAATGGTGTACACTACCGCCATAAGTCAAGTGATAAAGTGCGCGTTCACCAAGATGGTGATATGACAAGAAAGCATTCATCATCTGATTTTGCCGGAAACACATTCTTTGATGCTAGACACCGTTCAAAAGACGAAGTGAAGTTTTCAAGCTCTACGAGCGTTACGAGAAAACATAAGAGTGGAAACCGCTATAAAAATTCCTCAGGTAGCATCTGGGAAAGCGGAACATCTATAAGCGTACACGAAAGTGCAGATCATGGAACTCGCGAGCGCTCCTCATATAAGTGGCATCAGACAAGCTCCGGTAGGAAATCTGGCACTTCGAGCTCGAGCACAACTCACTACTCAGTAGAGTCAAGACCTCGCAAAGGGTATCATGTGTCAGACCTTGAGAAAAAGCCTATAACTCAAAAGAGCAAAAAGAAAAGCCACCATAAGAAATCCTATGGTCGCCCTTCAAAAGTTAAAGGCAAAAAGCGGGTAGAGAAAGGAATTTTAGATTTCTTTGCTATGGGCGGCGAACAAAAGCCGGTAAATGAACCTCAGGTTATGTTTGATATTCCTGCAGGAAGCTGCCAAGCAGGCGAGTGCGATCTTTGCTGCGGATCACTTATTGGAAGCTGCCTTCCAGCAGAGCTTCACCTAAATGGAGAAGTTTTTGGTGATCTTAACGTCTCAGGTGTTGCGATGCTCTACCTCTACAAATCACGTATTCACGGGTTTTTAGCGGCACCAAACTCTGATCTTGTCGTAGCAGAGCGTACAAGATTTGATAACACTGCAACTATCCACTACTATGGATATATCTTTGGTAATGAATTCCTTGGCGGTGTAACCGTTACAGACCAAGGAATGTGGGATTATCTAGGCCGCCCAGAGTGCACAAAAGATGAAGGCGCAGGCTGCAATAGCCTATTCCTTACAGGATTTATAGATAACTTCTTCTGCGGCAATTTTACAGGCCCTCCAGGAGCTGTGTTTGGCTATGATCCACTAACTGGCTGCTCATTTGTAAGTAATGGTGGAAATGTAGTTGGCGGTGCGTCTGCCGAGTCGCTCGTAAGCTACTGTGTAGATGCGTCGGCATGTCCTCCTGTAGTTTCATCCTGCACACCAGGCCTTCCTGCTGGCTGCGCTGTAACTACAGAGTGCACAGGCTGCCCGCTCTGCACGCCATAGACTAAATTCCGATAAGGGTCACTCACTTTGAGTGACCCTTTTTTATTTAAGGTCCACATGATTATTCCTGAAGGCGTGCATACAATCAATGAGCTAAGAGTCGATGATAAAGGTGAGCTTATTAAGATTGGTCGCTGGAATATTTTAGACAAAGTCGACCGCCGAATTTTTCATAAAAAAGAACAAGATTCGCAAGTTGTAGCAAAAATCCAATTCCTTCTTGAAAAAGAGGGTGTTGAAGGACTTAAAAATCCCCATATAGATAAAAAAGTTGCAACCAAAGCGCTTACCAAAAAAGAAGTCAATGGTCTTCTAAAGGGCAATTATGGCCCTGTTATTACAGCCATCTTTACAAAGTCCATTACACCAGATAAACTCAAAACACTTATCAATGATCTCCATTTAGAAAAGCCGCTCTCGAAGGAAACATTTGGTCTTCTTTTTGAAGCAGCACATGAGATTGAAGAATATGTAAAAGATCCATCTGCTCCCAATAGAGATACATATAAAGCGCTCTACAACGAAAAGATAAAGCCTCGCCTTAACGAAGCAAAAGAGCTGCTAGAGAAACGCCCCATCCATTTTGCGGCTAAAGCTGCAGCAAGTAAAGGAAAAGCTCTAATTGCTGCCCTCACAGCAAAACAAGCTCTTCACGAAAACATGAATGCAAATGTTGAATCCCGCAATAAGGTTGTATTGCTCCCAGAGCATGGCGCAGTATTTAAACAAATGGGGGAGCGATCAAAAGAAGAAACGCTCCTCGTTGATGGACTCTTTGACCTGCTCTCAAAACAAGCTACCATAGGAACATTTGATGTTACCAAGGAAAATTATGAAGCAAAGCCTTTTGTAGAGATGACCTTAGCTTCAAATCTATCAACTGCTGCTTTTCACAAAATATCCGAAAGACTGACAGGAGATGATGAGTATAACGCGATTTTAACAGGCGAGCTCCAGCTACTTGATCTACATAGTGGAAATCTTGGAATTAGAGCTCAAATAACAGATCCAGAACGCTTTTCTGATTTTCAAATTGAACATGGTCAGTCTAAAACGCTTCAGCAATTTCTTATTTCGTACGTAAGTGGACAAATAGCTGACGGAGCAACGATTACCTATAAAGAACATGGTACTGCCAAAACGGTGCAGTGTAAAGATTTACCAAAAGAGCTGAAAAATGCACGCTTTCAACTTGTTATCTTCGATACAGATTTATCCCTTGGTGAAGACAATCGCCTACAGGTACAAATAAGAGATGAAGAGAGACAGCACCTTATTCCACTTAGATCATATTTTTTAGAAGGCCCCCTGAAAGATAAACCATTGTCTGCAGATACAATAAATAGGCTTCTGGAAAGTGGGGAGAGACACTCTCAAGCTACAAAATGGCTAAGAAGAGAAGATGCTCCAATACTTCAAAAGCTCTCTCAAGAAACAAGGGAAAAAGTAAAAGCATGGATTGCTCCAAAACTCGAAAAATATTCACTAACTAACGCACGAGAAAGTGATAGTAGTGCAACTCTAAAGAGTGTGAGAGAGGCCTTTGCACAAGAGCTTGCTGCAGAAGATTCGCCGCTATGGCAAGAATTTGCAGGCAAAGAGCGAAAAAAAATTGCAATGCAGCTTTTTCCGCGTGCTACAGCTCGTCAGCAGCAGGCACTGTTAGACCGTCAAAAAAGCATGAAAAGCTATCTTTCAAGCTATCAAGAGCTAGCATTATATTCCGGACCTAAACTGATACAAAAAATTGAGGAGTTTCTTACTAAACCAGAGACGCCCCTTACAACTATAGAAAAGCAAAAATTGCTTTCGATGCTTGAGCAGCTAACGACGGAAAAGCAGGTAGAGGAGATGAGGCAGATTCTTCTCGAAAACTGCATTCCAACTTATTTCAATATTATGAAGGCAATGTATCCACTTCTTGCAGATGTATTCCAACTTACAAAAATCGCCTACGGCGACGCTTTAGCAGGTCAAATCATTGGTCACTTTGACTATCCACTCGAAAAGATTATCGCTGAAATTAGAAGTAACCATGTACATAATAAAGATGCCATGGAGCTTGCCAATCTTATCGAGCAAAAGATCAACTCGATCAAAGACCCATCCTTTTTTGGAGAATGGGGTTAACAATCAAAAGAGCTCACGGGTACGTGAGCTCTTTTGAAAATGTTATTGCAATATATTGATTCCCGGAAACTTATTAGTTAGGAGAAAATCTTTTGCTTGATGTGTAATTTCCATTTTTTCCACATCAATTCCAGAAAGGCCGCGATTATCTTGAGGCTTTTCAAGTCTGATGACAAAAACTCCCTGATTTGCAGGATCATACCCTTGAAAATATTTTTCCACTTCACTAACTATAGCATTTTCGTCTGGATTAGCGACAAATCGCTCGCGAGCTCTATTTAAAATATCATCAAGTGGCAGTTTTACAGCTACTTGAGGATTTTGTTCATCTTGAACAACTGCAACATGAGCATGTTGCTGAATGGGTGCAGCTCTTTCCGGCCCAAACCAGCAGCCAGTAGGCTCTTTCCGGTCGGTAACAACTTCTGGAACCGCGTGAATATCGTTATATTTTTTAATAACTATATTTAGTGAACTGATAAGCCTTGGATCAGTTACCTGGCCCATGGTTTGGATAACGCGCTTTAAGTTATAATCTCCAAATAGAAAGGAGGGGAGGTGAGCCTTAATCCAGGTCCAAACCCCTTTTTCTTCAGCTTTAACAATACGCTCGCTTCCTTTTGTTTCTACCTTAAGTAGGAATTGGTTAGGATTTTCAACAAACCTATTTACTGATGAATCTAACTTCATATATACCTCACTATTTTTTTAAATGCTTTTCCCATACTTTTGCAAGCTCTCGTATTTCATCTGCTGTAAAGCTTTCCCTAATCTCACGATCAGGATGCGCCTTGGCCTCAAAAATTATTTCAAAATTTCCATCATTGGTTTGCACAATTTCTTTGGCTGAAAGTCCAGTGCCTTTACGAAGGGTAAATGAAAGTTTTGCGTTATTTAGAACTTCTTTGGTTATATTTTCTTTTTCAATTACAACTTGAATGCGGCGGCTTTTGCCACCCGTTGTTATTTCTGCATCGAGTACTCGACTTGGCTCTTTCTCATAGAGATCGTTAAGCACACGAGCAAGAGTCTCAATTCCTTCTCTTTTCATGGAGCCCCTTGGGGAAATTTCTCGCACTTCCTTCGGGGATTTGCCTTCAAAGAGCAGCTCGCCCTTCTTACCCACAGTAAATGAGCGATGATGGGGTATTGAACCCATAGAACCAGACACGTTCATAGAGAACTCCTTGGTTATCCAGCCCTATTATACCGCACGATTATTAAATATTAAATTTAATTATTTATACCGAGACAACGTCTGATAATTGATGTTATGTTGCATTTAGGGGTATCTACCCATTTCTAGTCAGGAAAGACCTTGGCTAGTAGATACATTTTGCGGATTTGCATAATGACCTGCATCTGAATGTTTTGAGCAGCAAGCAGCATTATTTTTCTAAAGGTCTGATCTATCGGCAGTTCACGCTCTTCTTTGCTAATGGCACTGTTTCTAAAGAAACCATCGTCTAGCATAATACATTTGATAAGTCGGCCTTGTCCTTTTTTATCGCTTGTTGAACCAAGTCTTTGTTTGCCGCATTTGCCAAGTCCATAATAGGCGCCTATATCATATGGCATATCGGCATCCTTAAAATTGGCAAGCAAAAATTTCGCGCTATTTCTAAGCTCTAGAAGTTCTAGATAATCGCAGGTTTTTACCTCTTTTCCATAATTTGGAAAGCCATTTCCCAAAAACTTCAGAATAGTTTGCTGAATTCTTTCTTCAAGTACTTTAGCCCCTTCTGCGGGATCATCTGATGTCGTGATAAAGTTTTGCCACTCAAATGAGCTACGACGTCCACGAATAAATTGAGATTGGGCTAAAGGATATCCTGAAAGCGAAACAGCATCACCATCTAAGCCATGAATAAATTCTTTATCTGCTTGCTCTGAAAAACGAAGTCCTATTGATCGATTGGCTAAAAAATAAAACTCCTCACTTGTTAGCCCTTGAAGTTTTGTTTGTTCTATAGTTTTTACCACTTTTTGCATTTTTCTTTTTACAACAAGTGAATGAAGAAGGCTTATAGGCTCTTGATGTGCTGATTTTTTCACTTTTTGAATCTGTAGCTTCTCTAAAGGCAGTACTGGCTGGGCATAGATTCTTGCCACATGAAGCTGGATCATATTGACAATTGATCCCCAGCTGTAGTCCGGATATTGTGATGGCACTTCTCCTACAACTTTTTCCCGCACCTCTTTTGGTACCCATCTGATGAGAGATAAAATGTTTGATCGTATAGATGGATCTGAAAAGCGTTTTACAAGCGGCATTGCAAGTAAGAGTATGTGAGAGCGCTCCGCCTGGTCAATAAATCCAACTTCAGAAAGTATTGAACAGCAGTATGTTACACTTTCAATATCATGACAGAGTGCCTTTGCCTGCTCTACCAACTCTTTACGAAGATCCTTATCTATTGGAGCAAGAGCGTATATCACGTCGGATACGTCATATGGTCCAAGCTTTCTTCCTTCAAGAAAGCATTTTGCATTGCTGAGGAGGCTTTGTCTATCCTCATGCGATGTGCTAGAACGAAGAGCTTGTTCAATATTCATCGCAGATTCATCATTAACAATCAATGAGTTAGAACCGATTGCAGAACTTGCTCCTACTCCACTTCCAATCATCTGACCCACCTTTAGTTTGCTTATTTAATTAATCAATTGAAAACCAACAAATTACAAGTATATCAGACCTATTTTCAAAGGTAAATTCATATTTAATGTAGAAATTTAAACTAATTTATATAATAAAGAAGAAAAAGGTGAATAATGGTTAAAATAGATCAGCCAAAAGATAATCAATTTTTCGCTCCAGGTAATAATAAGATTACTAAAGCATTAAAATATGAGCATCATGAGATTAAAAACCTTACCGCCAAAGATCCCGAAGCTAAGGACGTAGATGCCATCTTTCGGGAGTTCTTTGAGATTCCGCCAGCACCGCCGGCACCACTTGTTTCAGAAAGAGTAAAAATTCACCCTAAAAGCACTGATCTTACCGATGAAATTACCAAGACATATGCGAGTAGAAAAGTTGTTGATATCAAGAAAATTGAGAAATTGGATACCGAAGCGACGGAAAAGCGTTTAGCTGTTGCGCGTAGCGAATACATTGAGGAAAAGGCAACCGCTTTAGCTTCTCAAAAAGGCCCCGAGAATAAGCGTATAAAAGAGACCTATATTCCCCATCAAAAAACTAATAACCCACAAAGGCACAACGTGAAAACAAGTAAAAAAGCAAAAGATGCCAGCAAAACAGCGACAAAAGCAAAGGAAAGCACAGAGAAAAAAGGTGCGGCAACCTCTAGCTTAGCAGCCTTTCTTCAGCAAGCAAGTGAAGAGAAAAAAGAGCGCGATCGGCTTAATCAACAGCTCGAAAGCAAAAAAGAAACCATCGAAGACGATCAAAAAAAGATCGATAAACGCTTTGATAACGAGACTCATCGCAAGGAATAGCCTTTTTTAGCTATACTTGCTGCATGATTCAATTTGATGCAGTAAGTAAAGTATATGGCTCTGACTCCATACTGGATTCCATAAGCTTTGTGCTAGGAAAAAGGGAGCGAGTAGCCTTAGTTGGCAGAAACGGCGCCGGAAAAACCACACTCTTTCGCCTTATCACCGGCAAAGAAGAAGCAGATTCTGGTTCTATAACAGTTCCTAAAGGCTATAAAGTTGGCCACCTTTCACAGCATATACATTTTACCAAAGAAACTGTGCTCGATGAGGCATGTCTTGGCCTAAAACAAGAAGAACAAGATAAAATCTACAAAGCCGAAAGCATCCTTTTTGGCCTAGGCTTTACTGAAGCTGACATGGCTAAATCACCTTCCCTTTTCTCTGGCGGCTACCACCTGCGGCTTCACCTTGCAAAGCTTCTTTTATCAGAACCTGATTGCCTCCTTCTCGACGAGCCTACAAACTACCTAGACATATTGTCTATTCGCTGGCTTTCAAAATATCTACGGAGCTGGCAGGGAGAGTGCATTGTGGTTTCCCACGATAGATTATTTCTTGATGAAGTATCTACGCACACTATGGCGATCCACAGAAAAAAGCTAAAAAAAGTAGAAGGCGGCACTGAGAAATTATTTACCCAGATAGCTGCTGAAGAAGAAGTGCATGAGAAGACAAGGCAGGCATTAGATAAAAAAAAGGCACACCTTCAGTCCTTTATCGACAGATTTGGTGCAAAGAATACAAAAGCGGCTCAAGCGCAGTCTCGTGCAAAAGCCATAAAGCGCATGCCCTCTCTTGAAGCACTCTGTCAGATCGAAGACCTGCAGTTTACCTTTCCTGCTGCAAAAACGAACTCTAAAATACTTGTAAAAGCAGATGATATAGGTTTTGGCTACACGACTCCCCTCATAACCAATTTCTCGTTAGAAATCGAAAAAGATGCTCGTCTTGGCATTATAGGCCAAAATGGTAAAGGCAAATCCACATTGCTCAAGCTCCTCTCTGGAGATTTAGTCCCCCAAGCGGGACAAATCATACGCACCCAAGGGATAGATATAGGCTATTTTGGTCAAAGCCACATCGAGCGCCTCCACAAGGAAAATAGCGTCGAAGATGAGATCAGGTGCGTGAATCCAGATCTTACAGTCGAAGAAATACGTTCTATCTGCGGCAAGATGATGTTTACACAGGCAAGAGCCGAAAAAAAGATCGGTGTCCTTTCTGGGGGCGAAAGAAGCCGCGTTGTCCTGGGAAAGCTTCTTGCAAGACCATGCCACCTTCTTCTTTTAGATGAACCTACAAACCACCTTGATGTAGAGTCTATGGAAGCCTTTATGGACGCCCTTGATGAATTTGAAGGAGCCGTTTGCATCGTCACTCACAGCGAACTTGTCCTTGAGAGGCTTGCTACAAAGCTTGTCGTCTTTCAAAATAGCACACAAAACCACTTTTGGGGTGGCTATCTTGAATTTTTGGAAAAGGGAGGATGGAGCGAAGAAGAAAGGGCATCCCCTAAGAAGGAACAGTCTCAAAAAGAAACAAGAAGACAGCGAGCAGACCTAGTCCAAGAGCGATCAAAAGCATTAAAGCCACATCAAAAACAGGCAGAAGAGCTCGAAAAGAAAATCATTGATCTAGAAAAAAAGGTCGAAGAAAATAACAAAAAGCTGCTTGATGCTATCCAGCAAGGAAAAAGCCTTCTTATCGGCGATCTTTCAAAGCAGATAAAAGAACATTCTGACGAAATCGACAGGCTCTTTTCTGAGCTTGAAGTTGCCTCGCAAAAGATTGAAGAAATCAAACAAGAGTTTTCACAAAAATCTTAATGTGAAATTTATACATTCCTGCTATTTCTCATTTTTTTGATGAGGATTATATGAATGTGATTAGCAAGAGTGTCGACTTTGTCGTAACAAATGGATATACCTTCTTTGCGTTAGAGAATTTTAGAAATAGCCTCGAGCTTGTTGTCTACCAAGTAGCAAAAGACACTTTTATCGCATCTCACGCAGGACTTATTTTTTCTGTTACTGCAACCAGGGAACTTGCCCATGTGTCTGCACATCTTGTTAAAGAGAGCATAAATTCTGTGACAGAGCTTTTTACCTTTACACTCTTCGAGCGAGAACCGCTACGAATTGAAGGGCCCTCAGGAAATCCTGTAGGCTTAGTTGTAGGAACTATTGTCAAGGCATACTTTTGCACATTTGTGATGCTTGAAGCTACTCGTCCTCTTACGGCAGCAGTGAGAACTATTACGCCCCTATCACCATTTGCAGACGCTGTCGTAGCTGTAGCGCTTCCTGCCGCCACTTTTTTTGTAGGAGATTTTCTCCAAGACTCTTGTAAAAAATGGTAGAGTTAGGATAGAACAAGGACATTATGAAACGACTCAGCTTTTTAGAAAAGACAAAAGAGCTTTTGCTCTATACCGATAGATATCCTGAAGTTACGCTCTTTGAGATAAGCCAGCTCTACGGTTCCTCGCTTTGTGCGTTTTTGACCTTCATACTGTCGCTTCCGCTTTTTATATTTGGAACTATGTGGATTTCGCTTCCGCTCTGCTTTCTTATTATGGCCCTTTCGATGCTTCAGCTATTTGACGAACGGGTATGGCTTTTTGATGGCCTAAAAGCCACAAAACTCCCCTCCCCTTTCTTAAAACAAGTCACTTCCTTTGTAAAAAAGCTACTTGAGCAGTTAAAAAGGCTCATTCCAGAAGCGCCCTTCTATGAGCAGTATCGCACACTCTTCAAGAAGCTAAGCCCCATAATCTTGATCATAGCAGCTTTTCAGGTTGGCTTTATTCAGAGCCCACATACAAACCTTCTTTCAGTACTATCGCTAGGCACAATTTCGCTTGGCTCCTTTACCGATGATGGCTATCTCAGCGTTGCAGGCTATCTCTTATTCCTACTTGGATGTGTCTCGTAAAAATTTACCACAGAGACACTGAGCACACTGAGAAGAGTGAGAACAGAGAGGGTCCAGTGGTCCAGTTCACCCACATAGGTAACACATTTCTACTCACTGTTCTCAGCCACCTCTGTGAGCTCAGTGCCTCAGTGGTTTAAATTTCCAACAACACTATTCTTTAATCCGAAACGTGTTTGTAATTCGTTAAAGGCTCTCCAATCAGCTGGGGCAGGATTTTTTTTTCGCGTTGCTCTGATGAGGAGATTTTTTGGGGTATGTTCTGGATCAATAAATTCGATAAGGTCTACATCGTAGCCATACTGCTTGAGTGCTTCTGCGCGGAGTGCATCTGTGACAAGAGCAGAAAAGCGCTCTTTCAAAAGGCCATGCTCTAAAAGAAGAGGCATTGCTTCTTTAGGTATCATCTGAGCGACTTCATGTTGGCAGCATGGGGCAAGGAGTATAACCTGTGCTTTCATCAATAGGGCTTTTTTAAGGGCTGCATCTGTTGCAGTGTCACAGGCATGGAGGGCGACGACGAGATCTATTTTGCCATCATAGGAAAACTCATCTATTCGCTTTTGTTCAAAATGGAGGTTTTTTGCCTCTATTGAAGTAGCTAAGCGTCTGCAGGAATCTATCACATCTTGCCTTGCATCGATGCCATAGAAGGTTGCATCTGGATATTTGCTAAAGAGCGCAAAAGTAAGGTAGGCCTTGCCGCAGCCAAAATCTACGATTGTCGGTTTCTCTGAAAAATAGCTCTTCACATCTTCTACAAGTTCTAAAAAGCGATTAATTTGCTTGAACTTGTCAAACTTTGCAGCTTGTATCTTTCCTTCTTTAGATTGTATTCCAAGAGCTTGCAGAAGCTTAGAGGGCTCATTTTCTGCAAGTTGATAGTTCTTTTCTCTATTGTGTGTAAGCTTTTGGAGATAGACCTTCTTATGTGATGTTACTTTATAAGAGACCTTTTCCTCTTCAATATGGGCGTGAATTTCATTTTGTACATAATGGATCAAAAGCTGCCCAAACATACTAAGTGCTTTTGTAAATTCAGCTAAAAGCTCATGAAGCGGCACATTATGGGTAAAACTTTGCGTTTTGGTATATGATGTTACCTGCACACAAAGCTCACCCTTTATCTTTACAGGCCGCATTCTTACGCGGCGAACGTCTGATAATGTATCGCGCGGCGGGCTGCATGCTGCAAAGATAAATCCTTCAGGATCAGCAGCGATAGATCCTACCTGCTCTCTAATAAAGCTCTCTTTTGCAATTTTCATGGCCTATAGATCTTTCAATAAAGCCAGATTATAGCAAAATAGAATTAGGTCGTGGAGCTTTTTTCTATAGGTGTGACTTTTGATTGGAATTTCCCTAAAGCATGCTCAAATTTGTTAAGCGCACCAAAAAGAAGGCTTTGGTGATGCCCTAAGGCTTGTGTAAGCAGTTCATTTTTTTTGAGCTTGATGATTTCGCTATTTAAAAGGGATTGCATCTCTGGATCAAGGCCCGTCTTCTGTGTTTCCATTTCATTTCGGAGCTTATTTGTCTTTTGTCGTATCGTTTGGATAAGGTCGACGAGCTCTTTGTCATTGACAGAGCTAATTTCATCGCTTATTTTATCAGTCAGTTCTTGAAGATGTTTTACGATGTCTGTGGGGTCAACTTTCATTTTTTAGCTCCTTTGTTACCCCTTTACATAGAATTGAAAACGCTTTATGTCAATAAATATATTTAAATAAGGTCTTATATGGCACTATCTGACGAAAAATGTAAACCTTGTTCAAAAGGCACTCCTCCACTAAAAAATATTGAGGTTGAGGATCTTATGCAATCACTTCACAAGGAATGGCTCGTAGTAGATAACAAGCTGCTTGAACGAGAATTTAAATTTAAAAATTTTAAGGATGCGATGGCATTTACGATCCAGGTAGGCAATCTTGCAGAAGAAGAGGGCCATCATCCGGATATCCTGCTTGCATGGGGAAAAGTAAAGATAACCCTTTGGACCCATAAAATAAATGGACTATCTAGTAATGACTTTATTCTGGCTGCAAAGATTGATGCTCTTTGCTGAGTTAGGCTACGGCGGCAAGTCGCCCTGATCAGTATAATGGTGATGATGATGGTGATAGCCATAGCCTCCATTATTCCAGTCACTGCCGCTATTGCCTCTATAGTGATGATAGCTATTGCCATAGTTTGGATCAGGATGATAGGGTTCGCCATTTGGAGATTGCACCACTTGGCCGGGGGGCTGAACTATCTGTCCAGAGAGTGGAGCTACGCTAAGCAATAGAGCTAGAAGGATTTTATGCTTCATAATATACCTCCTTTCCCTATTCACATTATACTCCTTTAGGCTATATTTATATATACTATGAGCAGTTTAGAACAAAAAGGGTCACTTTTTGCCATTCTTTCAGGCCTATGCTATGGGCTTATTGGCTATTTTGGCATAAGTATTATCAAAGAAGAGCTTTCTGTCTCCTGCATGCTTTTTTGGCGCTTTTTTATAGCTTCTCTATTTATGGGACTGCTTCTTGTAGCAAAAAGGGAGCTTTCAGGATTCTTTTCAAAGGAAAGCCTAAAAGCCTTTTTGTGGGGTTTTCTCTTCTATGGAACCTCTACTACCCTCTATTTTATCACAAGCCTCTACATTGGCACGGGCCTTGCTATGGTAATTTTCTTTACCTTTCCTGCCATGGTCATGCTTATAAATACTCTCTTTTTTAAAGAGCCCTTTTACAAGACCTATCTTGCAGCATTTGCTGTCACAAGCCTCGGCATGCTTTTTTTAGTTGATACTGCAACATTTACTGCAGATATCTGGTCGATAGCAATCGGCCTTTTTTGCGCATTTTTATATGCCTGTTATATCGTTCAGTCCAAAAAAGTCGCGCTTTCTGCCAACATGTCAACGCTTATGGTATCTGCCGGATGCATGATGACAAGTCTTACCTTGAGTTTTGTAGAAGAGGGATTTTTTATTCCAGACACCGCAAGCTGCTGGTTCAATATCATCTGCATGGCACTTATTGGGACAGCTATTCCAATTCTTCTTCTCCTTCAAGCCCTCAAATACATTAGCTCCGAAAAAGCATCTCTTCTCTCAGTTCTTGAGCCTGTTTTTGTCGTGCTCTTTGGCATACTCCTTCTCGGTGAAGAAGTCCGCGGCAAAGAAATCGCCGGCATGGCCATCATCCTTTCAGGAACCATCCTCACCCTTCTCAGCAAAAAAGAAGCCCCGTCTCAGGCAGGTTAAGGTTTACGTTAAACCACTGAGACACTGAGCACACAGAGAAGATTGAGAGCAAAGAGAAAAAAATAAAAACGAATTTTCAGTTTTATCCTCCCCTTCTCTCTCTGTCTCCGTGCCTCTGTGGTTTAAAAATATAACAAACCTCTATCCTGTTACGATATTGAGAAGTTTGTTTGGCACAAAAATTACCTTTTTTACACCCTTGCCGTCGAGGAATTTGACGACGTTTGGATGCTCTTTGGCAAGCTTCGACATCTCAGCTTCTGTTTGATCTTTTGGAAGGTCAACACGGCCGCGAAGTTTGCCATTTACTTGAATAACGTAGGTAACTTCTGAATCTTCTAGTAGTGCTGGATCATAGGATGGAAAGGGCTTATAGGAAAGCTGATCTCTTTGGCCAAGCATCTGCCAAAGCTCTTCAGCAATATGCGGAGCAAAAGGCGATAGTAGCTGCGTAAATATGGCAAGCGACCACTTTGAATAGCTATTTTTTGCTGACATCTCATTTACATATTCCATCATCTTGGCAATCGATGTGTTAAACATGAGACTGTCAATATCTGATCCTACCTTTGCGATAAGCCTATGTGTAAGGCGAAGCGTATCATCATCTGTTTCATCAGTATGCTTTTCTGAAGCTGCTACAAGGTCATATACTCTCGATAAAAATCTGCGACATGCTGCTACTGCATCTGTGTTCCACACTTTTTCCTTTTCGAGCGGCCCCATAAACATCTCATAGAGCCTAAGGGAGTCTGCACCATATGTCTCTATGATCTCATCAGGAGTTATGCCATTGAGTTTTGACTTTGACATCTTCTCTACATGGCTAATAAGCTCTTCTTGTGTTGCTTTATGAAGGTATTTACCCTCTTTTTCAACCACATCTTGTGGATCGATGTATTGATTTTGTCGGTTTTTATAGGATCTTGCGACGATAAGGCCTTGGTTTCTTAGCATATGAAAAGGCTCTTTCGTTGATACAAGCCCAAGATCAAAGAGCACCTTATGCCAAAAACGTGAGTAGAGAAGGTGAAGCACCGCATGCTCAACCCCGCCAACATAAAGATCTACCGGAAGCCAGTATTTTTCAGCCTCTTTTGACCAAGCAGCATCTGGATTGTTTGCATCTGCAAAGCGGAGGTAGTACCAGCATGATCCTGCCCACTGGGGCATGGTATTTGTTTCTCTACGTGCTTTATTGCCTGTCTTTGAATCTGTGACATGCACCCACTCTCCAACCTTAGCAAGTGGGCTTTGGCCATCTCCTGCAGGCTTATAATCCTGAAGCTCCGGTGGACAAAGAGGAAGCTCATCAATACCAAGAGTTCTCATCGAGCCATCTTCAAAGTGAAGGATTGGCATAGGCTCTGCCCAGTAGCGCTGTCGAGAAAAGAGCCAGTCGCGGAGCTTATAGTGCGTAGCGCGCTTTCCAATATTTTTCTTTTCGATCCAGTCTAAAAAGGCTTTTTTTGCCTCATCTGTCGTCATGCCATCAAGGGATAGCTCGCTATTTTTGCTGTTTATTGCAACTCCAGGCTCTTCGAATGCGACATCTTGCGGCGCCTCGCCCTCTTTTGGTTTGACTACTGAGACGATTGGGAGAGCATGCTTTTTAGCAAAGTCATAGTCTCTCTGATCAGATCCAGGAACTGCCATAATGGCGCCAGAGCCATACGTTGCAAGCACATAGTCTGCAATCCAGATAGGGATCTCTTTTCCGGTGGCTGGGTTTACTGCATAGCTTCCCGTAAAGCAGCCGCTTTTTTCTTTGTTAAGTTCTGTCCTATCAAAGTCGCTTTTAGCAAGTGCTTCTTTGCGATAGGCCTCTATTTGCGCCCTTTGAGAGTCCGTTGTGAGCTCATCGACGAAAGGATGCTCAGGAGCTAGCACTGCAAAAGTAGCTCCAAATGCAGTCTCCGGCCGTGTCGTATAGATAGTAAAGTGTTTGTTAATCGATGGCACAAAAAACTGCATCGTGCCGCCTTCGCTTTTGCCGATCCAGTTTATTTGTGAGGCTTTAATGTATGCTGGCCAGTCGACAAGATCAAGATCATCTAAGAGACGATCTGCATAGGCTGTAATTTTAAGCATCCACTGTTTAAGTGGCTTTCTAACAACAGGATGGCCGCCCTCTTTAGATTTGCCATTATCTACCTCTTCATTGGCTAAAACCGTGCCTAAAAATGGGCAGTAGTTCACAGAAATTTCTGCTTCATAGGCAAGCCCTTTTTCTACGAGCTTTGTAAAGATCCACTGGGTCCATTTGTAGTATTTTGGATCGCTTGTAGCAAGCTCTCTTGACCAGTCGTAGCTGAATCCGAGCGATTTAAGCTGAGCGCGAAAGGTATCGATATTTGCTTTTGTAGAAATGGCAGGATGGGTCCCTGTACGCACTGCGTACTGCTCTGCAGGAAGACCAAAGCTATCCCAGCCCATAGGATGCAGCACATTAAAGCCTCTCATACGCTTATAGCGAGCAACGATATCTGTAGCTGTGTATCCCTCAACGTGGCCTACATGAAGGCCGGCACCTGATGGATAGGGAAACATATCAAGTACATAATACTTTGGCTTTGACTGGTCTATTTTAGCTTCAAATGTGGCCTTTTCTTCCCACTCTTTTTGCCATTTTTTTTCGATAGTTTTATGGTCATATTTCTGCATAGCGTATGTCCTGAAGATAGATAGTGGATATAGTGTAGCATAGTCCATAAATCTTTGTAGGAAAAAAATCCCTATTTGGCGATGCTGCTAAACATAAAGATTCAAATTCAACTAGGAGATACTCATGAAAAACAATTTTTTTCTTGCATGGCTCATAGGAGCAAGCGTTCTTGCAGGATCGCTAACGGGAGCTCCCGATGCAAAAAGGACTGCGCTCTCTACCCTCAAACTTTCTGTACCAAAACTTTCAAGCCTTGCAAAACGAGTGGATGATAAACAAAAAAGAAAAGAGCTCGAAGATGTCATCCTCTATGCAAATCGCATTCTTCAAGCAGGAAAAAATGCAAAGCAAGAGCACGTCTTTAAAGCAAAAGATATGGTCGAAAAGGCCCTTAGAACACAAGTTAGCCTCAAAAATGCAAAAAATCATCACCACTCATCCTCATCATCTAGCTGCAAAGTATGCTCTGAGCTTAGCGAGCTTGAATCAAATGTTACGCACTGCTGCCAGGAAATTAACCACCTTCTTTTAGAACTTCTCGTAGCGCTTGAAGAAGACTCCCCCTGCGGCAGCGTGCAAGCAATCGATACAGTACCTATAACCATCCAAAACCCAGGTAAGTACTGTGTGACAAAAGACCTTACCTACTCAGGAATTGGTGCTGCGATAACTGTTGTTGCAGATAACGTGACAATTAACTTTCATAACCACAGCCTTACGCTTACAAATACAGATGGCCAGGGCATTAGCGCACAAAGTGTTTCGGAATTTACTTTAGAAGACGATATCATCCAAGGCACATCCCTCTTTCAAACAGAGTCAAGTGTTGCCCTACTTCTCAACAATGTATCAAAGGCAACTATCGACAATATCTACACCCTCAATACGACAAAGGGAATACAGATTATAGACTCAAGTGACGTCATCATAAAAAATTCACTCGTACGTGCACACACAGGCACATATGACAACAGCCCAATATCAGAGGGTGCCGGCATCTGGGTAGAAAACTCCTTTGGAGTAAGGATCGAAAATTCAAGCTTTGATGGTGCTCAGACAGAAGAAGAAATAAACGATGCATCAACTGGCCTTTACGTTTTAGGTACAAGTCAAAATGTTATTATAGCAAATAGCTTGCTGCAAGATTGGCCAATTGCCATTATCGCAGAAAATGTAAGCAGTATGACAATTGACAATGTAGAGGCTGTAGCGGCTCCATTTACAAGTTTATGTCTTTGCCAATTTGGTGGCTATGGGAGTGAATTGCAAGCAAATAGCCTTATAATTAAAGATTCAACCTTTACACAGCCAAATCTCAACCGTGGTTTTGACGGCCTGCTCTTTTTAAACGGCAATACTGCCCTCTTGCAAAATGTAGTTGTAGACACAGCGTCTAGCTTTGATGATGGATATAGCCCTGCAGCGATCCACATTGGCTGCCTTGACAATGGAGGATGTGATCCTGGAGCAAGTTATAGCAATATGCTTGCTGATAGCTGCCTTATTGGTGGACAAAATGATCTTGGACTCTTTTTTGAAAATGCTAAAAACTGCACATTTACCAATAGCCAAATTGTAGATGCTGTCTCAGCAAATGTCTACATACATGGTTTTGAAGGTATCGGCTCTTATGGTTGCCAGGTTAGAGACTCCCTTATTGCTCATGCAGTATTTAGCGAAGGTGGAGGCTATGGAGTATATATTGAAGACTCAAATGCAAATACAATTGAAAATTGTCAGATTGCAGAAAATGGCTCTGTAGGAATTTATGTAAATGCAGGAAGCAGCTTTAACCACATCAGAGGCAACAATGTATATGGCGGCTTCATCGGTATTGATAATGAAGGCACAAGCAATGAAACCTTCTTTAATACTGCCTGCAATAATGGGATCTCAAATTGTATCAACGTAAGCCCAGCACAGCTGCCGTCAGATCCGGCAGTGGTTGGATCAAATATTTGCTGCGATTTTGATTAAAAACATAAGGATTTTATACATGAACTTCACATTTTTTAAAAAAGCAAGCCTGCTTGCACTATTTGCAGGCCTACTAGTTAGCCAGGTCGAAGCAAAAGACCCAAAGAAAGAATATAAAAAGTTTAAAAAGGAGCATCAAAGCAGCTCCTCGTGCACCTGTTCAGTACGAGATGAGGTAAGCGAGCTCCACTCTGATGTAAAAAATTGCTGCACTAAGCTTAAAGAAGATATCGCAGAGATTTTCGATACCCTTAATGCAACAAGTCCCTGTTCGCAAGTTCAGGTAATTGATATGGTTCCGTTTGTTATTACGACATCCGGAAAATACTGCGTTACAAAGGATCTTGTCTACAATGGTGCAGGGGCTGCCATAACTGTACAGGCTGATGATGTATCTATAAACTTTCATAACCATAGCCTGACGCTTACTAATAGCGCGGCAGAGGGAATACTTGTTCAAGATGTACGTGAATTTACGCTTGAAAATGATATGATTGCCGGCTCATCTATTTTTAGAACGCCTACAAGCGCAGCTATTCACCTGCAGAGAGTTACAAAGGCAACGCTAAAAGAGCTCTACACCTTAAATACCACAAAAGGGATCTTCATCGAAGATTCACGAGCTGTAGATGTGCTCCACGCTCACCTTGAAGCCCATGAAAGTGATGATACAACACCACCGTCGGGCCCTAGTATTGCTCCACTTACTATTGTTAACAATGCAGTAGGTGCAGGGATTTGGATACAAAATTCACAAGATGTATCAGTACAAGATTGTCATTTTCAGTCACCGGATCTTGACTTTAGTGCTGTACGGGTAAATGTTGCCTTTCACGTTGAAGGAGATTCTGAAAATATCAGCCTTTTAGGCTCTACCTTCTCAGAATGGTATAGCTCTATCAATGTCTTGAAAGTAAACAATCTCCTTGTTGATGGATGCGATATCAAAGCAGCCACTAACTCCAGCCTCCATGGGATACAAATTGGAGACTGCCTAGAGGGCAATAGTGCAAATGGAATCATCATCCAAAATACCAATATAAGAAAGTACCCTACAGAACAGATAAATTTTGAAGGGATTTTTCTTGTAAATGGCTCTGGTTGTGAAATTACAAATGTCACAGTAAATCCTGCATCTTTTCAGTACTATTATTCCGCAGCTCCCCTACACGTCGGCCTTTTTGACTGTGGAACTTATAGTGATGTGGTGGTGAAAAACTCCGTCTTTGGCGGAATAAATAGTATGGTAGTAAACCTAGAAAGCGCACGCAATGTGCTCATTGAAAACTGCAAACTTACTGGCCAAAATTTTGAAGATCCAATAGTAAATCTATTAGATGCTGAAGGCTGCTGGATTAAGGACTGCTCGATTTCAGATGGCGTAGTTGGCGTTTACTTCAACAACACTTCAGGCATGAACTCTGTAACTGGATGCCAAATTTGGAACCAATCAAATTGTGGCATTTTGGTGACAGAATCTGAAGGCGCATCGCCAAATCATATCTCAAATAACAGCCTCTTTAACAATGGGACTGGCATTTCTATCCCGGTGGGCAGTAGAACAGAAGTGTTCTTTAACACATCGTGCAACAACACGCTCGACTGCCAAAATCCAAATACAACCTTCTTTATCGCACAGCAACCTGGCGACTCTCCTGTTGCCGCAGGCTTCAACCTCTGCTGCGTACTCGAAGACTAACCCCTAAAATCCCAGGCTACAGCTATGTGGCCTGGGATCATTTCACTTGACAATCAGCCTTGATTTCGTTTAAAGATAAGTTTTTAATTGATGAGGCTATTTTATGACTATTAGCGGCAATGATCCTACATTTGATGCTTTAGATAAGTATGTTACACATAAACAAGAGCCAAACGATAAAAAAGTGCTCAGGGTTGCAACAAAAGATGGGCACACATATCTAGAATTTGTATCGAAAAAAAATATGAGCCTTTTAGATCGTATGAAGGCTCTATTTGGAAAAAGCGAGTATAACCTACATAATGTCTTATCCGTTATTGAAGATACGACTACTGACACAATCTCAGGCAAAAATGGAGAAACGCTCTTAAAAGCAGCTGCTAAAATTACCAAGGGCGTTCAGGGACATCATACAAAAAAAATTCCGAAAAAAATAGAATCTGCTGTAGAAAAGATCCAAAAAATATGTAGCTCACCTTCTTTACTAAAAGCTGCGCTTCTGGAAGAGGCAAAAGACCAAGACATTACCCAAGGCCCATTTAGAGGAAACGAGCAGCCTGCACTTCGTCAAATTATTCTTAATCTGAAAGCTTCTTTAGAAAATACCGGGCTTGTAACGACTGTCACTAAGATGATACAAGATAACAAAACGGCTGATGAAATCTTAGAGACAATAATAGTAAACCTAGAGAACAGCCAAGATCCAACCTTTAAAGAGATGGGAACCATTCTTAAAGATACCTTTCAGACTATGATAAACGATGCAGATAAAAAACAAATTCCCATCGACAAAAGACATATCAAAGATGCTGCACGCTTTACGACAGGAGTTTTTGTTCTTCGTGCATTTCCAATCCTCTTTGGAGATGCCTATAAAAGCAATGCTCAAGCAGCAATGGGCACACAAAAAGTTCTGACAGACTCAGTTAACAAATACATTAATGGCGCAGATTCCCCACTTTTTGATCGCTTGACTGCCCGTCTTACATAAAGCAGCTTTCTGGATGCTGAACGCCTTTTTCTTTGTGAAGACGGATGATCTCATCAAACAAATCCTTACGCTCGATGATCGCTTCATTTTTAGGTTCTTTTGTCGCTGCACGTTCGTTAGATCGTGCATTCATTGAAATGTAAAAATCGCAAGCTGTAACTTCTACATAGCGGGGAAGCAGGCTGAAGAATTTAACTGACTTTTGTGCAAAGTCTTCGGCAGTTACCTGGAACATCCCGCCCTCTTGACGCATCTGTTCTCTTTCCATGCGGATGGCATCGCTTGCTGTGCAGTGAATGAGGCGCGTTTTATAGCCATACATATTCTGAATTGCCTGTAGATTCGTAATTGATTGATCAACCGACATGGTGTTGCCATGGGCAATTTTGTAGCCCTCTACAAGAGCCTTAGCAAGAAATACCTGAGCTATAAAGTTAGAAGCCTCTCTCCAGTGCTCATAGGCAGCTTTTGCATCTCGTCTCTCAAGTCGACGATCTTCAAGGTAGGAGGGCATCTGCTGCATAACAGCTCTATCAGGATCGATATAAACAACTTTTTCCTTGTTACTACCTGTCGCAAAATCAAATCCAATCATCTTTTCTAAAAGTGTTGATTTACCAGCACCTGGTGCACCTGCCGTTACAACATACTCTTTTGACTGAAGAGCGCCAGTAAATGTCTTTTCGAGTAATACAGTATAATCGTGGTAAATGAGCTGAAGATCATCAGAAGAGTACTTATCCAAAAGCTTTCGCATAATAGGCTTTGGGAAGTAGTGATTATCTGGGACAATAGTAAGGATTTGCTCAAAATCCTTAAGAATCTGCTCTTTTGTATCGGTTTGATTATGTGTATAAGATCGAGCTACAGCTTCTGGACCCATAAATACTCCAAAAATAAGTAAAAAAATGATATAAAACATCCACATAGTATAGCAGGAATACTAATATGATAAAATGCATTTCACTAAACATGTGGGAAGGAGGCAAGCTCATGGAAAACATCCTTGCCTTTCTCGAGCAGGAAAAACCAGATATTTTAGCCCTTCAGGAAGTATATAATAGCCAAGATAGCAGCCTGCCTTCTCAGTATCGTACTATAGAGGTGCTCTCACATGCATGTGGGCAGCTCTCCTTTAGCCATTTTGCCGCTGCCTTCTTGGATAAGACTCCCTACGGCTTTATAGAGCAAGGAAATGCCATTTTTTCCCGCTTTCCTATTGTGAAAACTGCTTGTTTTTTTGGAGATATTCGCTATGCAATTCGCGAGGATCAATCTAATATTCCTTTCACGCCAAGAAACCTGCAGCAGGTAACGCTCCTGCATGCCAATAGAGAAATAAATATATTTAATACTCAAGGGATATGGGGCAGAGATGGCAAAGATAATCCTCGAAGACTAGCCTTCTCCGAGCTAATCGTCGAACAGATTAGAGATAAACCGCATGTTCTTTTATGTGGTGATTTTAATGTTCAAATGTCAACAGAGTCTATTGCACTAATTGAAAGGCATCTAAGCAATGCTTTTCTGAACCGCCTTACCTCCTCCTTTAACATGCGCCGCAAAAACGATCCCTGCTTTGCAACATCCGTTGTGGACTCTATCTTCTATAGCCGAGATCTTATCCTCAAAGAAGCCTATACCTCACCACATGACGTTAGTGACCATCTCCCCTTAGTTACTAAGCTAGAGATTGCTTTATAACAATAATTGGATAGGTTTTTTATTACTAATTCGTTACTATTCTTTCATGGAAATCGTACAAAGCTTTTTACATAATAGGACGTGGCTTGCAGTATCAGGCTTGCCCATAGCGGGGCTCTCCTATCTTGTTGTCTTAGCTCTTCGAGTACTTTCACAAATCGCCACACTATTTGGCTGCAAGGAGGCGTGCCGCTACTTTGCCTACAGTGCCAAAAAATTCTACGCTGTCTACGTACATCATAACCTGTACGCGCTGAAATCAAGTGCTCCCCTGCCGCTTCTTACCTATTCAAAAAATATTGCCCGGCGTGAAGTTATTTGGAATGAGGAAGATAGGGAAACTTCAAGGCGCATGAAGGATGCCTTTTTGTCTCAAAGCCCAGATAAGCCTCACTATCAAAAACTTGAAAATGCAGAGATTCGAGGCGCAAAATCGAAAGGAATTTGTTTTGGAGCTGCACGTCTTTTTATAAGAGGATGTTTAGAAAAAAATATACAAAATGAAGAAGAGCTGATTTCGTATGCAAAAGAGTTTGAAGAGGGATTTTGCAAAGAAGCTGCAGCGCTTCAGTGGATATATAATAAAACGGCTGACGTAAGAAAAGATACCCAATACCTTTTTGAACTTCACGATTACTTAACTATGGTTTTAAAAATCGTTGGAATGAAGCTTACTATAGCCTCAAATTGGAATGACTATGTAGATCTTTGTTTAGAATCTGAAAGAGTCCGATTTGATGCGCAAGAAGTTGGATGTTCAAGCGTTGAATTTACTATAGGCGATGAGGCCCATGCTGTAGCCTACCTCAAATGGAGCTTCGGATCTTATATTTTTGATAGCAATAAGGGACTTATGAAAATTGGAGCCTATAGACCGTCGGATGCCATCTGTATGATTCAAAACTATTATGGCTCAAGCTCAAAAGTCGTCGTGCGAAAACTTACCCTCTTGAATTCACAATAAAAAAAGGATATATATGTCTAGCTGTCTTGATAAAGTTATTAACCCTTTTAACCCAACAGATCTTTTAAGTCATGCGGTAATACCTGCTGCAGCAGGAGCTGTTGCAAGCTATTTTGTCGGCACTTATCAGCCGGATCCAGCTGTCCCTGCTCGCAGCTTCCGCCCCCTCACAGCCGCTCTATTTACCGGCACACAGGCCTTATTTACACAATTAGCTATGAATGGGATATGCAAAATTTACCACCAGGTATCACATAGAGATGTTTTTAATACTTTTGGCTCAGCAACCGGATTTATATTTCTCGGTGCAGGTATTGCAGCACTTACAGCAAGGCATATTATTCCTCGCGATATAGCAGCAGCTGTTACAGGCGAACAAATAGATATAATTAACGCAGCAAAAATAGGCCTTGCAACTACCTTTTTTTAAACTGATTGGATAGCTGCTCACACTATAAATTTTGAACAACGAGAAAATCGTTGTTCAAAATAAATTGCTGTTTCTTCATTGTACATCTTATATGGTACCGCATGCTTTTTTGCATGCCTTACCGGCAACCTAAGAGGAAGTTGATGATGAAGAAATATCTGTTTGGGACGATTTTAGCCCTAATATGCGTTAATACTACAATGAACGGTGACAACTATACCCAAAGGGCAGAGTTAGATCTCCATATCCCCCGCCTCAAAAAACTTGCAATATCTGTATCTGATGCGGGCATGAAAAAACAGCTCCAGGAAGTGCTTGAGTATGCACACAAAGTATCAAGTAGTGGAAAAGAGGCAAAAAAAGAATCCCTCGCAAAGGCAATAGGGGCCGTCCACCGAGCGATTTCCTTTATTAACGAAAAAAATCAGGCAAAACGCACATCTTTGCCTTGCGACCTCTGCGATGAACTCTATTCATTCGAAGAGGAGCTTGCAGCAAGCTTTATCGAAGCTAAAGCTGAGCTCTATAAACTCTTAGATTTTTTAGATTCCAAGTATCCTACTTCAAGCTCAATAACTATCCAGGAGCTTCCAGCTACTGTATCAGAGGCTGGCATCTACTACCTGAGTGATGATCTCGTTCATGCATCAGCTGGAGCTGCAATAACAATCACAGCAGACGATATAGTACTAGACTGCAAAAACCATAGCATCAGCCTAAACCACGAAGATGGTGAAGGTATCATTGTTCAAGGAGCAAAAGACTTTACCTTAAAAAACTGCCACATTCTTGGCAGCCAAGCAAAAACGGCAGTCTCCCTTGTCAATGTCTCAAAAGCATCTATTGATAACTTTTATGGTTTAAAGACAAGAAAAGGCATATCGCTACAAAACTGCCAAAATGTGGCGATAGAAAATAGCCATTTTGAGCTGCATGATGGAACAGAGCTTGAGCTTGGCGCAGGACTTCTCATAGATAACTCTGAAAGCATTTCACTAACAAAGTCGCATTTTGAAGGCTCTGGAGCTTCTATGGATCCAGATGCCACCTCAAATGCATTGCTTATAACGGGCAAAACGCAAAATGTCTTTATTAAAGATTCAAGCTTTTCAAACTGGCTGAGCACACTTACAATAAATGAAGTATGCGCGCTTCACATAGATAACTGCAGTCTTGTCGGATCGCCAATATCCAATAAAAACCTGATAGAACTTGGTACTATCACTTCCCAAGCAAACGATGTGCAGATTACAAACACAAGACTTATCCAGAAAAAGGCAAAGACAGGCTTCGATGGCATGCTCTTTTTAAATGGCCAAGGAGCGCGTCTTGAAAATATTATCCTTGACATTACAACTACAGGCGATGACTATAAGCCATCAGCTATTCATATCGGCTGTAAAAATAATGGATCTGTAAGCTGCACTCCAGGTCTTCTCTATAGCGACATCGAAGCAAAAAGCTGCAAAGTCGTTGGAAGCTTTCCCTACGCTTTACACATAGAAAATGGCTCCTACATTAGCTTTTCAGAGAGTACATTTGCCAATGGCACTATCTCTACAGTTTTTATGGATAACGCAAGAAGCTGCATAGTAAAAGACTCTACTATTCAAAATGGCACAAGCGGCATCACCATAAGCCAAAATGCCCACTCTCCTGCTATTATCGGCTGCGAAATAAGCGGCAACGATCAAAATGGCATTACAATATCGCAAAATAGCATAAAGGCATTTGTCGTAAATAACAGAATCTTTGGAAATGGCGGATATGGGCTTGTCGATAATGAAGCGACAACCGTTACCCACTTTAATACCATTTGCAAGAACAACAAAAATTGCCTAGGCGTTCATCCCGCACAGCCTCCAGGAACTTCTCCTCAGACTGCTGGATCAAACCTATGTGGCACACCATAACAAATTAGATTGAGGAACTATTATGTCCAAAAGAAATACACTTCCGCTGCTGCTAGCAATTGTGTCATCCAGCCTGTCCCTTCAAGCAAAAGAGCTCTCATGCGATCTTTGCCAAGGATTTGACTCGCTAAGTCAGCAGGTAAAAGACTATAGCAATGAGCTAAAAAAAACCACAGTGAGCACAGGCTCCTTTATCGACAAGCAATTTCCTGATGCATCTTGCGTCGTTATAGATCAACTTCCCTTTGAGATCACCTCTTCTGGATCGTATGTGCTTTCTCACGACCTTAGCTATCATGGGGATAAAAGCGCTCTTTCTGTTAATGCAGATAGGGTGTCTATTGACTTTCAACACCACAGCATCACACTTACAAATGGCAAGGCAAAAGGGCTTTATGCGCAAAACGTCGATAGCCTTGTGATCCAAAATGCAAACATATCTGCTAGCTCTATTGTAAAATCTGATTCGAGCGCTGCAATCCATCTCGTACAGGTAAATAACTGTTCAATAGAGTCTTGCTATACAAAGAACACATCCCGCGGCATATTCCTTGAGCGCTCAAATGCATGTTCGATCAATCGCTCACAGCTTGAGGCACATGAGGGCGATATTACAGTAGTCTTTCCAAGCCCTGCAACTCTTGCAGGAACTGGCAACGGAGGCGGCCTCTGGATTGAAAGTTCCACTAATATTTCTCTCGATTCCTCAACTTTTATAGGCGCAGATCTTGAATTTGATCCTACAAGAACATCCTTTGGACTTCATGTTGAGGGACTATCGAGCAATATAGAGGTAAAAAATTGTGCCTTTTCAGGCTGGATAGGTACGCTCCATATACTTGAAGTAGATTCTATGCTCGTTGATAACTGTATTCTTGTAAGCTCACCGGTATCCAATCTAAACATTGTCCAACTTGGCGGATGCGAAGAGCAAAATAGAGCAAACAACGTTCAGATTAAAAACTCAACTTGCATACAAAAAGCTCAGATAAAAGGCTTTGATGGCTTTTTGCTTCTTGGCGGAACGGGGATACTTTTTGAGAATGTACTGCTAGATACAACATCTCTTGACATACCAAGCGGCTACACTCCTGCTGCAATACACATTGGCTATCCAAACTGCTCGACAGTCACAGATGTTGCTGTTAAAGCATCAACACTTCGCGGAATAAATGGAAAGATGGTCTCTATTGAAAATGGGGAGCGGGTCCTTTTTGATGACTGCCGGATTTCAGGTGCGCAAGATGTAGGTGTGTCGATTACAAATGCAAGTAGCTGCACCATACGCAATTCTAAGATCTTCAATAACCATAGCGGCATCTTAGTAAACAGCCAAAAGGGCACAAGTTCGAGCGTAATCGATTGCCAAATCTTTGACAACGTACACTATGGTGTCCATGTTGCAGACCATAATGCAAACCACCTATCAGGTAATGCCGTTTGGGGCTGTAAGGTTGGCCTCTACTTAGAATTTCCCAATTCTACAGAGACCTACTTTAACATGGCTGCAAACAATAGCGTGACAAACTGCTTTAACGTAAGCCCTATGCAAACCCCTGGCACAAGCCCACATGTTTCCGGCTCTAACGTATGTAGTAGTCCATAAAGTGTGGATCTGATACAATGAAAATTTATATTAAAAGTTTAAAACGATAATCTATGTCAAAAAAAAAGAGCGCCAAACAGGAGCGCCTCTTCCAAAACCTGCTTAAAGTTACCTACGAATATGTAAAAGGCAAACGATACTCACCCCAAAATAGAGAGTCTCTCATAGAGCGACTCAAAATTCATCCTGAACATTTTGAGATTTTTGATCGGGTATTAAAGGACCTTAAGGGGCAGGGGAAGCTAGAACAATCAGGAGATAAAATAGTCGCACAAGAAGAAAAACCTAAAGAAAATGTCGTCGTCGGCACCATTAAAATGCATCCACGAGGCTTTGGCTTTGTCGTTGTCAAAAACTCCGAAGATCCAGATATTTTCATTCCAAAACCCTATGTAAATAATGCAATCGATGGCGATATCGTTGAAGTTATCGTCTCTAGTGAATTTTCAGAACGAGGCCCAGAAGGAAAAGTCGCTTCTATAGTCTCTAGAAAGCGAAATAGCGTCGTTGGCACCATTTCAGATGTTTCCGCAAAGCATGCCCACGCCTACTGCAGCCTACTTGGAGAAAAGCGCCAAGTGGAAGTTCTGAATATTGACCAAAAATTAAAGGTTGGCGATCGCGTCCTCATCGAAGTGACCAAATGGGGCGATAAAGAAGAAAGCTGCCAGGGCGAGCTTACTAAGATCATTGGCCATATTTCTGATCCTGGCACTGATATCCCTGCTGCAATACTAGAAAATGAGCTGCGATGCGAATTTCCTCAGGATGCTGTAGAGGAAGCACTCGCCTTTGGCACCAGGGTCAAAAAAGAAGATCTAGAGGGACGTGAAGACCTTCGCGATCTTGAGCTTTTTACTATAGACCCGGATACAGCTAAGGACTATGATGATGCTATATCCGTTGAGAAAAAAGATGGCCTTTACGAGCTTGGCGTCCACATTGCAGATGTCTCTCACTATGTAAAAGAAAAATCAGCACTCGATAGAGAAGCAAGCCTTCGCTGCAACTCCACCTATTTTCCTGGCAAATGTATTCCCATGCTCCCCTCGGAGCTCTCAGATAACCTCTGCTCACTACGAGAAGGAGTACTTCGTCTGACGGTATCTGTCTTTATGCTGATCGATGAGACCGGAAGTGTCAAAAGCTACCGTATTGTAAAAAGCGTAATCAAAAGTAAAAAGCGCTTTACATACAAGCAGGCAAAAAAGGTTCTCGACGGCGAGCTTGAAAGCATCCATAAGAAAAAACTGCATGAAATGGTAGATCTTTGCTACCTACTCAAGAAAAAAAGGCAAGAGCGAGGAAGCGTTCAGCTCTTTATGCCGGAATTTAAGGTAATGGTTGATGAAAAAGGTATTCCGACAGGCACTGAGCTTATCGAATATGACATCACCCACCAACTTGTCGAAGAGTTTATGCTAAAAGCTAATGAAACTGTGGCAATAGCCCTAACAAAACAGGGTAAAAATGCCACCTTCAGAATTCACGAAGAGCCTGCTAAGGAATCCCTTCGCGAATTTGCTACCCTTGCATCGGCCTTTGGCTACAACCTTCCGCAAGATCCTACCCCGCAAGATATTCAGGCATTTTTTGCTGAGATTCCAGAGGGATCTCAAGCGGCTCAGTACCTTGCTACCTGTTACATACGTAGCATGAGACTTGCCTGCTACTCACCAGATAACATAGGTCACTATGGCCTAAGCCTTGAGCACTATACCCACTTTACAAGTCCTATCAGACGCTATATTGATACGATCATTCATCGCCTGCTTTTTGATGGCAATATCGACCGGGAAAAGCTGCAAGATATCAGCGATGATGCTTCGGAGCGAGAAAGAATCTCTGCTCGTGCAGAAGGCAGCGTAATATTTTTAAAGAAGCTTCGTCTTCTTTCCTCAAAATATAACGAGGACCGCTATAGAACGTATGAAGCTGTCGTCACGCGTGTGAAGCCTTTTGGCATCTACTTTGATGTGCTAGATTTTATGATAGAGGGCTTTTTGCATGTGTCAGAACTTGAGGAAGACTTCTTCGACTATAGCGAAAAGGAGATGATGCTCCTTGGACGCTATCAAGGGCTAAGCTATAAGGCAGGAGATAAGTTAAGCGTCTCTGTAAGACACATTGATTTTATACTGCAGGAATGCTCCTGGCAGCTTATGAGGCATAGTGGCCAGCCCTATGCAGTACCTCGCCCAAAAGAGCGTAAGAAAGGCAGAAGAAGAAGGTAGTTATGATAAAGAAGTATTTTATAACAGGCCTTGTAGTGCTTCTTCCCCTGGCACTAACCTATTGGATCATAAGCTTTATCTTGGGTCTTCTTACAGACCCTTTCACAGGAATATCCGTAGCGGTCCTAAAGCTCTTTGGAGTCCACTCACAAGGTGCTTTAGACGTCGTCGGCAAACTCTTAGCGTTTGCCCTCTTTTTTGGGCTTATCATCTCAATAGGTGCAATTGGTAGATACTTTTTTTTCAAATACCTGCTCAAAATATCAGATGCAATTTTGCATAGGATCCCTGTAGTAAGCTCTGTATATAAAACCTCGCAAGAGCTTATCCAATCAGTCTTCAAGCAAGATAGCACATCCTTTAAGCAAGTTGTTTTTGTCCCTTTTCCCCATAAGGGAGCCTATGCTGTCGGACTCGTCACCCAAGAAGAGTCTCTTGATGGAAGAGTAGCTGTTTTTGTCTCCACGACACCAAATCCGACAACGGGATTTTTGCTCATGTACAAAAAAGAGGATATTATCCCTCTTAACATGAAGGTTGAGGAGGCTCTTCGCTATATTATTTCGTGCGGCGTGTTGATGCCTCAGATACAAAAAAGTGAAGAGCAATGAAAAAGAGCTTTTTTGCTGGGCTTATTACGCTCTTGCCAATCCTGATCACCTACATTGTCCTTTCATTTGGTATAAGACTTGTTACCGGGCCTTTTGAATATATCGTAGCTTTTTTGCTTAAAAAGCTAAACCTGCTGAGTGATGGCTTAGGCATATTCTCTCACGAACAGATCATATTCTTTTTAAGTAAAGTTTTGATTATTACATTTCTCCTTGGTCTTATTTTTCTCGCAGGATTTTTTGCGGCAAGAATTGCCTTTCATCCTATCGGCTATTACATCGATCAATTGCTTATGAAAACACCGATTGTGCGAAAAATTTATGGCCCCTCGAAGGAACTTGTAAATCTTTTCTTTAACCCACAAGATACTAGCAGCCGAGAAGTGGTTGTAGTTCCCTATCCCTCTGCCGATGATAGGACCGTAGGCATAGTGACAGGTGAATTTACCGCTACCTTACATGGGGACGAAAAACGCTATGTTTCCGTCTTTATTCCCTCGACGCCAAATGCCACAGGTGGATACCTTTGCACCTTTGAAAAGCAACATACTACCCTGCTCGATCTTCCTGCAGATGTAGCTCTTAAGTCGATATTGAGCTTTACAATTGTGAGAAAAGAATAAAATCGTTACAATACCCTCTTGCAATTTAAGGAGCATTCCAATGGTACGATTGAGTAAAAAAACGAGAGATCGGGCAGTCTCCCCTCGAAGACCTAAAAGAAGTCTTGGAAAAACTGGCCCTAAAAAAGATGCATTGAAAACTGGCTTTAAAGAACATCCAAATGCCCTTGCAGGTACTTCTGCGGCACAAAATGTTTATATAGCCAAACTGTAATTGGAGACCGTCACATGTCACGACACCCAAGTTTTGGAAAATCAAATAAATCGGTAAAAAAGCGCAATGTGCTCAAGCGTTTTGAGCGCATCGACACCCTCAAAAAGCTCGGACGCTGGAAAGAGGGCGACAACGCTAAGGTAACAGGCCTTCCAAAAACACCTGTTACACCGTAACTAGTCTCATGAAAGGACCAAAGGGACAAAAAAGACCTAAAGGACTAAAACAAGAAGTCCTTTATGTCCCTTATGTCATTTTGGTCCCTTTTTACCTATGAAAGTACTCGTTTCTGATAGGCAAAAAGATTTGCAGCTTCGCCATGAAAGGCATAAGCTCGAAATTATCGCGCTCTTGGTGCTCTCTAGCGAAAAACGCTCCTGCGATGAAGTCGCATTTCACTTCGTAACTGCACCTGTTATCTCAAAGCTACATAAAGAGTTTTTTGACGATCCCACTATCACTGACTGCATCTCCTTCCCTATGGACGCGGAGCAACAGGCAGGCTACTGCTACTTGGGTGATGTCTTTGTATGCCCTAAGCAAGCTATACTCTATAGCACTGAAGCTGGACTTGACCCCTACAGGGAAGTTACCCTTTATATTGTACATGGACTCTTGCACCTTTTAGGCTATGATGATATCAATCCAGTAGATCGTCAAAAAATGCGGGCAAAAGAACAGAAGTACATGAAATTACTTGAAAAAACTGGAAATATCCTATGCAAGAACTAGCATATCTCGTGCTCGTTCTCCTTTTTGCTGCCCTCCTCTTTTGGTTCTACAAGAGACGCACTACCCCTTTGACATTGCAAGAGCTAATCAAAGAGATAAGTAAGCAAAACCTCCTTAGCGATCATGATAAAAAGCTTTTTCAATCACTTCTTACCTTTAGAAAACGAATTGTTCGAGAAGTGATGGTGCCTCGTCTTGATCTCTTTTCCCTTCCGCTCACATGCACAATTCAAGAAGCTGCAAGCCTTATGCAAAAAGAGGGCTATAGCAGAGTTCCCGTCTATAAGCAGACGCAAGACCATATTGTAGGTATAGTCATGTATAAGGACATTCTTGCAAAGTATATGGAAAACAACAAAGATTTCCTCAAAGAGCCGATTGAAGATCTTGCAAAAAAGGTACTCTACACTCCTGAGACAAAGAAGATTTCGATGCTTTTACAAGAATTTCGTAAAAAGCAGACTCACCTTGCTGTTGTTGTAGACGAATATGGCATGACATCGGGCGTTGTCACAATTGAAGATATTTTAGAAGAGATTGTCGGAGAAATCGCCGATGAGTATGATGAAGCAGAGGTCCTAATTAGGCCAGCTGGAAAGCAGGCTTGGATTGTAGATGCACGCATTAACCTTCTTGACCTTGATGAGGAAATCGGGATAAAAATCCCGCAAGAGGGAGAATATGATACAATTTCAGGCTATATTTTCTTTAGGCTCGGCACTATCCCCACAAAAGGGGTGGTCCTTCACCACGATGACTTTGACATTGAAATTTTAAGCTCCGGTGATCGCTCTGTGGAAAAAGTAAAAATTACTTGCAACATGAAGTAGTATGATTGGAACTTTTGTTATAATCCTTGGCATACTCGTTATCTTAGCGCTCTACTGGCAGCGAAAGATCACTATACGCGCAAATCTCTTAGCAGATGAGCTTATCAAAAATGCTGATCTGAAGGCGAAAAAGATCCTAGAGTCTGCTCATCAAGAGATAAAAGCATTAGATGCAAAAAAAAGTGCCTATGCAAAAGAAGAAGAACTTCTTCTTGAAAAGCTAAAAGAGCAAAAAGCCATACAAAAAAAGCTTCGCGAAGATGAGCTTTACTGCGAAAAGCTCCATGATGAACTTAGACTCCGTCAAAAGGCTATTGAAGAAAGAGAACAGAAAACAGTTGATGAACTCACGCACGCTGCAAAAAGAGAGGTTGAGGAGCGACTTGCAAAAATCTATTCCAGCAAAAGAAAAGAAATCGAAGAGCGAATTGACGAAGAATCCCATAAGCTAATTGTCCAAAGTCTTGCAAGGCTTCCTTCTAAAGCCCTTCACGATGCTACAATCGAAGAAATCCGCCTCCCTTCAGAAGAGATGAAATCAAAAATTATAGGTCGTGAAGGTAAAAACATTAAAGCATTCCAGCTTCGTACTGGAGTGAATGTAGTTGTAGATGAGACCCCTGAGACTATCTTTTTATCCTGTTTTGACCTTTACAGGCGAGAAATTGCAAAAATTGCACTCCTCCAGCTTATAGAAAGCGCAAAGATTAACCCACAACGTATTGACGAAGAGGTGCAAGCTGCGCAAAACAATATCGAACAAGCCTGCATTGGGTATGGCAAACAAGCTGCTGAATCTTTAGCCATTTACAACCTGCATCCGATCATCCATTTTCACCTTGGCAAATTAAAGCTGCAATCAAGCTATGGACAAAATCTGCTTGAACACTCAATTGAAGTTGCAAGAATCATCGGACAAATAGCAGCAGAGATGCAACTTAATGTCTCTCTTGCGATGCGTATGGGGCTTTTGCACGACATCGGAAAAGCTATTCAGTCAGAAATACCTTCCTCTCATGCCCTTGCAGGATACAATCTCCTACTTGAATGCGGCGAAAGTGAAGAAGTTGCAAATGGTGTTGGATGCCATCACAACGAGATGGCTCCACGCTCCCTCGAAGCAGAACTTGTGCGGCCAGCAGACTTTTTATCCGGCGGAAAGAAAAATGCACGCATGGAAACGCAGGAGCTCTTTCATAGCAGACTTAAAGAATTTGAAGCTAAAGCTTCAGCTCTTCCGGGAGTTGTCTCAGCCTACGCAGTCTCTGGCGGAAGAGAGCTTCATCTCTTTGTAAAACCAGATGTTGTATCCGAAGATACGGCAAGTCGATTAGCAAAAGAGCTCGCACTAGAGCTTCAGCCGCTTGCTCCCAACATGCGCGTCCAGGTAAGTGTCTTCCGCGAAACCAAAGTAATTGAATACTCTCACTAAAAAATTTTACCACTGAGACACTGAGTCAGGGAGAAGAGAGAGAAAAAAGAGATTTATATCGTTTTTTTCACCTTTTTCAGTGTCTCTGTGCCTCTGTGGTAAAATTTTAAGGCCGCAACTTGAACTTTTTTGTCACTTCAGGCAAACTCTTGCACAAAATGGAGATACCCCCATGCGACGATCAATTTGTTACTTTGAACCGAGTTCCATTTTAACCGGTGAAGTTAACACCTGGAAATTTATCTATACACCTGCGGTGGCACTCCCGAAGGGAACTATTTTAAAGTTTGATCTAAGCAGCAAAGGACGCGCTATTGACTGGCAAACGCCAGATAATGACCCCAAAGCAACATCAAACGCTATCTATGCACTCTTAGATAATGGAAAAGTCATTAATGCCCGCACAAAAGATCTTCCGCAAAGTTTTGTACCGCAATTTGAGTTTGTGATGCCGCAAGAGATCGCTCCAGGATCTAGCGTGACAATCTGTATGGGCGCTCCTAAAGGAAAAGATCCTGTTAAATATGGAAACCGCGCTCAAGAAATGCTCCAGAGGCGCCGCTCCTTTCTTCTCTACATCGATACATCAGGAAAGGGCAATTTTCAAGATCCAGAGACCTTTAGCGTCGATATCAAAGGTAACATCCTCCACACAATACGAATACTAGCACCTTCAGTCACTACAAAGAATCGCCGATTTGATGTTGTGTTGCGCTTTGAGGATGAGTTTGGCAATCTTACGAATAATGCCCCAGAAAACACCCTGATTGAGCTAAGCCATGAAAATTTGCGCGAAAACCTAAAGTGGAAGCTCTTTGTTCCTGAAACCGGCTTTATCGCACTTCCAAACCTCTATTTTAACGATGCTGGTGTTTATACAATTGAGCTTACAAACGTTAAAACAAAGCAAAAATATAGATCCTCACCTATCAAATGCTTTGCACATGAAGTTAAGAGCCTCTTTTGGGGTATTTTGCATGGAGAATCTGAACGCTTTGATTCAACAGAAAATATCGAAAGCTGCCTCCGCCATTTCCGCGATGAAAAGTCAATAAACTTTTTTGCCGCTTCTCCATTCGAAAACGTCGAAGAGACTTCAAACGAAACTTGGAAGCAAATTTCACAAAACGTAGAAGAACTTGACGAAGAAGAGCGCTTTGCCGTCATGCTTGGCGAGCAGTGGGTTGGAGAGCCAAAAGTAGAAGGCATCCGACAAATTATTTTTGCAAAAGGCGAAAAACCAATACTTCGCAAAAAAGAACAGCGCTCCAATACGCTTAAAAAAATATATAAGATATTCAGCCCAAAAGAAATGATTTCAATCCCCTGCTTTACCATGGGTAAAGGCTTTGAATATAATTTTGATGATTTTAATCCAGATTTCGAACGCGTTGTAGAAATTTATAATGCCTGGGGTTCCTCCGAGTGTACAGTAAAAGAGGGTAACGACCGTCCTATCAAAGGACCTGCTAAAAAAGGCATTAACGAAACTGCAGAAGGCTCCTGCCTTAAAGCACTACTGGATGGAAAGCGCTTTGGATTTGTAGGTGGCGGTCTCGATGATAGAGGTATTTATGCTGACTTCTTTGATCACGATCAAGAGCAGTATAGTCCAGGCCTTACCGCTGTACTTTCAGATACACTATCAAGACCGAGCATTTTTGAAGGCCTCTATAACAGAAATTGTTATGCAACGACAGGTGCACGTATTATCGTGGGCCTTAATCTTGCAGGTCAGCCCATGGGCGCAGAGCTTGATAGCGGCGAAAAGCCAGGCCTTGCTGTATGTCGACACCTTACAGGCTATATAGCAGGCACGCAGCCGCTTACAAAAGTAGAACTGCTCCGAAATGGTGAAGTTATCCAAGAATATGCGCCTAATAGCCAATTTTTGGATTTTACCTACGATGATATGGATCATCTTAGCGATGTCACTATTCCAAGCAAAGAAAAGAAGCCTTTTGTCTTTTACTACCTCCGCGTAACGCAAGAGGATGGTCATATGGCATGGACATCCCCTATATGGGTAGATTTTAAAGATACAGGCATCCGTTTGACCAATAAAAAAGTTCCGGTCAAAGAAAAAGTTGTCAAACCAGCTGCTCCAAATAAAAAACCTTTAAAGAAAAAGAAATAATTAGTAAAATTTCTCTATGGCAAAATTACGTTTTCAAAATACAGGCGAAGAAGTAGAAATAGAAGATAATGGCTCAATTGCAGAAAAATGCGAAGAAGCCGGCGTCCCCTTTGCCTGCACAGAAGGTGTCTGCGGCACCTGCATCGTCGAAGTTGTTTCAGGTCACGAAAATTTAACTGAACCAACTCAAGCTGAAATTGACTTTCTTGGCGAATCTGGCACAAAGCGCGAGCGTATGTGCTGCCAAGCAAAGATCAAGCAAGGCCTTGTTACAATATCATTTTAGGTAAAAAGCTATGTCACAAAATATTACTCGCGAAATGACTATTAATGAAATTTTCGCAAAATTTCCTGCAAAAGCACAAAAGCTTGCACTCGTCCTCACTCGTTTTGGACTAAACTGCGTTGGCTGCTCAGCATCAACATGGGAAACTGTAGAATCTGGCGTCCTTCGCCATGGTATGACAGAAGATCACCTTAAAGAACTTCTTGATAAGCTAAATGAAGAGCTCACCCACCAGTCAGATCCTGATACCATTTCACTTACTAAAGAAGCAGCTGACGAATTTATGCGTATCTGCAAATCTGAAGGCAAAGAAGGCTGGGCACTTCGCTTTGACGAAAAGCCGGCAGGCTGCAGCGGATTTGAATATGTGCTTGGTTTTTCAGAAAAGCCAGATGCTGATGATATCATATACACATCAAATGGCGTAAACATCCACGTCTACAAGCAAGCACTAGGACGCCTTCAAGGCAGCGAAATTGACTATGTCAATGGACTCCAATCAGGCTTCAAAATCTCAAATCCTAATGCTCGTTCCAGCTGCGGCTGCGGTACAAGCCACGGCTATTAATCTTTTTCTTGCTCCTTAAACTCTAATTTGCTATCTCTTACATAGCAATTAAAGTTTAAGGA
>CAZEGK010000005.1:81786-88520 GCA_964512205.1 uncultured bacterium | reverse complement strand
TTATCGTAAATGCAAGCTCTATAAGATAGTGCGGCTCTTTAAAGGGACGTAGTATGCGACAAACGAAAGAGACAATTTCTGCCCTCTTTGCCTTCTCTTCTAGCTGCACACATTTGAGAATGGTATATGCATGAGAGGCTTCTTTAATCGATTCCATAAGTGGCAGGCTAGCCTGAATGACCTCTTCTGAAAATTCTTCACAAAAAGCAATCACTCTTTCTATCTCCCATCTATTTCCAAGTTGATTTTTTTGGATAATGGGCATTGCTCGTTTTGTCGCCTCAAGCCATAGGTGTAGATTTTTATTTGTCTTTAAAACCGCATACCAGCCACTTGTCGGAAGCATAAGAAGCACATCGATTAGCTCACCAACAGCCCCCTCATTTGCCCGTTCACGAACCAAAATAAGAGTAGATTCCCGTTCGACATATTCTTGACTTACAACTTTATCCAAAAATTCAGGAAGCCGTTTTAAAGCTCCTTCACGCTCTTTTTGCGGGATCTGTTTGATTAACTGGATGAGCGAGCTCTGCATACCAAAACTACATTTGGAAATACCTCGCTTCGCATGTCGTAGAATATCTATTTTTTCATCTTGTGAAACATCACCTAGTAGATGTCTAAAGTTTTCGGCACCCATCTCTTTCATAAGAAGCTCTTCTTTTGCTCGCACGGCTAAATCTGCAGCATCGAGTGCCTCCTTACCACCTGCAACGGCAAGAAGAGCGACTTTTGCCTGCTCTCGCAGCTTATAGACAAGAGGCTTTTTATCTTCAGAACAGGATGAGACAAAATTGGTGAACTCATTTTCGCCTAATCTGCCAATGCGAGAAATTGCTTTTAACACTTCAGCACCCTCACGAGTGCCAATTTGCTCTTGTGAAAGTACATCCACTTGTGATCGTAATTTATCGATAGCTGCAGTCATTTGTCTTTACCTTATATATTTTTGTTTATGAATTATGAAAAGTAATGCCGCAGCTAAAAGCTGCAGTGTTATAGAAAAAATAATAAGCAAAGGAATCGATAGATCATACAAGACTCCAATGCAGGTGCTTCCCAAAAACCAAAAAAGGCCAAAGGCACCATTAAAAATACCATAAGCCGTTGCCCGCTTCTCTTTTGAGACAAAAGTAGCTATTGAAGCTTTGAGCAGAGATTCGATAGCACCAAGACCTATCCCCCAAAGAAGCATTCCAAAAAGCGCAGCGTAAAAACTATCAGCAAATACAAATGGGACATACAGGGATGTGATAAAACAGGCTCCAATAACTGCTATCATACCTTTTTTATCAAAGAGCTTTCCAAAAAGAAGCGCGCCAATGCCTGCTGCACCCATCGCCATTGCAAAAAAGAGGGCAATTTCAGGATCGGAAATTATGTTGATTTTTTTAAAATGATACGAAATAAGAGGAAAATCTACAAAGCCCGCAGCTATCGACGATGCAGCTACCAGATAGAGCCAAAAAGCTCGATCTATTGCCTTTGGCTCAATATGAGACTCTTTTTTTTCAAGCTCTTCTGGCCGAGGAAAAAGGCGCCAGCTGATAAAGAGAATTGCTAATGCCAGAAGAGCCGGAATAAGCAAAAGGGCAAAACTTAAATTGTAAGAATGTTTATAGTAAAGGATGGCAGCTACCATAAGCGGTCCAAGCACAGCGCCAGTTTGATCCATAGCTTCATGCAGGCCAAATCCAAATCCTCGACCTATCTCTTTTGTAGCATAGGAAAGCATAGCGTCCTTCGCGGGTGATCTTATGGCTTTTCCAAAGCGCTCCACAATAATGAGCGATGCTGCAAGCTGCCAATTATCTGCAAAAGCAAGGAGGGGCACAGCAAGTAGGTTTATTGCATACCCAGCAAAAGTAAAGAGCCAATATTTAGAAGTCTTATCGCTAAGATAGCCAAAGAAAAGGCGAAAGCCATATCCCACACATTCACCAAAGCCAGAGACCATCCCAACCACTGCCCCACTTGCCCCAAGTATTGCCAAAAATGGCCCCACTATACTTCGGGAACCCTCATAGGTCATATCTGCGAAGAGGCTGACAAAGCCAAGTAACAAAACAAATTTGAGGGCATTTACTTTAGGTATCTGCTTTTGCATAGCTCTGGAATATGTCTAAAGTGTCCTATATTGAGCAAGAGCAAAATCGCTTGCAAGAATAGGTAAATTTAAATAATAAGAATGCGGACAAACAAATAAAAGGAGGTCCGGCTTTATGTTTAACAAAATGTGTAAATATGCATTTTCGATACTTTTCGCCTTTAGCTTGCTAGGTTCTTGCCAAGCATGGGCAAAGGGCAAATCACACGATACAGATGCCTTTAAAGGTATTTTTCTGGAAGGCAATGGAGACAACTTTGCAGATCCAAATCGTCCAAACGAAATAAAATGTCCGCTTTATGATGAACATGGAAAACATGTTGGGTATGTATCTTCTATCTTGTATTCAGATAGCGCACGTCACAAGTTTTGCATGAAAGATGGATCATGCTTTAGCCAATATATTTCAGGAGATATTGTCTACACAACGACTTCGTCAATTAATGAGAATGTAGTAGCGGCTTTTCCGGAGCTTGCACCCTATCTTGATAACGAAGATGCACTTTTGCTTATTGCAGATTCTAATCAATCAATAGATGGTCCCGGTATCTATAGCTGGAAAAACTGCGGTCCTAAAGGAACAATATTTCACGGTAAAGTCACGTCGTTAACAGTACGATGCGTCTTTTTACTTCTAAATGGCCGCACGCAAAAATGCGTAGGCTGTTCCTACTACTTCCAATAACAAAATCGCCGCACTCCAGAAATAGGGGCAGGGTCATAAAATGACCCTGCATCCACATTTAGCGTTGAAGCTGTGGACTTTGATTAGTGTCATAGTAGCTGCCATTTGGAGGTCCAATTGATCCACCAGGTTGATCTTGTCCAGGTTGTGCAGGGCCTGGCTGAATTCCGGGTTGCGGAGTATGGACACCTTGGGATTGTGGTGTTGGAACTGGTGGTGTTACGGTCTGGCCGGAAGGTGGTTGTACGACACCCCCTTGAGGCTGCTGAAAAATGGCTGCTTGACAAGGAGCGATAAAGATACTTACTAAGATAAAAGCACCTAGTAAATAGTTCCTAAACATAAGAACCTCCTTGAGGGAATTGCCCTCGGCCCTATTATAGTATTTCTAACTATTATTATGTCTATCGATAGCAAGCTGCAAGAGGCGATCTACAAGCTCTCCATAGCCCACTCCCGAAGCCTGCCATAGCTTTGGATACATACTTGTATTGGTAAATCCAGGTATCGTGTTGATCTCGTTTACAAGAAGTTTTCCATCATTTCTAAGGAAAAAATCTACTCGTGCCATACCTGCGCATTCAAGAACCTCAAAGGCGCATATAGCAAGCTCTTGGACCTGATGTATCTGGCTTGCAGAGAGGTTCGCAGGGATCTCAAGCCTCAGCTTATCATCGAGATATTTGGCCTCAAAATCGTAAAACTCATATGAGGTAATAACCTCGCCAGGAAGAGAGGCAATGGGATCATCATTTCCTAGGACTGCACATTCTATCTCGCGTCCCTGAACAAATTCTTCCACTAAAATTTTCTTATCATACTTGAAGGCATTCTCTATAGCCTCTTGCAATGCCTCTTTTGTCTTTGCCTTAGACACAGCAATCGATGAGCCAAGGTTTGCAGGTTTTACAAAAAGAGGGAGTCCAAGCTGCTCGATCAATACATCAAGATCGATTGCGTCTTTATGCTGCCTATAGAGCGTTTTAAATTTGGCAACTGCAATGCCGGCATCTCTTAGAAGCCTTTTTTGTACATCCTTATCCATACCGACACTAGATCCTAAAACGTCTGCTCCGACAAAAGGAATCTTTGCAAGCTTAAGAAAGCCCTGTACAGTACCATCTTCGCCATATGGCCCATGCAAAACAGGGAAGATAACATCGAGGGGACCGTCTGGAAGAGACACCTGAGACTTTGTAGTTGCCGGCAAATTTAGCGTTGTAGTACCGGTTAAAAGCTCTTCTGGCTTATGTGCAAGAAGGGCCGCCGGCGCAATATGGTGCCAATAGCCAGTTTTATCGATAAGAATGGTAATAGCTTCATATTTTTCTGGATTTAGACTTGTGAGCACATTTTGAGCAGATACAAGCGACACCTCATGTTCTGACGATAGTCCACCGCACAAAATACCTACGCGAATTTTACTGCTCATTGACACCTCAAAATTTGCCCGTGATTGTGGCATATTGTGTTGTTTTCATCTACAAACTCTTGCTATAATCCTATCTATGAAAAATGAAAATCGCTCATTTCCCCGAGTTAAACATCTCCTTTGGATCTTAGTCGCTGTCATCGCCCTTCGCGCAAGCTACTACATGCTCACAGATGGCTTTAGCGTATCTAAAATTGAAAATACTTTTCCCATTACAAGTGAATGGGAGCTTGCCCCTCCTACCCCAAAAGAGCAAAAAAACCTTCATACTATCTGTTCTCAGCCTTTTCACTATCTTGGCAAGGGCTCTCAAGCCTATGCCTTTTTGAGTGAGGACAAGCAATATGTGCTTAAATTTTTTAAATGTTACCATTTAAAGCCAGTACGCTGGATCGAAAAGCTTCCCCTTCCAGAGCCACTTGCAAAATCGCGAGATGCAGCACTCGATAAGCGCTATAAAAAAATCTCTTCAACACTTGAAAGCTACAAAATAGCTGCTAAGTACCTTAAAGAAGAGTGCGGCCTTATTGCCATGGAAATTCTTCCTACACAAGGAATCAACCAAGAAGTTTCCCTCACCGATAAGATTGGCAGAAAGCATACACTCAATCTTTCCGATTACGGCTTTATCCTGCAAAGAAGAGCTGACCTAATCTATCCAAAGCTTTCGCACTGGATTGCGGTTCACGATCTTGATTCTGCCAAAAAGGCAATACACTCCATCATTACTTTGATAGTCCAAAGAAGTAAAAAAGGTTTTCAAGACTCAGATCCAGACCTTCACAAAAATGCAGGCCTCATAGGCACCCAAGCGATCTTAATTGACCTTGGCAGCCTGCACGCAAATCCTGAAGCAAAAAAACGCGAAGTCTACATCCAAGATCTCTACAAGATCACAAACCGCCTTCGTGAATGGCTAGAAAAACAATCCCCTGAGCTTGCAGACTACCTCAAGCAAGAAATCGAATCGCGATAGTCTTTTTAATTCAAACGATATAACGATAAAAATGATAGGGAATTTTCACCACTGAGTCACTGAGCAAGTATTCTCTGTGATCTCTCTGTCTCTGTGGTTAAAAATATTTCTTATCGCTTTATTGATCGTGCTTATTCTTTTGTATAGATAAGATAGAGCAAAAAGGCAGCTACTCCAACTATCACTATCTCACCCATGTAAATCTCTGCCCATTCAAGAACATCAATCCAGTAGTTTCCAAAGAAATAGCCAAGTGATAAGAACGTTGATGTCCAAAGGATTGCACCAGCGTACGCAAAAAGGGCAAAGTATCGGTAGTCTAAGCCGATGGAGCCTGCGATGATACCCGTAAGGTGCCTCACGCCGGGAATAAAGTAGCCAAAGAAAAGCGCCCACCTTCCAAAATGAGAAAACCACTCATGAGCCTGGTGTATTCTATCACTAGTTACACCAAACCACGAACCAAAGCGTCTTATGACATATTTTCCAAGAGTTCTTCCAAGCACATAGCTAAGTGTTATGCCGGTAATACTCCCAGCATATGCTGCAACGAGGGTTTGAGGGATTGGAAGCGATCCATTGAACATGAGAACACCAGTAAGCACCATTAGTGACTCATCTGGGATAGGAAGCGCAACGATCCCGAGGGCAAGAAGACCAAAGAGCGCAAAGCTTCCATAGTGAAGGAGCCAGTGCGCTAAAACTTCATGCTCTGTCAAAAAATCCATATTTTGCCTCCAATAAAATCTCTATCTTATATATTCATTTATTGTATACTACTCGTTATGATGAAATGGCTCTTTTTACTTCTTTTACCTATGCATGCACTTCTCGGTGTAAACTTTCACGCCATTGTGATAGCAGACACTGCAGATAAAATTGTGCACAACTCTGCAACTGTCGACATCAAAAAGATGAGCCATGCTATGAAGCGAATAGCGAGAGGCGCAAAAGCTAAGCTAAAGCTTAAAGTGCTTTCAGGTTCGCATGTTACAATAGAAGATCTCGAACGCTGGTACAAAAGAGCAAATATCCGCAAAAATGACATCCTCTTTTTTTACTTTACGGGACATGGCTTTGCACTTTCTCAGCAAAATACCATCTGGCCAAACCTCTTCTTCAGAACAAAGAAGGAGGCGCTTCCCATGGAAAGGCTCCATGAAGTGCTCATGCAAAAACGAGCAAAGCTTACAATCGTCTTTTCTGACTCCTGTAATAAATTTGGGCCTGTGGCAGAGTATGAAAAGGCTATTGCGCGCTCTCTTGCACCGCCTAAAATCACCTTCGACTTCTCACCCAAAAAACATGGCCTAAAAAAACTCTTTAGAAAACGTCGTGGAAAAATCCTCGCAAGCGGCGCCGTTCGAGGCACCCCTTCATTCGGCTCTAATTACGGCGGCTACTTCACACAGGCTTTTCTGATCGCCCTTGAAGAAGAAAGCCGGCGCCATAAACCATCATGGAAGCGCCTATTCAAAAAATCCCAAAAGCTCCTTGAGCATGCCCAGCATCCGCAATTCCAGCTCCATTTCCG